>VGTG01000078.1 GCA_016874795.1 Deltaproteobacteria bacterium | reverse complement strand
GATTCCGAGTGCAAGGTGCGAGAGATGCACGAGCATGAACACGACGAAGGTGACGCGCACGAACCACTTCTCCATCGGGCAGGCAGTCCTCCCCCGCACCATCAAGAAGAGGGCCAGGACGCCGGAGCCGGTCATCGCATCGGGCACGAGCTGCGCAGTGAACCACGGTAGGGGCGTTCCAATCGTCAGGAACGCGGCCAGGGCGACGAGGGTGACGTCCCGCCCACGTGGACACAGGCGGTTCAGCTCGCTGGAGACGAGGATCCGGAGAAGTCCCACGAGTATGGCGGATTGCGCCAAGGGGACGGTCCACAACGTCAGGCCCGCGTGCGTCAGCAGAAGAAAAACGCCGTAGAACGGTGGCCTATCGAAGGGAACGCGCAGCCCGAACGAGCTGTGCACGTACGTTCCCGTATCCGAGTACACGAGGGGATAGCCGTTCCAAATCGCGGGTGCCGAGATGAGGAGTACCGCGACCAGCGTGCTGGCTACGGCTCGACCTCGCGATGCGAGCTCCGAACGCCAGGCGATCCGTGCGGGCGGATTCAAGCGGGCGAAACCGGTGGCGCGTCGCCGTCCGCAACATCCCCCAGCTCCGCGGCATACACCTCCGCGAGCGGCGCGAAGCGGAACGTCTGCAGCAGCCGCGCGAGCTTCTCGCTCATGCGCGCGCGTCCCACCGTGTTGAACCAGCGGACGTGTGCGCGCGTCCCGGGGAGCTTCGGCGAGTCGGGGTCGATCTCCCACGGATGCGTGTAGACGACGGCCGGTCCGACGTCGCGGTTGAAGCGCGCGAGGTAGCGGCGGGTGATCGCGAACGGCAGCGCGCGAAGCGTGAAGCCGCCGGCCGCGCACGGCAGCACGTGCCCGCTCGGCACGCGCGAGAGCGGCAGCGGGAACTCCCAGATCCCGCTCGGCATGCGCACCGGTCCGCCGCGCTCGTCGAGCTTCGGCACGGAGCCGGGGTGGTAGCGGATCGGCATGTAGCTCGAGTCGTAGCGGAGTCCGCATTCGGCGAGGACGTCGAGCACCCAGAGGTCGCGCGGATGATGGATGAAGTAAGGCGCGCGAAAGCCCTGGACGGGCACGCCCGCGACGCCCTCGACGATCGCTCGTGCGCTTCGCACGTCCTCGAGGAGCTCGCTTCGCGCGCGCGTCGGGGCGGGCCGGTGCGCGAGCCCGTGGCAAGCGATCTCGTGTCCTGCACCGACGACCTCACGCACGAGACGCGCGTTCGCACGTGCGACGTCGGCGAGGAAGAAGAACGTCGCGCGCGCGCCGTGCGCCGCGAAGAGCTCGAGCAGGCGCTCGAGGTTTCGCTCGACCCGCGTTCCCACGGCCGCGATCTCCTCGGCGCGCGCATCTCCCTCGGGGCGGCTCGCATCGTGGTACCAGTCTTCGACGTCGACGCTGAGCGCGTTGCGCATCGCCTCGAGGCTCAGAAGACCCCCGGGACGAGGCGCCAGGTGCGCTGCGCGTAGCTCTGATACGCGGCGCCGAAGCGGCGCGCGAGGAACGACTCCTCGCGTGCGATCCGGATCGCGACGGCGGGGACCCAGACGAGCGCCGTCGCGAGGAGCGCGTGCAGGCTGCGCGTCGAGAGCGCCGTCCCGAGCGCCAGGAGGCCGAGGCTCGCGTAGCTCGGATGGCGCAGGACGCGGAACGGGCCCGTCTGCACGAGCTCGTGTCCCGGCGACGACTGGATGCGCACGGTGAAGTGCCTTCCCATCGCCTCCTGCGTGCGACGCCGGAGAAGGAGCGCGCCGCCGATCAGCGCGAGCCCGAAGGCCTCGGCTACCAGAGGGTAGACGGAGGAGGTCGGCGAGCTGCGGTTGTCCCACGCGGCGGCCGCGAGGATGACCAGGAAGGCACCCTGCAGGAGCCAGCCCGTCCAGTCCTCCGTCCCGGACCCGTCGAGCTCCGTCGTCTCGCGCCGACCGAGGTCGCGGAACGAGAGGAACGCGATCAGGGCCAGGATCCACACGACGATCGTGTCGAAGCTCCCCGCCATCGCGACGAGCAGGCCCGCTGCTCCTCCGCGCACCCACGCCATGGGCGCAGCCTTACCAACCGCGCGGAACCCAGGCGAGCGCCGCGGGCCCACGCTGGGTCAGCCCGGTACGGCTCCGCCGAGGTACTCGCGCAGAACCGCGGCGAGCGTCTCCTGGGTGAACGGCTTCGTCAAGTATCCGTTCGCGCCCGCCTCGCGCGCGCGCTGGCGATGCTTCTCGCTCGACCGCGAGCTGCAGACGACGACCGGGAGATCCTGGAGCTGCGGATCGGAGCGGATCTCCTGCAGGAGCTCGTAACCGTGCATGCGCGGCATCTCGAGGTCCGTCACGACGATGCGGAACCGTCCGCGCCGGAGCTTGTCGAGCGCGTCGATGCCGTCGACCGCCGTCTCCCCGGTCCAGCCCTCCGCGGAGAGAAAAAGCCCCGCGAGCTTGCGCACGCTGATCGAGTCGTCGGCCCAGAGCACCATCGCTTCGAGGGGCGCGGGCTTCGCGGCCTGCTCCTCGACCTCCTCGACCTCGTCGACCACCTCGATCGACGGCGCCGGCAGCGCACGAGTCGCGAGGCCGGGCAGGCGAGCGGCGTCGAGCACGAAGACGACCTGCCCGTCGCCGGCGAACGTCGCGCTCGTGATGAACGGATGCCCCGAGAAGAGCCGGCCGAGAGGCCGTACGACGGCTTCGCGCTGCGCCTCGATGCGATCGACGAGGAGCGCGACCCGCTGGCCGCCTTCGTCGGCGCTGCGCAACACGAGCGCCGTCGTCGGATGTCCCATCTTCTTGCCGGCGAGCGTCGCGAGCGAGAGCGCGGGCAGCACCGCGTCTCCGACCCGCACGCGAAGACCCTGCTCGGTTCGCTCGATGTGCTCCGAGTCGATGTAGATCACGGTCTCGATCGGCCCCTGCGACAGCGCCAGCGACTGGTCGCCGACGCGGAGCACGAGCACCTGCTCGATCATCGCGGTCAGGGGCAGGGTGATGCGGAACGTCGAGCCCTGGCCGTCGCGCGATTCGACCGAGACCGTGCCGCGGAGCTGCTCGACCTCGCTCGCGACGACGTCCATGCCGATGCCGCGCCCCGAGAGGTCGTCGACGCGCTCCTTCGTCGAGAAGCCCGGCCGGAAGATCATGCGCGCGAGCTGCTCGCGATCGGCGGGCACTCCCGGCGGCAGCATGCCGAGACGCTCGGCCTTCGCTCGGATCGCCGGGAAGTCGAGGCCGCGTCCGTCGTCGCGGACCGCGATCTCGACCGATCCTTGACGCTGCACCGCTTCGATCGTGACGCGACCCTCCGGACGCTTCCCGGCCGTGGTTCGCGTCTCGGGAAGCTCGATGCCGTGCGAGACGGCGTTCCGCACGACGTGCAGGAGAGGCCCGTAGAGCGATTCGATCAAGCCGCGGTCGAGCTGCACGTCGCCGCCGACGCACACCACCTCGACCGGACGTCGCATCTGTCGCGCCGCGTCGCGTACGGCGCGTTGCAGCTTCCGGAAGAGCGCGTCGAGCGAGAGGAGGCGCATCGCGCTGACGGTGCGCTGCAGGCTCGAGGTCACCTTCGAGACCTGCCGGCCTTCCTCGCCCACCGCATCGAGCAGAACGTTCAGCTGCTCGAGCATCTCGCCCGCGTCCGCGGTGAGCTCGACGAGCGTCCGCGTGAGCACGTTGAAGTCGTCGTACTTGTCGAACTCGAGATCGCTGAAGTCCTCCGGAAGGTGCGAGCCCGTGCTCGCGCCGTCCGATCCCGAGGGCGCGGTCGAGTTGAACTCGAAGCCGCGGAAGCTCTCCGTCGTCTCGTTCAAGCGGAGGCGTCCGAGGTGCAGCTTGTCGCGCAGGTCGCGGATGGCGCTCATCGCGTCTTCCATGCGCGTCCGGCTGACGACGAGCTCGCTCACGCGGCTCATCAGGAGGTCGAGGCGGCTCGCGTGCACGCGGACGATCGCGGTGTCGGCGTCGCCCGTCGCCGTCGAGGGAGGGGAGAGGAGCGTCGTGGAGGCTTCGGTCCGCGCCGGTGCCGCGGCGGAGGGCGAAGCGATCGACGACGGCTCGTGCGACGACGCAAGCGCAGCACGCGAAGCCGAGGGCGACGTCGCTCCGATCGAGTCGGCCGCGAGAGGTCCGGTCTCCGGGTGCGGCGCCGTCGCGGAGCCGGCGGATTCCGCGACCACCTCCGCGATGCGCGTCTCGACGTCCGCGAGGATCCGATGCTCGTGCGCGATGCCGCGTGCTTCCGCGATCATGCCCGCCATCGAGTCGAGGATCTCGAGGAGGAGCTCGACGAAGCGCTCGCCTTCGATGGGCGGCCCTCTGTCGATCGATTCCTCGAGGAGCGTTTCGCCCGCGTGGAGCTGCTCCGCGATGCGCGACAGACCGACGGCGGCCGCGGCCCCCTTCAGCGTGTGGAACTGGCGGAACAACGTACGGAGCGGTCCTCGATCGGTGGGATTGCGCTCGAGTCCGAGGATTGCGCCCTCACAGGCGTCGAGCGCCGTGTCCGCGTCGAGCGTGAACGCTTCCATGATCTCCGGCTCGACCGGAGGCTCGCTCGCGGCGTCGGGCACGCTCGATTCGTCGGACGCGATCGACGCGAGCGGAGAGGCTTCCGCGTCACCTCCGTCGTCGTCGTCGCGCAGGCTCGCCCCCGCGATGCCGCGGACCAGCTCCAGCGCCGCGAGCGGCGGCTCGAGACCTGCTGCGAGGAACACCTCCTGCAGCGGTGCTGCGATCTCGTCCGCGAACTCCGGTCGAAGCGGGAGGAGGGAGGGGTCCTCCATCGGCCGCTCGAACGCCTGCTGCAACGCGTAGCCGAGGTCGCGGCAGTGCTCGCGACCGACGGTCGCGGCGCTTCCCTTCACGGTGTGGAAGATGCGTGCGAGATCGGCGCAGAGGTTCATCTGCTCCGCCGGGTCGACGAGCCCGCCGAGCAGGTCGGGAACGTCGGTGAGGAGCTCCTTCAGCTCGCTCTGGAACGTCTCCGCCAGGCTCGCGGCGAGGTCCGCGTCGAAGCTCGTCTCGAAGTCGCTTCCCCCGGCGTCGTCCTCGGGCGACGTGTCCGTCGTGAGAGCGAAGCCTTCCTTCGGCGACGAGCCGGCGCTGCTCTCGCCGGCGTCGAAGGAGCGGAGATCGCCTGCGGGATTCTCCCAGAACACTCCCGCGCTCGAAGCGTCGAGATCGCCCGGCTCGCTGCCGGCTCCGTTGCCGTTCCCGATGTCCGGCCCGAAGAGCTGCGCCGGCGTCTCCTGCGGCTCCTCGTCGTCGACTCGCCCCGGGGCGAGCTCGTCGTGATACGCGGGCGAGAACGTCTCTAGGAGCTCCCGTACGAGCGACTCCTGAGTTCCGACCGCGCCGGCGCGCGCCGCTTCGACCATCCGGCGCGCCGGACCGAGAGCCGCGAGCGCCTCGCGCACGAGAGATCGCGCCGTGTCGGCGTTTCGCTGCGCGTGCTCGCCGACGAGCTCCGCGGCGCGCTCGAAGACGGCCCCGGCGCGGCTCAGGCCGGGAAGCTGCGCCAGCGCGGCCGAGCCGCGTAGCGTGTGTCCGGCGGCGGCGACCTCGTCGAGGCTCGCCTCCTCGTCCTCCGTCTCCGCGTTCGAGATGCGACCGAGACGATCGCTCATCAGCGACAGGAGATCGTCGGCCTCGTCGAGGAAGATGTCGCGTAGCGCTCCTAGCTCCGACTCCTGCATCGGAGCGGCGCCTTCGGCGTGTGGGGGATGAGCTCCCATCGGCGGGTGCGCCTACGATTCGGCGTGCTCGATGTGAGCGCGCAGCTCTTCGGAGAGACCGAGAAGCTCGCCGCTCGATCGGCGCGTCTGATCGCTCGACCTCTGTACTCCGGTGGCGCGCTCGGCGATGCGCGAGACCGCCTCGCCGACCTTCTCGGCGGCTCCCGCCTGCGTCTCGGCGGCCTTCGCGATCTCCTCGAGCGCCGTCGACGCTTCGGCGGTGACGCCAGCGACCTTTTCGAGCGCGTGCTGCGCCTGGGTCGCGGCGGCGGACTGGATCTCGATCCGCTCTCCCTGCCGCTCCATCCCGCTGACGGCGTCGCCGATGTCGGACTGGATGCTGCCGATCAGGCGCTCGATCTCCTTCGCGGCGGAGGCGGCGCGTTCGGCGAGCTTCCGGACCTCGTCGGCGACGAGCGTGAAGCCCTGACCCTGCTCGCCCGCACGCGAGGCTTCGATCGCCGCGTTCAGCGCGAGCATGTCCGTCTGCGCGGACATCTTCGAGATCGTTCCGATGATCGCCGAAACCTGCATCGAGCGCTCCCCGAGCCGCTTGATCTTGACGGTCGCGGCGCGCGTCTCGCGCTGCAGGAAGTCCATCCCGGCGATCAGGTCGCGGATCGCCGTCTCGCCGAGATGGCCGGCCTGCTGCGTGCGCCGCGCGATCTCGAGAGCGGAGGTGCACCTCTCGGCCATGCGGCCGCCCTCGGTCCGCAAGGACTGGGTGTTCGTCAGCGTCTCGTTGCACTCGCGCGTTTGCTGCGCGGCGCCGGAGGACGTCGCTTCGGCCGCGGAGCGGATCTCGGTCGCCGAGGTGCCGACGCGTGTCGACACGGAGCGAAGGCTCTCGGACAGCTTGTCGATCGTCTCGAGCGTCACGTTCAATGCGACGGAGACGTTGGCGAGAGGACCGTTTCCGACGTTCGCGCGCCCGACCGGTCCGCCGTTCGCCGCCTCCTCCGCGACGCGGAGGATCGCGTCTGCTTCCCGCGACAGTCGGTGGCTCTCCTGCTCGGCGCGCTCGAGGACGGAGGCGCGCTCCTCGAGGAGGCGATCGATCGAAGCCGCGAGCTCGCCGACGGCGCCCTCCTGCTTCACCTCGAGACGTGCTTGACGATCGCCTCGCTGTGCCTTCTGGACGACGCCGGAGATCTCGCGGAGGCGCCCGGCGTACGAGCTCCACAGGCGGGCGCCGACGATCCAACCGAGGCAGGCGGCGACGACCGCGATGCCGACGAGAATCGGAAGAAGGACGTGCAGCGCCGCGACGACGCCCGAGGCGGGCCGCTCGGCCGCGATGACCCAGCGCCCGCTTCCGACCTCGATCGGTGCATAGGAGGCGAGGAGAGGTCCGCCGGCGGCGTCGAAGCTCCCCGTCGACGCGCTGCCGGCGAGCGCTTCGCGAAGACCCGGCGAAGCCTCGTTGGCGAGGTCGTGGTCGCCCATCGAAGCGTCGCGCGGCGTGCTGCGGAGGCTGCCGTCACCGGCGACGGCGAGGATCTCGCCGTCCTGCTCGAGCCCCGCACGCTGCCAGCGCTGTGCGCCGGCGCCGGGCAGAAGCGCCTGATCGATGCGGTCGACGCCGATCTCGGCGATCACCGCGCCGATGCGCTGCCCGTTCGAGAACACCGGCGCGCTCGCATAGAGCCGCGGCGTCGGGTCGATCGCGCCGCTCGCGGCGTCCGTGAACGACACCTCGCCCGGCTCCGTCGCGGAAGCGACGCGCGAGGCGGCGCGCGCGAGGCCCGTGCCCCGATGCGGTCCGTCGCTGAGGCTCGTGAACGTCTCCGGACCCTTCTCGGCGGCGTAGAGCACGCGGCCCGCGGCGTCGACGAGGTAGACGTTCTCCCAGCCCTGCGCGGCCGCCGATCCCTTCAGCCAGGAGTCGTGACGCGCGTGCGCGCTCTCGTAACCGCTCGCCGCGACGTCGGAGGCGGACGCGTCGCGTCCGCGCGCGCCGGCGAGGTAGAGCGCTTGCAGGAGGACGGCGGCGCTGGCGGGGCCCTCGTCGGGATAGAGCGTTTCGAGCGAAGCCTCGATCTCGCCGTTCGCCCCGGGAACGACTTCGCTCTCGTAGAAGCGCTTCAGCTTCTCCCGGAAGCCTGCGAGCTCTTCGGGACGCCGGTTCGCGACGCCGCTCTGTGCTTGCTGGAAGCCGCTCGCGAACGCGCCGAGCGCCGTCGCCGTCCGCTCGTCCTCGGCGACGTCCGCGGCCTGACCGCGCACGCCGTCGATCAGGGCCGCAAGGTCGTGGTGCGCGGCGTCTCGTACCGCTTCGAGATGCACGAGGCTGCGTTGCTCGAGAAGCCAGCGCGTCGCGACGAAGGTCGCGCCGCCGGCGAGTACGGCGAGAGCGGTCGAGAGAACCGCGAGCCGCAGGGCACCGGCGCGGCGTGGCTCGGTCGCCGCGCGGCCGGCACTGGCGATCCGGTTTCGCGAGCCGACCGTCAGAGGTCGAGACGGAGAGGCCATCGTTCAATCCTCCTCCGGAACGCCGTGGTCCGGCGCTCCGGCGAGCGCAGGCCCGGCGGCCTCGCTCTCGAGACGGGCGGCGCGGCGAAAGCCCTCGCCGACGCACTCCACCACCGCGGCGAACAATCCCTCGCCGTCGAGAACTTCGATACGCGCTTCGGCGTTGCCGGCGATCCCGCGCACGAGAGGATCGCGCCTCTTCCCGGCGACTTCTTCCCGCCGGATCTCCCACGGTGCGAAGTGCTTGACGGTGTCGACTCGATCGACGATCGTCGCGAAACGCAAGTCCGAGAGTCCGAGCACGAGCAGCGCGTCGCCTCGCGTCGGTGCACGTTCGGGCAAGCCGAGGAACGAGTCGAGGGCCACGAGAGGGACGACCTCGCCGCGCACGTTCAGCGCTCCGAGGAGCTCCGGGGGAGCGCTCGGAATCGGAGTGAACGACTTGGTCTCGATCACCTCTTTGGCGAGATGCGTCGAGATCGCGAAGTCCCGTCCGGCCCGGTGGAAGACGCAGTAGTCCGCGCGCGTCGCGAGGTCCGCTCCGGTGCTCATCTCCGCCCTCCGTCGCAACCTTTCGCCTTCGTGCTCACAGCGAGAGAACCTCGAAGTCCGCGTCGACGGACGTCGGAACGCCGGGCCGGACCGCGGCGCTCGTCTCGCCCGCGATGCGGGCGAGCTGGTCGGGATCCGAGAGCGGCTGGTATGCGCCGAAGCGCTCTTCCAGGCTCGCCTCGGGCGCGACGAGCGCGAAGCGCCTCGTCTGCTCCGCGCCGAGCGGCGCGCTTCTCTCCAGCGCGGCGTCGAGAGCCTCGTCCGCTCCCGGCACGCCGATGAGGAGATCCGGCTGGAGAAGGTGAACGACGTGCGGCAGGCACGCGAAGTCTCGATCGACGAGAAGCGTTTCACCGGCCGGCTGCGCTTCGACGATCGCGCCGAGCGCGGCTTTCGATTCGTGGTCGGGTGGGACCGCGACGACGATCCGCGGCGGCACCGGCAGGCGAGGCCCGGGCGCTCCACCTGCGGCGAGCGCGAGCGTCGCCTGGCAGAGCATGCGGTGCGTGTCGAGGAGCGTCGCGGCGATGTTGGCGAACGAGCCGTCCGCCCGCAGCCGATACGGGGCGACCGCCTCGCCGCTCAGATGCTCCTCGATCTCCCTCAGCAGCTCTCGCGCACCGCGCAGAGATGCTCCGAGCCGCTCGAGCGGGATCGGAGCGACGGCCGGTGCGGTCTTCCTCGTCTCGGTCGACACCGCATCCTCGAGCTGCGCGAGCAGCGTCGAGAACGTCTCCTCGACCGTCGCCGGACGAAGTGTTGGATAGGCGGTCGGCGTCGCGGGAAGCGGCTCGGGCTCCGCCGACGGTGCGCTCTCCGACTCCGGAAGGCTTCGCGAGAGGGCGTTGTCGACGACCGACACGACGATCTGCGGTTTGAACGGCTTCGTGACGTAGCTGACGACGTTCTGTGCGTCCTGGTACGCCTGGCGGATCGAAGCTCCCTTCGCGGAGACCAGGATCACCGGCGTCCGCGCCGTCACCGGAAGAGCGGCGAGCGCGGAGCAGACGTCCGGCCCGCGCATGTCGGGCAGCACGTAGTCGAGCAGGACGAGATCGGGACGGAACGAAGCCGCGCGGTCGAGCGCTTCGCGCCCGTCGGCCGCGAACTCGAGGACGAAGCCGCGCGGCTTCAGGATGAACTCGAGCGCTCGTCGGATGGTGAGCGAGTCGTCGACGACGAGCAGGCGAGGGGCCGTCATGATCCGACCGCCTCGGGAGAGTGTCCCGCGCCGTTCGAGGACCCGGCCGGATGGCGCTCCCGATCCGCCGCTCGCGCGAGCGCGCCCGGCTCGACGAGGAAGTGAACGCGGCGATCGAGGTTCAGCAGGTAGCAGAGCGGGTGCCCGTGCGGATCGGTCAAGTACGTCGGCACGGGCGGGTGGTCGAGCAGCGAGATCGAGCGCACGCCGAGACACGCTTCCACGCGAAGCGCGACGTGGCTCGCTCCGGTGCGAACGAGAACGAGCTGTGACGACTCGCTTCGCTCCGCTCCTGCGTCCGCCAGACCCGAGACCGTCGCCCAGTCGACGACCGGCCAGCTCGCGACACGATCGGGCTCGTCCTCGAAGACGCCCTCGACGGCTTCGAGCGCGATGCACAGGAGGCAGCCGTCCGCGCGCAGCATCAGCAGGCGTCCTCCCGATGCGCCTTCGCCCGGATTGCCTCCCCTTCCCTCACCGCCCATACGGACCCCGCTGGCGCAGCCGCGCGCCTTGTCCTGGCTTCGGCCCAAACGGAATCGGACTTGAACGATCTGGGCGCCGAAGCGGTCGTCAAGTCGGCGCGCAGGCACGCCGATGTTCAGGAGGCACGACTCGGGGTCGAGGAGGGGCGCAAGATCCATGTCGGTCGATGAAGCGACCGTCACGCCGGCAGTAGGGGGTAGTCTGTTGGACGGTGACGAGCGAAAGCCGAACGACCCGTATCGATTCCTGTCGACGCGGCTCGTCCGTGAGCTGATCGGCGCGGACCTGCGCGCCGAGGCCGAAGAGGAAAGCGCTCCCGAGACGGCCACGCGTCTTCTGCGTGGCGTCGTCGACGGGCTGCAGCAGGCCGCTGGTGCACTCCTCGGAGCGGGCGACCTCGCTTCGCTCGCCGCGTGCGGCTTCGAGGCCGAGGAGCTGGCGCTTCTCGAGACGCACAAGGCGCACGCGGAAGCAGTCCCGCTCGCGCGGCGTGCCGTCGCCGAGCGGCGCGCTCTGCTCCTCGGGCCGGGGAGCCGGGAGCCGCTCCTTCCCGCTTTGCGCGAGATCCGCTCGGATCGATCCTCGCTGGCGCTCGTTCCACTCCTCGATCGCGACCGCTCGATCGCGGTGCTCGCGCTCGCTTCGACCGACGCCGCTCCGCTGACGCCCGCGTTCCTGCGCTCGCTCGCTCCCGCGTTTCGCCTGCTGGCGCTGCTCTTGAATCCACTGCGCTCGCTCGCGGCCGCCGGCGGCGGCGAGGACGCGGGCCGGCTCGCTCCCGAGGTGGAGAGCTACCTCGTCGAGATCGAGGAGCTGCGCTCGCGGCTCGGCGAGGCGCGTGACGTCGCACGCCAGCTCGAGAACCAGGAGTCGAGCAGCCAGGCCGCGCAACGCGCGGAGATCGAGAGCCTCCGCGCACGAGTCTCGGAGCTCGAAGCGACCGCGCTCGCCGGCGGCACGGAGTCGTTCCGCCGCGAGGAAGTGGAAGCCGAGTGCGCTCGCCGCGAGCAGGAGATCATCGCGCGGGAGCAGCGGATCGTCGTCCTCGAGGAGGAGCTTCGCGCCGTCACGGACCGGCTGCAGGAAGCGGAGGAGTCCTTGCTGCGCGCTCGGCAGCGCGAGAGCGCGCCGCCCCTCGCCGAAGCCGCGCTGCGCGAAGCGATCGCGGCGACGAACGGCGACGACGGCGGGGAAGGCGAGCCCGCAACCACGCTCCCCGGTCTCGATGCGGACGATCTTCGCCTCGGCGAGATCGCGGCGGCGGCAGCCGCTTCTCTCGAGGAGACGAACGACTCGAGTACGACCGTCGAGCTCGACCTCGGCGAGATCGAAGAGGTGGGCCGCGTCGACTCCCGGAACGGCGAGGCGATCGAAGCTCCCGGCGATGTCGAGCTCGACGGGGCTTTCGTGGCGAGCGCGAGCGGGGACGGATCGACCGAGGACGACGGCGCTGCGAGCGAGCCCGAGGTCGTGCTCGACGTGCCGGCCGAGTCGGACGCGGGCGCGGGCGCTTCGCTCGCTCTCTGGCTCCTCGATGCGGATCCTCGCGCGCACGCGTGGGCGAGCGAGCTCGCCGAGAGATCCGGGGCGACCTACTGGACCGGAGACGGAGAGCCGCCGCGCTCGCGACGGCGTCTCCTTGCGATGAACCTCTTCGATCCGTGCGTCGAGCGCGCCTTCGAGCTCGCCGGCGAGGACGCTGCGCTGGACGCCGTCGTGTACGCCGCCGATCCGGAGAGCGGCACCGGGTTCGAGCTCGGCGCCGTCGACTGGCTGCGCCGGCCGCTCGAGCCCGAGTCGATTCTCTCGCGCATCCAGAAGCGCGTGGGGCGGCGGCTGGGCGGCATCATCATCGTCAGCGCGCAGCTGCGCGAGCTCGCTGGTCTGCGACAGGCGCTCGCGGAAGCGGACGCGGCGGGCTCGGTCGCCTGCGACGCCCGCCAGGCCGCAGACCTGCTCGAGATCGTGCGTCGTCCGGACGCCGTTCTGATCGACCTCGCGCTCGAGGGAGGGCAGGGCTTCGCGCTCGCGCGGCAGCTTCGCCGTCAGCCCGAGACGTGCGACGTGCCGCTCTTGTTCCTCTTGCCCGAGCGGATCGACGCGGAGATCGTGCGCGCCGCCGCCGAGCGCGCCCGCGTGCTCGAGCCGTACGGCTTCGAGGACGCACGCCGCCTGGTCAACGGGGCTCTCGCTCGCGGACACTGAGCGAGGGGGCGGCCCGCCCCCTCGCCGAGGTGCCGGCAAGGCCGGTATCTCTCCACTCCCCCGCTCGCTTTCGCGAGGCCGCGCGCTTCGTGCGCGGAGGGCAAACTTTCCCCTGCGCGGGGCGCGTGGTAGCTGCACCACGCATGTCGGAAGCAGTGAGCACGGACGGCGACGCCAAGAAGAGCGCGTCTGGAAGCGGCTCCTCGGATCGTTCCGATCGGATGGAGCGGATCGTCAACCTCGCCAAGCGGCGCGGCCTCGTCTTTCAGTCGAGCGAGATCTACGGCGGTCTTTCGAGCTGCTGGGACTACGGCCCGATCGGCGTCGAGCTCCGCCGCAACGTCAAGGACGCGTGGTGGCGCGAGATGGTCTGGTCGCGCGGCGACATCGTCGGGCTCGACTGCTCGATCCTGATGCATCCACGCGTGTGGGAAGCGTCCGGGCACGTCGCCGGGTTCACCGACCCGCTCGTCGACTGCAAGAAGTGCAAGAACCGCTTCCGCGCGGACCATCTCACCGACCTCGCCTGTCCGGAGGAGAAGGGGAAGCATCCCGGCGAGTGCAGCGGCGAGCTGACCGACGCACGCCAGTTCAACCTGATGTTCAAGACGTTCATGGGTCCGGTCGAGGACTCGGCGAACGTCGTCTTCCTGCGTCCCGAGACCGCGCAAGGCATGTTCGTGAACTTCGCGAACGTGCTCGACACGCAGCGCCGCAAGCTCCCGTTCGGCATCGCGCAGCAGGGAAAGTCGTTCCGGAACGAGATCACTCCGGGCAACTTCCTCTTCCGGACGCGCGAGTTCGAGCAGATGGAGATGGAGTACTTCGTCAAGCCGGGCGAGGAGCTCCGCTGGTACGAGTACTGGAAGAAGGAGCGCTTCGACTGGTACGTGCGCCTCGGCATCAAGCCGGAGAACCTGCGTCTCCGCGAGCACGGCAACGAGGAGCTCGCGCACTATGCGAGCGGCTGCGCCGACGTCGAGTACCGTTTCCCGTTCGGCTGGTCCGAGCTCGAGGGCATCGCGAGCCGGACGGACTTCGACCTGAAGCAGCACGCCGAGTGGAGCGGCAAGGACCTCTCGTACTTCGACGAGGAGAGCCGCGAGCGCTTCGTCCCGTACGTGATCGAGCCCGCCGCGGGCGCGGACCGCGCGACGCTCGCGTTCCTCGTCGACGCGTACGACGAAGACGAGATCGAGGGCGAGTCGCGCATCGTGCTCCGCCTTCATCCGCGGCTCGCGCCGGTGAAGGTCGCGGTGTTCCCGCTGCTGCGGAAGGGCGGCCATCCGGAGAAGGCGCAGGAGATCTTCGCGCACCTCCGACCGCACATGGTCGCGCAGTACGACCAGGCGGGCTCGATCGGACGCCGCTATCGCCGTCAGGACGAGATCGGCACGCCGTTCGGCGTCACGATCGATCACCAGACGATCGAGGACGGCACGGTCACCCTGCGCGACCGCGACAAGACGAGCCAGGAGCGCGTGCACGAGAGCGATCTCCTCGCCGAGCTCCGCCGCCGTCTCGACGGCTAGCAGGTGGACCCCCGCACGAGCCTCCGCGCGCGCAGCGCGCGGCCGAGCGGACGCGAGCGGGAAGAGGAGGCTCCGCGCGGCTTTGCCGCGTGGAGGAGAGGGGCGGTGCCCCTCTCGATACGATGATGCGGTTCGGCTTGACCACGCCCGTCGTCACGCTGAACCCGAAGGCGAGCGCGCCGTGGGAGCGAGAAGCCGGTCCGGCAGAGCTGCGCCGCATCGCCGAGGCGGCCGACCGGCTCGGCTACCACCACCTCACCTGCAGCGAGCACGTCGGGATCCCGACGGGTGTCGTCGCCGAGCGCGGCGGGCGCTACTACGATCCGCTCGCGACGTTCGGCTTCATCGCCGGCTTCACGGAGCGCATCCGTCTCGCGACGCACGTCCTCGTGCTGCCGTATCACCACCCTCTCGAGATCGCGAAGCGCTACGGCACGCTCGACCGGATCTCCGGCGGCCGCTTGATCCTCGGCGTCGGCGTCGGAAGCCTCGAGGAGGAGTTCCGCTTGCTCGACGCCGAGTTCGAGAAGCGTGGGCCGCTCTACGAGGACGCCCTCGCTGCCCTCCGCGCGGCCTTCGGCCGGATCGAGCCGTCGTACGCAGGGAGTCACTACCGCTTCGAGGGCTTCGTGATCGACCCGTGCGGCGTGCAGGAGCGCGTGCCGATCTGGGTCGGGGGACGCAGTGCGCGCTCGCTCCGCAGGGCTCTCGAATGGTCCGACGGCTGGGATCCGTTCCGTTTGAACCTGGAGGAGCTCCGCACGCTGCTCGCGCAGGCGCGCTCGTGGCCCTCCTGGCGCGCGCGCGAGGAGCGCGGCGAGCGCTTCGAGATCGTGCTGACGCCCGAGCGCGCCTTCGACGTGTCGACCGACGAAGGCCGCGAGCAGATGCGGACGCTCGCGCGCGGCTACGCCGAAATCGGCGCGACGGTGCTCACGCTGCGGTTCCGCAGCCGGAGTCTCGAGAGCTTCCTCGAGCAGATCGAGATCTTCGCGGAGCGCATCGCACCGGATCTCGCTCGAGCCTGACGCTCACGCGTACGCCGGCTCGTTCCCCTCTTTCCACTTGATGTTGCACCCGAGGCTCGGCCGCTGTTGCGCGTTCGGCTCCTGCCCCGCGAGCACCGCGTCGACCGCAGCGCGCAGGTCCTCTCCCGTGACGTGAATGCCGCTGTCCGGCCGGCTCGCATCGAACTGGCCGCGGTAGACGAGCCGTCGGGTCCGATCGAAGAGGAAGAAGTCGGGCGTGCACGCCGCCCGATACGCCTTCGCGACCGACTGGCTCGCGTCGAAGAGGTACGGGAAGACGTAGCCCGCCTCCTTCGCCTCCTCGGCCATCTTCGGGGGAGCGTCGGCGGGGTAGTGCTCGACGTCGTTCGAGTTGATCGCGACCATCCCGATCTTGCCCTGGTAGTCGCGACCGAACCGCGCGAGCCCTTCGCGGATGTGCTTGACGAAGGGGCAGTGGTTGCAGAGGAATGCGACCACGAGCGCCGGGTCGTCCCGGAAGTCGTCGAGCGCGACGACCCTGCCGGAGGGATCCGGCAGGCGGAAATCGGGTGCGATCGTGCCGAGGTCGAGCATCGTCGAGGGAGTGCGAGCCATGCGAAAGCCTCCTGCCGTGACACTACCAGAGCCGGCGACGAGGAGGCCCGAGGCTCGGGCAGCCTCATCGGGATCCGTCGTGGCGACGAGCACGAGTCTTCGGCCGCTGCCCCCGACGTCGTCGACGACCTCCGCGAACCCGCCGACCGCGTGCACGCCTTCGCTGGCGAGCATCTCGACCGTCGCGGCCGCGAGAGCGATCGCGGTCACCCACGCGCTGTGCTCGAGGGCGCGGACCGTGCGCGAGGCCGACTGCGCTTCTTGCCACGAGGTCGTTCCGGAGGTCATCGCTGCTCCGCTCCCGACGGAGCCCGTGCGACGCGGCTCGATCCCCGTTCCGTCCACCTGACCTCGACGACCGCTCCCGCGTCGATCTCGTCCTGCCCAACGACGACCTCGGCCGCGCGCTCGCCCGTCGAGAGACGGTAGGCGCTCTCGACCGCGAAGCTCTCCACGCGGTGCGGCGCGGGCAGCGCGGTGTGCAGCTCGAAGCGTCCGTCCGCTGCGATCGGGATCTTCAGGATCTGCTCGCTCACGCTGCGTTCGCCGAGGCGAAGCGGCCAGCGCACCTCGACGAAGCGATCCGCGGGATCTGCGCGGCCGGTGATGCGGACGCCGGGCTTCACCTCGTAGATCTGGCCGTCCGGAACCACGATCTCGCGCTGGTCGCCGCTCTCGGCGGAGCCGGTCGTGTAGACCTGCGCGGCCTCGGTGAAGAAGCGCGGCTGCAGGCCCCCGAATTCTCCGCTCGACCCCGCGTGCATGAAGAGGCGGAAGGCCGCGAACTCGTGGAGCGACGGCAGGAAGACGACGCGTCCGTCGCCGGGGAACACGGCGTAGTCCTCGGGGCGCGCGCCGGCACGGCGCATCACGCCGACGATCTCCTCGGCGGGATTCGTGAGTACGACGTAGCGGACGTCGCGCCGCGCGAGAGATTCCATCAGCGCTTCGGCTACCGGCGCGCGCCACGTCGCTTCGACGGCTTCGTCGAAGCGGCCGTCGAGGTCGAAGTTCAGCGGATCGAGGACGACGGGCCGTCGCCCGAGGACGTGCAGGTGGTGCCCGATCGACCAGGGACCGAAGGTGCCGTACTCGGCGCGCGTCGAACCGGGCGCTCGCGGCTCCGGAGTCTCCTGGGCGACCCAGGTCGCGAGCGATTCGGCGAGCGGCAGCCCGTCGCAGATCGAACCGAGCGCGCGGCGGCTCGATCGCGCCTCCAGCACCGGCAGAGGAACGAGCGCCAGTGCGACCACCGCGGTCGGTACGAGCCGCGCGATCGGGGAAGAAGCCGGCGCGAGATTCGCGAGCGCGCGGCCGGCCGAGAGCGCCGCGACGGCGAGGCCGACGATCTGCAGCGAGCTCAGCACGTAGAGGTAGCGGTACTCGCGGAAGCCGACCGCGAGAGCCGCGAGGAGCGTCGAGAAGAGGAAGAGGACGTCCGCGCTCTCGCGGCGCCGCACGGCAGCGACGAGCTCGACGATGAGGACCACGCCGGAGAGAGCGAGGAGCCGGTACCAGAGGGGCGCGCTCCAGAAGCCTGCGCCGAAGACGGGCGCTTCCTCGCCGACCCAGGGTCGCTCGGGCGCAAGGAGCCGCTGGCCGACGGTGTCGAGCGCGTCGGAAGCCCAGAGGAACGCTCCCGCGACCGCGAAGACGGCGCCGCAGGTCAAAACGAAGCGCGCCTGCGCACGAGCAGAGCCGAGCGCGCCCGCGGCGACACGAAGACCGCCGCCGAGGCATGCGCACCAGAGCGGATGGAACAGCGTGAGATGCATCCAGTCGAGCGACGAGAGGGGCAGTGGCTGCGCGTCGACGGCGCGATGCGCAATCCACGCGACGAGCGCGACGAGCGCCGGGGAGACAGATCACGCCCAGGGCATCGCGCGATCGGCCCTCCCGCGCGCCAGCGCGATCGCATCCGAGAGGAAGAGAAGGACGAGGAACAGCGAGACGAAGAGGAGCGCCTCCGGCGTCATCGCGATCAGCGCGACGAGGCCCCCGATCCACGTCGCGAGACTGCGGCGCATCCTCCCGAGCGCGAGCAGCAGGACGCCGAGATGTGCGAACAGGTGATGATCGATGATCCCGTAGAGGAAGGGCCGGAGAACCTCGCCGCTCACCGCGGCGGCGAGCGCCACGAGGAGCGCGCACGGCCAGCTCGCCGTCGCCTGCAGTGCGAGAAGCGCCGCGAGGAGGACCGAGGCCGCCCCGAGGGCCGGCGGCACCCACGAGACGCGCGCCGCGATCGCCTCGAGGTCCTGCGGCGCCGCCGTCAGCTGGCCGAGCGTCGCGTAGAGGAGCGTGTGCAGGTGGACCCAGGGGACGCGGTAGCCGACGGGATAGTGTGAGTCCGCGTCGACCGAGGGAACGAGCGGATACTGCAGGGCGCACTCCTGCACGCGGTGGAGCTGGAACAGCGAGTCCCCTTCGCAGAACGCGAGGCGCCACTCCTCGGCGCGGACCGGGAAGCGCCAGACGACGGCGAACGCGAGAATGCACGCGAGGCCGAGCCCGGCGAGTGCTTTCGGATGAGCCATCTCGCGCGGCGCGCACCCTCCCGCTCTCTCTACGGCCCTCCCGCTCGCCCGCTTTAGGCTGCTTCCTCCATGGAAAAATCCCTCTTCGGCGCTTGGCCTCGGCGATGCGCCCGACGCCGCGCATCAGCGCCGCCGTCCGCATGTCGACCCCGTGCTGCTGCGCGAGGCCGAGCACGTCGCGGAAAGCGTTCTGCATGAGGGAGATCAGCTTCGAGCTGACCTCCTCCTCGCTCCACAGGAAATGCTGCAGGCTCTGCAGCCACTCGAAGTACGAGACGGTCACGCCGCCGGCGTTCGCGAGGATGTCGGGGACGACGAAGATCCCGCGCTCGGCGAGGATCGAATCGGCTTCGAGGAGCGTCGGGCCGTTCGCCGCCTCGACGAGGATGCGGCACTGGACCCGCGCGGCGTTCTCCGCCGTGATCTGGCGCTCGATCGCGGCGGGAATCAGCACGTCGCACGCGAGCGTCAGGAGATCTGCATTCGACACCGGCTCCGCGTTCGGGAAGCCTTCGAGGAAACGATGCTCGGCGATCCAGCGGTCGACCTCGGCGATGTCGAGCCCGCGCGGGTCGTGGATCCCGGAGCGCACGTCCGAAACCGCGACGATCCGCGCGCCGAGATGCCGCGCGATGCGCGCCGTGTTCGCGCCGACGTTGCCGTAGCCTTGCACGACGACCCGCGCGTCCTCGACGGCGACGCCGAGGTGGCGGCAGCTCTCGACCATGCAGCTCACGACGCCGCGTCCGGTTGCTTCACGGCGTCCGAGCGAACCGCCGATCTCGATCGGCTTCCCCGTGACGACGCCCGGGACGCTGAACCCCTTCTGCTGCGAGTACGTGTCCATGATCCACGCCATCACCTGCTCGTTCGTGCCGAGGTCGGGAGCCGGGATGTCGCGATCGGGGCCGATCACGTCGATGATCTCGGAGGTGAAGCGGCGCGTGATGCGCTGCAGCTCGCTCGCCGAGAACTCGGAGGGCTCGATGCGCACGCCGCCCTTCGCGCCGCCGAACGGAAGGTTCATGATGGCGCACTTCCACGACATCAGCATCGCGAGCGCGGTGACCTCGCCGAGGTTGACGCCGCGGTCGTAGCGGATGCCGCCTTTCGTCGGGCCCATCGTCGTCAGGTGCTGGACGCGGTAGTCGAAGACCGTGTCGACGGTGTCGTAGTTGTCGCGGCGGAACGGGAACAAAACGAGGTGCGCTCGCTGCGGCGTCCGCAGGCGATGCCAGATGGCCTCCGACAGCCCCATGCGCTCGGCCGTGCGGTCGAGCTGCGTGACCGCGAGGCGGTAGAGAGGCGTGTCCCACTCCAGATGCGAAGTGTCGAGATCGTCCACGAACGCATCCTTCCAAGCGGGAGCGCATTGACGCAAGCTCGTGGTTACGCGATGGTCGGCCCGCGCCGGAGCCGGCGCTTCGAGCCGCGTGCAGCCGCATCCGCAGAACCGATCGTTCGCGTGGAAGGCCCACACCGGGCCGTACCGGCGCGTCAGCGAGGCGCAGGCGCGATCGTTCGACGAGAACGGCTACTTCGTTCTGCAGAACGCGTTCGATGCGGCAACGATCGCACGCGCGATCGCGGAGATCGATCCCTTCGAGCAGCGCACGACCGAGTTCCTGCGCGCGCAGGAAGGCGGCAAGCTCTTCATCGCGCAGGCGGACGCGATCACCTTCACGCCGCATCTCGTGACGCGCTCCGCGTGGCTGCGCGCCTTCGTCTCGGGCCCCGTCTTCCGCGACCTCGTCCACGATCTGATCGGGCCGGACGTGCGGCTCTACTGGGAGCAGGCGGTCTACAAGAAGCCGGAGCCCGAGCGCGAGTTCCCGTGGCACCAGGACAACGGCTACACGTACGTCGAGCCGCAGGAGTACTTGACGTGCTGGCTCGCTCTGACGGACGCGGACGAGCGAAACGGCTGTCCGTGGGTCGTGCCGGGGCTGCACCGGACGGGCACGATCGCGCACCGCTACACCGAGCTCGGCTGGCAATGTCTCGACGAGGCGCCGAACGCGGTGCCGCTGCCGCTTCGCGCCGGCAGCATTGCGGTGTTCTCGTCGCTGACGCCGCACCGCACGGGACCGAACCGGACCGGCGCCGTGCGGAAGGCCTACATCGTGCAGTTCGCGCCCGATGGCGCGTGCAAGGTGGAGCAGGGGGAGAGCGGCGCTCGGCGCGAGACGCCGCAGAACGAGCCCGACCGCCAGTTCGAGGTCCTCCGCCGCGGCGAGGCGGTTGCCTGATCAGAGACGGGGCCGGGCGGCTGCTTTTCGCCGACTCCGCGGTCGCCACTGGTAGCGGACGAGGTCGATCCGGCCGCGCGCGTCGAACTCGACGTCCTCGTTCTCGAGGAGCTCGCGCTGGATCTCGTCCCAGCCGGGCACGGACCGCGGACTGACCTCGCCCTGGCCGTTGACGATCCGGTGCCAGGGTACGCTCTCCTCGCTCTCGCGGAGGGAGTGGAGCGCGTATCCCACCTGGCGGGCGTGCCGCGGAAATCCGGCGAGCGTCGCGATCTGCCCGTACGTCGCGACGCGACCGCGCGGCACGCGGCGGACCTCGGCGTAGATCCGGCGATAGATCGAATCGGCCACGGCGCGCGTACACTAGCAGGCCGCCGTGGTTGGCCCGAGCAGGTCCGACGTCCTAAAGGTCTCGGGCCGGCCCGGTTGCCGGCACGGAGGAAGACGCATGAACGCGAAGGCGCTCGAGGGAAAGACGGCTCTGGTGACCGGCGGCGGGACCGGGATCGGTCTCGGCTGCGCGCGCGCGCTTCTTCGCGACGGCGCGACGGTGACGATCGCGGGCCGGCGCTCCGATGTCCTCGAGGCCGCGGCCGCGAGCCTCGCCGCCGAAGCGCCGGACGGCGCGGAGGTGCGCTGGCTGACGTGCGACGTCACCGTCGAGGAGGACGTGAAGCGGGCCGTCGGCCGCGCCGCAGACACGAGCGGTCACCTCGACATCGCCGTCGCGAACGCGGGAACGGGCTTCGGCAGCTACATCCTCCTGACGGACGCGGCGACGTTCCGGCAGGCGCTCGACCTGAACGTGATCGGCTCGTACAACACGATCCGCGCCGCCGCGTTCGCGATGAAGGACAGCGGCGGCGGCTCGATCGTCGCGATGTCGTCCGTCGCCGGCGCGCTGTCGCATCGCTCGATGCCGGCGTACTGCACCGCGAAGGCGGGGCTCGACATGCTCGTCCGCTGCGCCGCGGACGAGCTCGGCGGGTTCGGGATCCGCGTCAACTCCGTCCGCCCCGGCATCGTCGCGACGGAGATCATGGAAGCGTTCGTCATTCCGAATCAGGACGTCGTCGGCGATTACCTCGAGAAGATGCCGATCCGCCGCGTCGGAGAGATCGACGACGTCGGACGCCTCGTCCGCTTTCTCGCCGGTCCGGAGTCGTCGTGGATCACCGGCCAGGCGATCGGCATCGACGGCGGCCTCACCGTGCGCGGTGGTCCGAACTACGACCCGATGATGCGCGCGCTCCTCGGCGAGGACGCGTGGAAAATCGTGCGGGGCGACGAGTAGGAGAGAGCTGCTTGGGCCTCACCACGAGATCGGTCGCGGCGGCGTTGCTCCTTACCTGCGCCTCGCTCGCGGACGCGCACGAGTTCTGGGTGGAGCCGTCGAGCTATACGCCGGCGGTGAACGAGCCCGTCGACCTGCGTCTCTTCATCGGCGCGGAGGGACCGCCGGAGGAGGTGATCCGGAGCCCCGAGCACATGCTCCGCTTCGAGGCGCTCTCCGCAGGACGTGCCGCGCCGATCGCCGGCTTCGTCGGCGACGCGCCGGCGGGTCTCCATCGCTTCGATCGCAAAGGTGCGGCGACGATCGTCTACACGAGCCGCCAATCCTCCCTCTCGCTGCCGGCGGAGCGCTTCGAGCCGTATCTGGAGGACGAGGGGTTGTCGGACGTCATCGCGGATCGCGTCCGGCGAAACGAGAGCGTCGCTCCCGGACGCGAGAGCTTCGCACGCTACGCGAAGTCGCTCGTGATCGTCGGGCAGAACGAGGGCGCTTCGCACGCGGGCTTCGACGACGAGATCGGACTTCCCGTCGAGCTCGTGCTCGAGACGGATCCGGCGATCTGGCGCTCGGAGGACGAGATCCGGCTTCGCGCCGTCTACGACGGCCAGCTGCTCGCGGATCAGCAGGTGAAGCTGATCCACCTCGTCGAGCGCGAGCTCCGCATGGTCGCGCGTACGGACGCCCACGGGATGGTACGCTTCCATCCCCCGCAATCGGGACCCTGGCTCGCGGCGGCGGTGTTCATGCGGCGCGCTCCCGAGGGCGGCGAGGCGGACTGGGAGAGCTTCTGGGCGAGCCTCACGTTCGCGCTGCCGTAGCGGCTTCGGACACGGGCGACGGCAGCTCGACCGTACACGCGAGCTCGCGGTAGCGGCAGAGACCATTCACCATGCGCATCTGCGCGGGCGTGCGGCACTCCGCTGCGAAGAGGCGAGGGCTCGCGACGACGATGACGACGCCGCGCGCGCGGCTCGTCGCGACGTTGAAGCGGTGCGGGTCGTAGAGGAACTCGAGCCCGCGCGGCGCGTCCTCGGGCGACGAGCTCGTGCAGGAGTAGACGACGACCGCGGCCTCCTGGCCCTGGAACTTGTCGACGGTACCGACGCGATCGACGCCGAGGGGACGGAGCCTGCGGCGCAGCGCCGCGACCTGCGCGTTGTAGGGCGCGAGGACGAGCACGTCTCCCGCGGCGAGGGGGCGTACACCGCCCTCGTGATCGTTCCACCGGTTGTCTGCGAGAAGCTGGCGAACGATCGCCACGACGGCTTCCTCCTCCTCGAGCGAGCACGCCTGGTTCCCCTCGTGCGCGACTTCGACGAGGAAGAGGCCGCTGCCGGCGAAGCGCGTCGCTCCCAGGACGGCTTGACGCTCGAGCCCTTCGACCGAGCGGAGGCGCGACTCGTAGTAGGCCTCCGACGTGAACGCGCAGAGCTCCGGGTGCAGGCGCCACGTGCGATCGAGGAAGAGTCCCTGCGTATCGTCGATCGTCGCGTGCTCGGCTCCGAGCACGTGCACGAGCGCGGCGACGTCCGTTCCTTCGGGATGCGCGCCGCGGCGCGGTTGCTCGAGCTGCTGCGGATCGCCGAGCAGGACGAGGTTCCGAGCCGCACGCGAAGCCGCGAGGACGCTCGCGAGAGCCATCTGCCCCGCCTCGTCGACGAAGAGATAGTCGAGCGCGCCGGCGGCGTCTTCCGAGGCCCAGAGCCAGGCGGTTCCTCCGACGACGGCGCCGGCCGCGGCTGCGGCGACCGCTTCCTTGCCGTCGTCCAGGGGTTCGATGCCATCCACCACGTCGCCTTCGTCGCCCTTGTGTGCGACCCGGATCGCGACGCGCCGCTCGCTTGCCGCCTCGCGAACCTCGAGGAGGAGATTGTCGATCACTTTGTGGCTGACCGCCGTCACCCCGACGCTCTTCCCGGCAAGCGCGAGCGCAACGATCGCCCGCGCGCCGACGAACGTCTTGCCCGAGCCCGGAGGACCCTGAATCGGCAGCACGCATCCGTCGAGCTCTTGGCAGAGACGCGTGGTCGCCTCGACGAGACTCTCGCCTGCTCGCCGAAGCGCCGCGGGCCGTCCCGGGCCGCGGCGAGGCCGGCGGCGGCAGAGGAGATCGAGAGCCGCGTGGCTCGCTTCCGTCGATCCGAGGCCGCTCGTCCGTACGCGCTCGGCGAGCGCGAGAAGGGACTTCTCCTGGACCTCTGCCGGCACGACCTGATGCTTGAAGACGGCCCAGGGCTGCATGTCGCGCGTGCGCTTCGTCTTCTTGATGTCGATCGTGCCTTCTGCGAGGTCGATGCGCTCCACGGTGCCGAAGCCCGAAGGGCCGGGGTCGGGATCGTCCGTGCTCGAAGCGTGGAGTCGATCGCCTTCGTCGAGCGAGACCTCCTGTGCTGGGAAGCGGTAGCGATGAACGGCCACCTTCTGCCCCGGCGTGGCCTTCGGAAGCTCCTCCACGAGCTCGAGCCCTGCGACCGCCTCGCGCTCGGCGAAGAGATCCTCTCGCGGCAGCTCGCGCAGACGGAAGTGCTCCCACCAGGCGCACTTCTCCTCGCGGCGGAAGTAGCCGAGCATCTGCGCGAGGAGCCACGTGGCGCGCTGCGTCTCGTCGTGAGACGCGCAGTCCTCGGGGACACCGGCGAGAAGGGCCTCGGTCGCCTCCTGGATGCGCCGGTCGCGCTCGCGCACGGCCTCCGTGGGCTCGGACTCCTGCACCGAAGGGCGAGGGGGCGGCTCGGACATCTCGCCTCGCCGCGCTTCCAGCCAGTCGCGCAGCGCTGCCGCCGAGAGGCAGTCCTCGCGATTGTACTCGGCGATGCGCGTGCGGAGCTCGTCGTCGATCGCGTCGTGCGCGCCGACCTCGAGCGCGAGCTCGAGGTCGAGACGCGCGGAGCCGGCTTCGCGCAGGTCCTGCGCCCGAGCGAACCCGAGCAGCGGCTCGAGCTCCTTCAGTCCGTAACGCTCGACGCCGATTCGGAAGCCCTCGCGCACGATGGCGTGCAGATCGACGAAGCGCCCGCCGCGCAGTAGCCGATCCAGCGCGTCGGCGCGCGTTCCGTGGCGGGAGACGAGCCGCTTCAGCCGCGAAGGCTCATACGCTCCGAAGTGGTAGACGTGTACAGCCGGCTCCTGCTGCAGGCGTCGCTCGACGAAATCGAGGAACACCTCGCACGCCTCTCGCTCCTTCGCGGCATCGAGCGCCCAGCGCGCCTCGTACGACCACGCACCCGCTTGATCGCGGAACGCCCAGCCCGTCAAGTACTCGAGCCCGTCCTCACCGACGAA
>VGTG01000077.1 GCA_016874795.1 Deltaproteobacteria bacterium | reverse complement strand
TGAGCCGTACCTGTGATAGCCCAGGGTCAATGTCAGCCGCTGACCGGATGCGTATCGCGACATGGAACCTCGAGCATGCTGCTGGCCGCCAGAAGAACGACCGCCGTCTCCGATTCATCGCCGCGATGGACGCCGACATCTGGATTCTCACCGAGACGCACGACGACATCGATCTCTCCTCGTCTGGTCACGAGGCCGTTCGCGCGCAGCCCCGATCTTCGGCTCGTCAGGGAGAAGTGTGGGTCACGATCTGGTCGAGGCATCCGATCCTCGATCGCGTGCCCGTGGACGATCCAGACCGTACGGTAGCGGCGCTCGTCGAGAGCCCGTTCGGGCCCCTCCTGGTGTACGGGACGGTTCTCCCGTGGCACTCCGACCCCGGACCAAACCGTGATGCCAAGGTGTGGTCCGAGCACCACCGGGTCATTCCGCTGCAAGGAAGCGAGTGGGCGCGCCTCGCAGAACGGTACTCCGACGCCCGGCTCTGCGTCGCGGGCGACCTCAACACGAACCTCGGTGAACCGCACTACTACGGCACGCGGTCTGGACGCGCGCTCCTGCGCGAGGCGCTCGAAGGAGCCGGGCTCGTGTGCGTGACCGAGACGGATCACGTTCCGCCCGGCCGCCTTCGACACGCGCCGATCGACCACATCTGCCCTTCCGCCGAGCTCGCAAGCCGAGCGACGGTCGTCGAAGCGTGGGAGGGAACGGCCCCGGATGGCTCGCGCCTGAGCGACCACAGCGGGCTGCTGATCGAGGTGTCGGCGAAGGAGGCGGCGAAAGCGTAGGCTCAGTCCACCCCGGGGCCTTGCACGGCGGGCGCATCAGGCGCGCCGATTCCGAGACCGAGCTTCATCGGCTGGATCTCCTTCTGGTCGAAGTCGCCAACGACGATCGCGGCTACGTCTCCAGACCTGAACAGCGACAGCTCGTTCAGATGGACCACGTTCATGCTTCTCACCTGCTCACCACCGGCTACGACGCCGAAGAGCGCCGCCTGCTCCTTCGTCGGCGCGGTCTTCGCGAAATCTTCTCCGGCCACCGTCGCCGCGTATCGCGACGAGTGCACGATCGCGATCACGTAGCCGTCCGGGTGCGCGGCATCGTCAATCGTCTTTGCTGCGAGCAAGTAGAGGGACGCAAGCTCACGGTCGCGCACGAGCCGGATGTCCCCGATCTTCGCCAGCTCCTCACGAAGCGCTGCGTCCAGGTACGCCTTCGCCTGCTCATCCTCGCAGTGCACGTCGAGCTTGATCCGAATGGCGCCCATCTTCGTCGTGTCGCGCAGCGCCCGGGAGCAAGATGCCATGTTGCGCCCGAACGGAGTCTCACCGACTGCCTCCTTCGTGACCGTTCCGTATCGTTCCGCGTATTCGACGAAGGAAAGACTGTCTTTGGCGAGTCGATCCGCAACACAGCCACAGATCTCGGGCGCATCCTCGAGATTCCGCGCGACCATTCCCAGCATGCATCTGCCCCGAAAGCCGGCCTTCTCCTCCGACGTCCATTCGGCGTGAGCCGGTGCCACGAACAGGAACGTGAGCCGCAAGAGCAGCATCATCATCGCCGCAATCTTCACAACGAGACCCCCTGCAGCCTTTGCCGCACTCTCCCTCCGACTCGTGTTGCCTTGCACGTCGCCTGGCTGATAGCTCGGGAGCCGTGTCAGCCGGTGACCGGAGATCGAGCATGACATCCAGGCCGAAGCGCACCCTCAGCAAGGTACGTCCCCCCACCTACGAGTCCGGGATGCGAATCGCTCGCCTGGTGCTCGAGTTGGAGGACCGCCCGCTTGGCTGGAGCTGGGACGAGGCTTGCGAAACGCTCGAGGTGAGCAGCCGCACGCTCTCGCGCTATCTCGCCAAGGCTCGGGAGGAGCTCGTGGATCGCGCGGGCCGGCCGATCATCGTCGCCACCTCGCGAAACGGCGCGCGCCGCCTCCAGCTCGCCGGGGAGGCTTCGGCTCCGGAGGTGAACGCGTACGAAACCGTCTCGCTCTTCTTCACCGCGGCGCTCGCGCGGTTCCTCGAGGGAAGCATCCTCGACCAGGGAACCGGCAACCTCCTCGAGCGGCTGCAGAAGACGATACCCCCATCGAAGCGACGGCTTCTCGACAACCTCGACCGGAAGCTCTTCGCGCTCCAGCACGCTCCCAAGGACTATCGGGAGAAGGACGATGTGCTCGACCCGATCCTGCGCGCGCTCCTCGGAGAACACAGCCTCGCCGTGCACTACGGCGGACTGCTCGGAGACGTGCGAACCCACACCTTCGATCCCTACACGCTGCTGGGCTACCGGGGGGGACTCTATCTACTCGGCTTCAGCCGAGAGCGTCAGAAGATCATCTGTCTCGCTGTCGACCGAATCCGCGCCGTCGAGAAGACCCTCGACGACGAAGGCCGCCCGATCCGCTTCCGCTACCCGCCGGCGTTCGACCCGGCGCGCCACACGAACGGAATGTTCGGAATCGTCGAGGGGGAGAAGGTGGAGGTCGAGCTCGCGATCAACAACGCGGAAACCGAAGCCTACCTGCGCGAGCGTCGCATCCATCCCACGCAGCGGTTCTCGCCACGAGACGACGGCCGCACGCGCTTCGAGCTCGAGGTGCGCGGGACTACGGAGCTCGCGAACTGGATTCTGAGCCTCTGCCCCTACGTCGAGGTGATCCGGCCGGTCGAGCTTCGGGAGGAGATTCGAGAGCGACTCGGCGAAGGCCTCGCTCGTCACCAGCCGCCGCGTCGCCAACCCGCGCGCGCGACACCGCTCGAGCGCAAGTCGCAGATTCCGCAGCGGCGCGCCCGTGGCGCCGGTGCAGGGCGATCGCGGTCGAGTTGAGGCGGCGGCTCCGGCCGCTCACTTCGCCGGCTTGTTCGCGCAGTTCCTCGGACTCTCGAGCAGGAGATACGCGAAGGGCGAGCCCGACTTGCGGATACCCGTGTCGGTGAACGTCCCGTCCTTCGTCACCCAGCCGAGGGTCTGGAAGCATCGGTCCTTGACGAAGGTCTTCTCCCCCTGCCGCTGCAGGTAGCCGATCGTCATGCCGTTCGCGTCCTTCAGCCGCTCGAGCGGCTCGCCGAGCCCAACGCGCGCGGGAAGGCCGCCGAGGCCGAGAGCCACCCCGGCGACCACCCCCGCGATCCACCATCGAAACCGCATGCCGTCGCTCTCCGCCGTGGTCTACATCGCTACGCGGCGATCACGTTGCAGTCCATCGCAGCCGCGGGCACCGACGCCGCCTCGATCGGCGCCGGCGGTGCTACCACGCCGAGGACCTCGAGCTCGCCTTCGACGGGCAGAAGTGCCCGAGCGATCCGATCCAGGCACGAGGCTTCGTCGCCCCGCGCGCGCCGCGCGGGAAGGCCCATCTCGCCAAGCTCTTCGAGGTCGAGAGCGAAGCCGTGTGCGGGATACCTGTGCACCAGCCCGTGGACCAGACGCCGCGCCTGCTCGGTCTCGATCTCCGGCCGGTACCGCCGGAGCAGCCGGATCGCGTACTCGTGGCCCACCTCGAGCGCCCGCGCCGCCTCTCCCACCCGGAGAGGATCGATCTGGCCGTAGAGCTTCCCCATCAGGTCACCGACGAGCTCCGTCGCCTTCGCGGCGGCGTCGAACGGCGTCATCCCGCTCCCCTTCAAGACCCGCCCGATCGTCTCGTCGAAGAGGTCGAGCGAGAGCAGGTTCGCCTGCTCGAGGGCCCGGAAGATCGTGAGCTCCGAGCAGTGCGACGAGAAGTCCGCGCGCCGCTTGCGGTCGAACTGCGCGTCGATCGGACCGAGCTCGCCGAGCGGCCCCAGCACGAGCTCGTCCGCCACGATCGCGATCAGCGTCGCCGCGCTCTTTGCGCACAGCGGTACGAACACACCGAGCGAAGCACCCCTCCGCCCCAGAGCCCGGGCCATCGGGTACGCGGCGTCGATGTCGCCTCCGGGGCTCGCGAGCAGGACGTCGGCCGGGCCGTCGGGAAGAGCGGCAACCGCGTCGCAGAACCCGATCAGCTCGCGACGTCGGATGTGCGGCAGGACCGCGAGGAGACACGGCCGAGCGCGCACCGCAGCGAGCTTCTCGGCGGCTGCCCGGATCTCGGCTTCCGGAGTCCTTGCGCTTTCACCTTCGCATTCCGTTCCCGTCAAGTGCACCTCCTTCGTTGATTGGTTGGCTGCGCCGCGCTCTCTGCAACAGGCATGCCGGCGGCGCCTCGGCACCCGGCGGCCGCATCCCGGCCTCCGCCTCGCTCGCGACGGGGCGGTCGTCGCGAGCATTGGCGGATCAAGAAGCGAGAGCCAGGAGCAAGGCGGCCGGGGAGCGGCGCCGAGCAATCAGAGCATAGACCGGCGGCATGACACTGGCTGTCCGATTGGAGCTGGACCCCCGCAACCGTGCTTGCCACCGCCCCCGATCGCAGTACACTCGCGCCCGTTCGGCGAAGCGCGTGGCTGACACTGCGCCGAGACCGCGCTACTCGATGTCGGGATGGGCGCGCTCGAGAGCGAGGATGGCGGTGCGGAAGGGATTCGCCTCGAGCCGCTGCTGAGTATCTGGGTTCTCGAGCGTCTGCTGCCAGTTGACCGGCGCGAGCTCGAGCACGCGGTTATACGGCCATCGCGGCAGCAGGCAGAGGAGATCGCGCAGGTACCGCCACGGCTCGATGCCGTGCATTGCGCAGCTCGCCAGCAGCGAGACGAAGACCGTGTTCACCTCCGCCGCCTCGTCCGAGCCGATGAAGAGCCAGTTCTTGCGACCGATCACTTGTCGGCGGAGCTGCAGCTCGCTCCAGTTGTTGTGGATCGGCAGTCGCCCATCCTGGAGGAAGCGCTCGAAGGCGACGCGGTGGTTCTTCGCGTAGCCGAGCGCCTTGGCGAGCGGTGTTTCGTCGAGCGCGGTCTCGGCAAGCTCGCTCCGCCATTCGAAGAAGCGCTCGACGATCAGCCGCGACTTCGCCTGGCGCACAGCGAGCCGCTCCGACGGCGAGGCGCGCTCGGTTTCGCGCTCGATCGCAAACAGCTCGCCGATCAGTGCCAGTGCCTCGCGCGCCCGCTCCGGCTCCGACCCGAGCGTCTTGAAAAAGTACCGCCGCAGGTGAGCCCAGCACCCGACCTCGATCACCTTGCCGTTCGCATACAGGTGGTCGTAGACCGAGTGCGCGTCGGCCACCAAATATCCCTCGTAGCCGGCGAGCAACAGGTCTACGCCGGCGCCGTCGTGCCGCGGGCTGTAGCTGAAGATCACGTGCCGCTCCGGTGCCACGAGCACCCAGAAGTGTCCGGTGCGGCATTTCTCGGGCGCCTGCACGAGCACACCCGTCGCGTCCGTGCAGAGATAGGGTTGTGCGAGCGCGTCGCGACGCATCGCCTCCACGATCGGCCGCGCGAGCTCCGCGAGTTCCTTGTGCCAGCCGCAGATCGTCGAGCGCGCGAGCTCGATCCCGTCGCGCGCGAAGATGCGCTCCAGGCGGTCGAGCGGCTGATGGTCCTGCCAGCGCCGCACGATCGTGTCGGCAAGGAGTCCCGGGCCCGCAAGCCCGCGTGCGATCGGCAGCTCCGGCACCTCCGCGATCAGCACGCGCGTCGGGCCGTGCCGCGGCCGGTCCTTGCGCGCAAACTTCGGCTGCCGCGTCACCACCACTACCGTCGACGCCGGCCGGCGCTCGAGCGCTTCCGACACCTCTTCGCCGATCCGGTCGAAGTTCTCGAGCCCCTCTTGCTGGACGTCGAGCGGAATCAGCTCGAGCTCGACCCTCTCCAGGTGCTCCGGCAAGGGCTTTCGCCCCGTCGGCTTCTTGCGCTCGTGTGCGCGTACCGGCTCGGTCGCCGGCGCCGCCGGTTCGGCCTTCTTGCCGAGCAGCATCTCGAGGATCGAGAGGCTCAGCTGGCGATCGTTCGCGTCGAGCCGCTCCGCCTTCTGGCCCAGGAGGCCGAGCTTCAGCTTCTCGTTCTCCTCGCGCAGCAGCAGGAAGAGTTTCTTGTACTCGTCACGTTCGGCCTCGGCGTGCACGAGGAGCTCGCGCATGCGGGCGAGCTCGAGCTTGATCTCGGTCAGGTGATCGCCGAGTGTCTCGATCGCATCGGCCGCCACGGATGCTTCTCGTAGCGTGCGTGGGCACGACTGTCAAGCTCTGATTTACTGCAGAGTGCCGAATCTCCGCTCTCGCGTCGTTGTTGTGCCTCGCGGCGGACAATCGACTCCCGCGAGCAGCGTGCCGAGTGCCGCACCGTCGATCTGCACCGAGGCGCCACCGCCGTCGCTCGGCAGCCGGAACAGCGCGCGATGCAGCCGCTTGTAGAGCAGGCAGTAGCCGTTGCGGTCGAACCACAGCACCTTGAGCCGGTTCGAGCGCTTGTTCGCGAAGACGAAGAGTCCGCCCTCGCGCGGATCCTTCCCGAGCCGCTCGCGCGCCGCGAGTGCCAGCCCGTCGAACGAGCGGCGCATGTCGACCGGCTCGGTGCAGACGAAGATCCGTACGTGCGAGGGGATCATTGCCGCGCCTCGAGGATGTCGAGCAACTCCACGAGCGCGCTGCGCTCGAAGCCCGGTGCGATCCGCACCCGATAGCCGAGCGGCAGCACCACCTCGATCGGCGCGATGCGCGTCTCGCTCCCGGGCGACAGCGCCGCCGCCGACGCCGGCGCGAGCTCGACGAAAGCGACACGCTTCGCGCCGCGCGCAGGCTTCGAAGCGTCTTCGTCCCCGCCGTCGCGCTTCAAGCGCCACTTCCAGAACGCGAGCGTGCGGACGTTCACGCCCTCGCGGTCGGCGAAATCACCCGCACTCAGCCCGCTACGCTGCCAACGCTCGACGCGCCGCGCCCATGCCGCTCTCGTCTCTCGTGCCATGGCGCGTCGGTTTACGGGCCGCGGGCGCCAATGTCAGCCACGCGGTTCGCCGAACGCGTACGGATTTCTCTCCTGCCGCCCTTGAGCACGAAGTCGCGGACCGGACCGAGGCGCGGGTCGAGTACGAAGCCGCGCCCCATCAGCTTCGCCACGAACTCGAGGCCGATCGCATGCACCGCCGCCGAGAAGTCAGGGTGCTGTCCGAACGAGGTCCTCCCGCTCACAGTGGCGATCTCGCCCTCGACCTTGAAGATCACATCGCGAACGTCACGCTCGTGCCCAGTCGGCGGCGGGAGATACCCTGCCCCCGAGTTGGGAACCGCTCCCGGTCCCGCGTTGAGGAAGATCTCTGGCCCGCTGGAGCCGGGCCGCATCCGGATGTTCGTTCGCGAGCGCAGGTAGTTGGGCCGGCTCGTCTTCCCCTTGACGCCGTGAATGAGACGGACCATGTCGAACTCGCTCGCCAGAACCGCGTTGAGCGCCGCGAGCCGTCCGTGGTTGCACGTCGGGCAGACCTCCCGCTGGTCAAGCAACAGACCTGGCGGGCACCCGACCGCCTCCGGCACGATGTGCTCGGGCGGAACGTCTTCGCTCTCGAGGATCTTTCGGAGGCACCAGATACACGTCGTCTCGTCGATCACGCGTGCGGTGCCGCCCGCTACCACCCCTTCCATGAGTCCCGCCCCTCTCAGTGCTCGCGGTCGCGCGGCGGGCACGGGTCGTTGCCGTAGCTCTCGCGCTCCCGAATCCGGCCGTCTCGGCCGTGGATGAGCACTTCGGTTTGATCGCGCCGGGCCGCCTCACGCCCTGCCTCGGCGGCTTTCTCTTGCGTCGAAAAGGTGTCCGACACGCGCGACGCGCCTTCGCGACGGGTCGCCCACTCGCCCTCGTGGGGCACAACATGAACAGGCCGCTTGGCCATCCGCCACTCCCTTCCGGCCACCACATCCGGCAGCCTGCCAATGTTTTCTTGACGTTCCCGGAGGTCCGGAGACCTTATGGAAAACTGCGGTCTCCGCTTATATTACACCTATTAGGACCCCGGCAATCCGCTTTTCACACCAGATCTTGTGGTGATTGACGGGGGTCCGTCAATCACTGCGGCGGTCCATCCGAGACTCGACCGGCCGACGAGAAGACCAACGGTCTCGAGCGTCTTCAACAGCCCTCGCCTTGACCCGCGCGCGTCGACATTCTCGGGAGCTGCGGCGCGGGCGGTAGGACGGAAGAGTTCGGGGTGGGCAGCGTAAGCCCCGGGCTCCGGTGAACGGCAGCCGAGAGCGCCTGTCCGGGGCCAACGCCGGTACAGAACGGTCGCACTTCGGTCACCCCGCCGAGCGCGGCGCAGAAGCACCCTCGCCGTAACCCCCCGCACCGCCTACGAGAACCCGAGTGGTCGCACCGTGACTCGAACACGGGACCTCTTGCATGTGAGGCAAGCGCTCTAACCAGCTGAGCTATGCGACCGGGCTCTCGAGGGTAGCTAGCAAGGAGGCGCCGGCTCGGGAAGGCCCGCCGCCCGCGGCAGTGCCCCCGGCGGTGCCCGCGTACGGTGCCCGCGCCGGCGGCGACGTCGGCGCGACGCCGGCAGCGAAGACATTCCGCTCGCCCCCGTCCCGCCGTTTGTTTGACTTGCCGGCCACGCGCGCCCTATTTCGGCCATCGAGATCGGCAACGCGGAGAGATCCGCCCCCCGGGAGGCGAAACTCGGATGCTCGCAACGCAGGTCAGACAGAAGGACAGCGTCTTCTACTTCGTCTCCTACCCGACGGACGACCTGCTCGAAAAAGTCCGCTTCATCAGCCGGTTCTACGACGAGGGCGAGCGGATCGTCGGGGAAGAAGCCGAGAAAGAGGACGACGTCGGCCAGTTCATCAGCAAGGTCGAGCGGTCCGACAAGGCCTTCCAGCGCGCCCTCTCGAAGCCGAAGGTCGCGCAGATCAAGAACTTCTACGAGACGGCGGCGAGCCAGCCGCCGATCCCCGGCACCGTCCTCCTCTTCACCGCGGAGCGGCTCGGGTTCGAGCCGGTCGGCGACTTCGCGAACGTCGGGAACCTCGTCGAGCCGCGCGGCAAGTACCTCATCATCGACGGACAGCACCGCCTCGCCGCCCTGCACTTCTTCCGCCAGCAGCACCCGGACGACGCGCGCACGATCCACGTGCCCTGCGTCATCTTCGACGGGAAGAGCGAAGACTTCGCGACGGAGATGTTCGTCATCATCAACTCGACTCCGACGCGGATCAACAAGAGCCACCTCGTCGACCTGTACGAGCGGGTCTCGTGGGCCGCGCCGGACCGGAAGCTCGCGGCCCGCGTCGTCGAGAAGCTGTACGGATCCGGCGACAGCCCGCTCCGCTACCGCATCAACCGTCTCGGCGGACGCTCGAAGCAGGCGAAGTGGATTCTGCAGGCGGAGCTCTTCAACGAGATCCATCGCTGGGTCGCCGCCGACTGGAAGCGGATCGAGAAGAAGCCGCAGCCGCTGCGCGAAGCCGACCGCATCTACGACGTCGTGCGCGACTTCCTGAAGGCCTCGGAGCGCACCTGGGGCGAGGCCTGGGGACACCAGGCGTACATGGTCACACGTCCGGTCACGCTGAAGGCTATGCTGCGGGTGTGCGCCGATCTCGCCCGAGCCGACGAGTCCCCGACCGAGGGACGCGTCCGCCGCTGGGAGCGGCGGCTCGCCCCGTGGGGCGCGGCGGCGCGGCAGTTCCGCGCCGAGGGCTTCTACGAGCGCTTCCCCGCGAAGGGACAGATCGAGCGCGTCTCGCGGATCCACAAGGAGCTCGCGAGGCTCGTGAACGTCGAGACGACGCGCAGCCGGTCCGAGCCGGACGCCGCCGCGTCCTGAGAACGCTCGGCGTCGCCGCGGCGTTCGCCGCCGCTCTCGCGGCGAGCGCGCTCGGCGGGCGCTCTCGGGCTTCGGCAGCGGATCCTCCGAAAGTCGAGCCGCGTCCGACCACGCCGGCGCTCGCGTCCCCGGCAGCAGAGGAAGGCGCGTCGGTGAAGGACCGGACCGCGGTCTTCGGCGACGCGCACCGCGCCATGCGCGACGGCCGCTCCGCGGACGCGCGACGCGGCTTCGAGGCGAGCGTCGACCAGGTCCCGGAGCTCGCCGACCACGCGCTCTACCACGCCGCGCGCCCCGCGCGGTCGGCCGGGGATCGCGATGCCGCGCGTGGGCACCTCGCGCGTCTCCTGAACGAGCATCGCGACAGCGTCTGGGTCGGCGTCGCCGCGACCGAGCGCGGCGAGATCGAGCTCGAGGACGGTACTCCGGCCCTCGCCCTCGGCTCGTTCGATCTGGCGCTCGGTCACTGGGAGGCGATCGGTCTCGAGCGCGCGAAGCACGGGAAGGCACGCGCCCTCGAGGCGCAGGGCCGGCTCGGCGCGGCGTACGCTCTGGCCTGGGAGCTCTCGGGAAGCGGCGCTCCGATCGCGCCCGAAGCGGCCGTCCTCCGCGAGCGGCTGGAAGATCGCGGAGCAGCCGCGCTCGGGATGACGCCCCGAGAGCTCGTCGCACGCCGCGCGGAAGCGCTTCTCCGAGACGGCCAGGCGGAAGCCGCGCTCGCCGCACTCGAAGCGGGTCCGCGCGCCGAAGCGAAGGCGAGCGGCGACGCGGATCTCCTGCGCGCACGCATCCTGGTCGCGGCCGGGCGCCGCGACGAGGCGCGCGAAGTCTACGGCAGAGCCGCTTCGTCGAGCGACGCTGCCGTCTCGGGCACGGCACTCTACGAGCGCGCGAGAGAGGCCTGGAATCGTGACCTCGACGACGCCGCCGCGGTCGACTTCACGACTCTCCTCGAGCGTCATCCCGAGCACGAAAAGGCGCCGGAGGCGCTCTACGCGCTCGGTCGGATCACCGAGAAGCGTGGCGACCTCGGCGGTGCGGCGAGGAGGTACGAGAACCTCGTCCTCCGCCATCCGAGCGCGCGTCCGTCCGAGGAGGCCGCGTGGCGCGCGGGCTTCGTTCGCTACCTCGCGGGCGACCGGCGCGACGCCGCGGCGACGTGGCAGAAGCTCGCGGGGCGCGACGACGCGCTCTACTGGCACGGCCGCGCTCTCACGTCCGCCGGAGACCCCGAGGCGGGCCAGGCGATTCTCGAGCAGCTCGGAGCGCGCTCGCCGTGGAGCTACTACGCGTGGTGGACCGAGAAGCCGGAGTCGGCGGCGAAGCGGGAGCCGCCTCCGCAGGCTTCGCCGGAGAGCCTGTCTTCTCTCGCGCGCGCCCACCTCGAGAGCGCGCGCCTTCTCCACGGGCTCGGCCTCGACTCGGATGCGGCGCTCGAGCTCGGCGCCGCGGAGCACGCGGGCGGACCCTCGCCGTTGTTCTTGACGGAGTACGAGTCCGTCGACGCGTATCCGCGCTCGATCCGGCTGGCACTCGCGCTTCGCGGACGCGGCGTGACCGGCCTCGATCCGCACCTCTATCCGCGAGCGCACTGGAGCCGCCTCGAGACCGCCGCGCGGCAGCACGGCCTCGACCCGCTCCTGCTCGCCTCGCTCGCGCGGCAGGAGAGCCTCTTCGATGCACGCGCACGCTCGCCCGCCGGTGCACACGGCGTGATGCAGCTGCTGCCGAAGACCGCTTCGGCCTTGACGGGGCGTCCGGTCGCGCCCGCCGAGCTCGAGAGCCCCGAGCAGAACATCGAGCTCGGCGCGCGCTATCTCCGCCAGATGCTCGACCGCTTCGACGGACGCATCATCCTCGCGATCGCGGCGTACAACGCGGGGCCGGAAGCGGTCGATCGCTGGATCGCGCTGTCGGGAGGAAGGCCGGGGGACGAGTTCGTCGAGCTGATCTCGTACCGGGAGACGCGCGACTACGTGAAAGCCGTGCTGCGGAACTACCGCGTGTACCGCGCGCTCTACGGCCGCGGCCCGCCGCCACGCCTCTATTGACGTGGAGGCGCGCCGATCTCGAGACCGAGCTTCATCGGCTGGATCTCCTTCTGGTCGAAGTCTCCAACGATGATTGCGGCTACCTCTCCAGACCTGAATTTCGTCAGCTCGGTGAGGTGGACCACGTTCATGTGCCGCACCTCTTCACTGCCGGCGATGAGGCCGAAGAGCGCCGCTTGCTCCTTCGTCGGCGCCGTCTTCGAGAAGTCTTCTCCGGCCACCGTCGCCAGGTATCGCGACGAGTGCACGATCGCGATCGCATAGCCGTCCGGGTGCGCGGTATCCCCGGTCGTCTTTGTTGCGAGCAGGTAGAGAGCCGCGAGCTCACGGTCGGGCACGAGCCGGATGTCGTCGATCTTCGCGAACTCCTGACGAAGCGCTGCGTCCAGGTACGCCCTCGCCTGCTCATGCTCGCACTCGACGCGGAGCTTGATCCGGATGGCGCCTGCCTTCGTCGGGTCGCGCTGCGCCCGGTGGCAGGACTTCAGGGCGCGCCCGAACGGAGTCGCATCGACTTCGACTTCCTCCTTCGTGGCCTTTCCGTACCGTTCCGCGTATTCGACGAAGGAGGGACTACCCTCGGCGAGCAGATCCGCAACACAGCGACAGATCTCGGGCGCATCCTCGAGATTCAACGCGACCATTCCGAGCATGCATCTGCCCCGGAAGCCGGCCTTCTCCTCCGATGTCCATTCGGCGTGCGCAGGTGCCACGAAGCAGCACGTGAGCCGGAAGACCAGAATCATCATCGCTGAAGCGGGCCAGCTTCTGGATACGGCCGGCCTCCCCGGCCCGATCATGCTCATCCATCCATCCTCGAGACCTCCCGTACCCTTGGCGCGCTACCCTGTCGCAACCCGGATAGCCGAGGGAGATGTCAGCCGCTGACAGAGCGCGGACACGGAGTGGCCTGGCGCCACGCGCGCGAGGTGCGCTACTTCGCCAGACCTTCCTTCAGCCGCTGCACGATTCCGCCGAACGCGCCGTTCGACAAGACCACGACGACGTCGCCCGCCTTCGCCTCCGCGAGGACGCGCTCGGCGAGGGCACCGTGCTCTTCGATCGAAACGGCGGTGCTCCCGAGCGACGCGATCTTGGCGCACGCCTCGTCCGGCGAGAAGCGATCCGACACGTCGAGGAGCGCCGCGCGATGCACGGGGCCGAAGAGCACGTGGTCCGCACCGGCGAGCGCCGTCGCGATCTCGTCCTGGAAGATGCGCCGGCGCGTCGTGTTCGAGCGCGGATCGAAGAGCGCACGGACGACACGTCCCGGATAGCGCGCGCGCACCGCTTCGAGCGTCGCCGCGATCGCGGTCGGATGGTGCGCGAAGTCGTCGATCAGCGTGATCGCGCCGTCGACGACGACCTCCTGCCGGCGGCGCACGCCGTGGAACGTTTCCGCCGCGCGCTGGATCGCGTCGACCGGCACGCCCAGGCGACGCGCGAGCGCCGCGACGCCGAGGAGGTTCCGCGCGTTCATCCGCCCCAGGAGCGGGCTCCCGACCGCGAAGCTCTCGCCGGGCCCGCGAGCGACGAAGCGCAGACCCGCGGGTCCGTCGGAGAGATCCTCCGTCACCCAGTCCGCTCCGCTCGAGCCGAACGTCGCGTAGCGCGCGCCGGATTCGCGCGCGACGGCGACCGCATGCGGGAAGTCGGCGCACACGAGAAGCGGCGCCGCCGACGGCAAGAGCCCGAGGAGGCGCGCGAAGCTCTGCTTCACGTGCGCGAGATCGCGGTAGATGTCCGCGTGATCGAACTCGACCGCGTTCAGCACGAGCGCGGCGGGGCGGTAGTGCAAGAACTTCGGCCCCTTGTCGAAGTAGGCGGAGTCGTACTCGTCGCCTTCCAGCACGAACTCTTCGCCCGTCCCGAGCGCGTATCCCGCCGCGAGGTCGCGCGGCGCTCCGCCGATGAACCAGCCCGGCGCGCGCCCGGCCGTCTCGAGCACCCAAGCGAGGAAGCTTGCCGTCGTCGTCTTGCCGTGGGTTCCCGCGACGACGAGCGGCGTCCGTCCCGGCAGCAAGAGGAGCTCGAGCGCCTCGGGCAGTGACAGCGTCGGAATCCCGCGCCGTCGCGCCGCGACCGCCTCGGGGTTGTCCGCGGAGATCGCGTTCCCCATGACGACGAGATCGGGGCGGGGTTCGAGGTTCTCGGCGGCGTAGCCCTTCCGCACCGGCACGCCGAGCCGCGCGAGCTCGTCGCTGGCCGGCGGATACACGTCGAGGTCCGAGCCGCGCACGCGATGTCCCTGCGCGACGAGAAGTCCCGCGAGCGAGCTCATGCCGACGCCGCCGATCGCGGTCATGTGGATCTCGCGGCCGATCCGCATGCCCCTGCTCAAGCGACGGCCTCGACGACGGCGTCGTGGATCCGCGGACGGAACTCCCGGATGCGCTCGTTGTCGCGCGACGGATGCACGCGGTTCGTGAGCAGCGTGATCTGGAGCCGCCTGTCGCGGTCGATCCAGAGCGACGTCCCGGTGAAGCCGAGATGCCCGACGCTTCCCGGCGAGAGCTGGCTTCCGGCCATCGAATTCTTCGGCGCGGGCGTGTCCCAGCCGAGCGTGCGCGTCGAGCCCGGAACGCTCGTCTGCAGCGTCCACATCTCGTTCACGAGCGCCTGCGGCAGGAACTCGTTCTCGCCGAGCGAAGCGCCGACCAGCGTGCGCGCGAGACGGTCGACGTCGCGTGCCGAGCCGAAGAGCCCCGCGTGCCCCGCGACGCCGCCCATCGCCCACGCGTTCTCGTCGTCGACCTCGCCGCAGAGAAAGCGCTTTCGCCAGGGACACTTCTGCGTCGCCGCGATCATCTCCGCGACCGGCTCGACGCGGCGCACGCGCACTTGCGATAGATCGATGAAGGAGAGCGCGCGGAGACCGAGCGGACCGAAGAGCTGCTTCTGGCAGAAGCGGTCGAGCGGCATGCCGCTGATCGTCTCCACCGCGTGTCCGAGCACCATGAAGCCGAGGTCGCTGTAGATGACCTTCGTCCCCGTGGGCGCTTCGAGCTTCTCGCGGTGGATCTGCTCGCACACCCACTCCTTCGCCTCGCGGCTCGCGAGGAAGTTGAGGCGCGTGCGCGCGAGCTTCGCCACCTCCTTGTAGTACGGGCGGTGCGCGGCGAGCCCGGACGAGTGGTCGAGGAGCATCCGGAACGTCACGTGCGTCTTCTGGTGGACGCCGAAGTTGTGGAAGAAGCGCGTCACGCGGTCGTCGAACGAGAGCCGTCCCTGCCGCACGAGACAGAGCACCGCGAGCGTCGTCGCGAGCGGCTTCGTCAGCGAAGAGAGGTCGAAGACGACGTCGACGCCCATCGGTGCGGGCTTCGTCTCGAGCGTGCGCGAGCCGACGGCGCGCTCGTGCACGATCTCGTCCCTGCGGCTGACGAGCAGGACCGCGCCCGGATACGCACCGCGCTGGACGCCCTCCTCGAGGACTTCGTCGACGGCGGAGAACTTCATGCCGCTTCGACGGCCGGCTCGAGACCTCGCAGATCGCCCCCGGCCTCGCCCGCCGCGACCTCGAGCCGCACCGCGGCTCCGAGCGGCACCGCGAGATGCGCCTCGCCGTGTCCCACCGGAGCACCGAAGCCGATCGGGACCTCGAGGTCGCCGAGGCAGTCGAGGATCGTCGCGCGGATCTCGTCCGGCGGGCCGCACTCCGGCATCGCGCCGAAGAGGATGCCGCGTACGCCGTCGAGCATCCCGCTCTGGCGAAGATGGATCAGCATCCGGTCGATCTTCCGCTGCGGCCGCTCGTGCGTGTCCTCGAGGAGGGCGATCGTCCCGGCGAAGCGCGGCGCCCACGGCGTCCCCGCGAGCGAAGCGATCACCGTGAGGCAGCCGCCGAGGAGCGGCCCCTCGACCGCGCCGGGAACGAGGCCGCACGGAATCGGCACGGACCAGTCGCTCGCCCCCGCGGCGAGCGCGAGGAGATGCTCGAGCCCACCGGCGGTCTCCTCGCGAAGGAGGTCGTGCGCCACCATCGGTCCGTGCAGCGCCGTCACGCCGGCGCCGTGGACGAGCCACTGCAGGAACGCGGTCGCGTCGCTGAACCCGATGCAGATCCGCGCGTGCTCGCGGAGCCACTCCGCCTCGAGACCGGGGAGGAGGCGGTTCATCCCGTAGCCGCCGCGCGCGAACCACACCGCGCGGACGTCGGGATCCGCGAACGCCGCGAGAAGCTCCTCGCGCCGCTCCGCGTCGCGGCCGGAGAAGAGGCGGTACGGCTCGCGGCGTGCCGGCGGCGAGACCCGAAACCCGCGCCCCTCGAGGACCGCGATCCCGGCCGCGAGAAGCGAAGGGTCGACGCCGCCCGAAGGAGCGACGACGGCGATCCGGTCTCCCTCCCGCAACGCGGGCGGCTTCCGCATGCGCTCCGGAGCGAGCTCCCCCTTCCGCGACCCTTGCCCCATGAATCCTCGGCCCTCGCCGCTTCTTTCGTCTCGAATGTCCCGATTTCGCGCCACCTTGCAAATGGAACCTCGCATGGCTACGGGAGCTGCGAGCGGAGCGCGGAAATGCGGATCGCGCAAGACCGGCTGCAGGGCATCGCCCGCGCCATCGTCGATGATCTCGTTCGCGCGGACGCGATCGTCCTCGGCACGAGCCACGAAGCGGCGATCACGGCGGTGCTGGGCGAGCTCGAGGCGTATTTCAAGGCCGAGGCGACGCTGGAGCGCGACGCCGAGCGGATGGCCGACCAGCACCTGAAGGCGGCCGGACGGGACGGAGTCGGTCTCGACCGGAAGCGCGTCGTTCAGATGATCAAGACGAAGCTCGCGCAGGAGCGCGGCTTCCCCGCCTGAAGCAGCCATGCGCATCAGCGAAGCCGCCTCCTCGCACCTCGCCCATCGGATCCTCGAGGCGCTCGAGAAGAAGGGAGGCAAGGTCCACAACGACCGGGCCGCCCAGACCGCGGTGAAGCGCACTCTCACGCGCCACCTCGATCAGGATCCGCGCATCCATCAGGCCGTCGTGCGACGGATCGCGTCGCTCAGCCGGAGACCTCCGGAGGGCAGCTCCGAGTACGACGTCCTCTACCGCCAGTACTACGAGCAGGAGCAGCGGAAAAACCGACCCTGAGCCATCCCCTGTCACTTGACAGAGGATTCCACATGGTTAAATCGGCGCCGTCTCGGATTCCCGGGGGGCCATCTAACCCGCGGGAACTCCTAGCCAATTTGAGACCCCCGCGGGGTTCGAAGGGAAGGGACCTAGAATGAAGATTCGACCGTTGCAGGACCGCGTCATCGTGAGGCGCGTCGCAGAGGAGGAGAAGTCGAAGGGCGGGATCATCATTCCCGACACCGCCAAGGAGAAGCCGCAAGAAGGCAAGGTCATCGCCGTCGGCAAGGGCAAGGTCGACGAAGATGGCAAGGTGCGCCCGCTCGACGTGAAGAGCGGCGACAGAATCCTCTTCGGAAAGTACGCCGGCACCGAGATCAAGATCGAGGGCGAAGAGCACCTCATCCTTCGCGAGGACGACATCCTCGGCGTGATCGAGTGACGAAGGCGTCGAGCTAAGGAGAACGTGGTCAGATGAGTGCGAAGATCGTTAAATTTGGCAGTGACGCACGCGAGAAGGTGCTGAACGGCGTCAACGTGCTGGCGGATGCCGTCACGGTGACCCTGGGCCCCAAGGGCCGCAACGTCGTCCTCGAGAAGTCGTTCGGCGCGCCGAACATCACGAAGGACGGCGTCACCGTCGCGAAGGAAGTCGAGCTCGAGGACAAGTTCGAGAACATGGGCGCGCAGATGGTGAAAGAGGTCGCTTCGAAGACCTCGGACGTCGCCGGCGACGGCACGACCACCGCCACCGTCCTCGCCCGCGCCATCTTCACCGAGGGCGCGAAGATGGTCGCAGCGGGTCACGACCCGATGTCGATCAAGCGCGGCATCGACAAGGCCGTCGAGAAGGTCATCGGAGACCTGAAGAGCCTCTCGAAGCCGACCAAGGACCAGAAGGAAATCGCCCAGGTCGGAACGATCTCGGCGAACAACGACTCGACGATCGGCGGCATCATCGCCGAGGCGATGGACAAGGTCGGCAAGGACGGCGTCATCACCGTCGAGGAGGCGAAGGGCCTCGCGACCGAGCTCGACGTGGTCGAGGGCATGCAGTTCGATCGCGGCTACCTCTCGCCGTACTTCGTGACCGATCCCGATCGCATGGAGTGCGTGCTCGAGGACGCGTACCTGCTCATCCACGAGAAGAAGGTCAGCAGCATGAAGGACCTCCTTCCGATCCTCGAGCAGATCGCGAAGACCGGCCGTCCGTTCATCCTCGTCGCCGAGGACGTCGACGGCGAGGCGCTCGCCACCCTCGTGGTGAACAAGATCCGCGGCACGCTGCAGTGCGCCGCCGTGAAGGCTCCGGGCTTCGGTGATCGCCGCAAGGCGATGCTCGAGGACATCGCGATCCTCACCGGGGGCCGCGTGATCGCCGAGGAGCTCGGCCTGAAGCTCGAGAACGTGACCCTGAACGATCTCGGCAAGGCCAAGCGGATCGTGATCGACAAGGACAACACGACGATCATCGACGGCGCCGGGAAGAAGGGCGAGATCCAGGGCCGGGTCGGCCAGATCCGCACGCAGGTCGAGGAGACGACCTCCGATTACGACCGCGAGAAGCTCCAGGAGCGGCTCGCGAAGCTGATCGGCGGCGTCGCGGTCATCCGCGTCGGTGCGGCGACCGAGGTCGAGATGAAGGAGAAGAAGGCCCGCGTCGAGGACGCGCTCCACGCGACCCGCGCGGCCGTCGAGGAGGGCATCGTGCCGGGCGGCGGCGTCGCTCTGCTGCGCACGTCCGAAGGCCTCGAGAAGCTCACCGTTCCCGACGAGGAGCGCGTCGGCGTGACGATCGTGCGCCGCGCCTGCGAGTCGCCCCTGCGCTGGATCTCCTCCAACGCGGGTCAGGAGCCCTCGATCGTCGTGGACCGGGTCCGCTCCGGCAAGGGTGCCTTCGGCTACAACGCGGCGTCCGAGGAGTACGAGGACCTGCTCAAGGCCGGCATCATCGATCCGACGAAGGTCGTGCGCACCGCGCTGCAGAATGCGGCATCGGTCGCCGGCCTGCTGCTCACGACGGAGGCAATGGTCGCCGAGAAGCCGGACGACAAGCCGGCTCCTGGCATGCCTCCGGGTGGAATGGGCGGGATGGGCGGCATGATGTAATCGACTTCGGTCGGGTGATTGCTGCACGCACGTGCAGCACGGGGAAGGGCGCGGGCTCGACGGTCCGCGCCCTTCCTTCGTTTGAAGTGTCAAGAATTGAGATTTGACATTGCGAAAACACGGCAGTAGCCTCGGCCTCGCGTTCACCGGAGGCGGATCGCGGGAAGGGTGCGTCCTGCGATTCGTTTCGACTTGATGTTCGATTCCCTCTCCGACAAGCTCGAGAACGTCTTCCGCAAGATCCGCGGGACCGGGAGGCTGACCGAGGCGAACGTCGAAGAAGCGTTGCGCGACGTGCGCTTGGCGCTTCTCGAAGCCGACGTTCACTTCCAGGTCGTCAAGAGCTTCCTCGCGAAGGTCCAGGCGCGCGCAGTCGGGCAGGAAGTGCTGCGAAGCCTCACGCCCGAGCAGCACCTGATCAAGATCGTGCACGAGGAGCTCGTCGCCCTGATGGGCGGCGCTGCGGGAAAGCTCGATCTGCCTTCCGGCGGAGACCGGCCCGCGACGATCCTGCTCGTCGGTCTGCAGGGATCCGGCAAGACGACGACCGCTGCGAAGCTCGCGACGCACTTGATTCGCGCGAAGCAGCGGCGGCCGTACCTCGTGCCGCTCGATCTTTCGCGTCCGGCCGCGATCCAGCAGCTGAAGACGCTGGCGGCACAGGTCGGCTCGCCCGCGGGGGTCTTCGACACGCCGGAGCAGAGCGGTGCCCCCGCGAAGCTCGCCGCGGAGGCTCTCGAGCACGCGCGCCGCGAGGGCTTCGACACGGTCATCTTCGACACCGCCGGCCGTCTCGCCATCGACGAAGCTCTGATGAGCGAGCTCCGGGCCGTTCGCGACGCGGTGAAGCCTCGCCAGACCCTCCTCGTCGCCGACGCGATGACCGGCCAGGACGCCGTCTCGGTCGCGACCGGCTTCAAGGAAGGAGTCGGGATCGACGGCGTCATCCTCTCGAAGATGGAAGGCGATGCCCGCGGCGGCGCCGCCCTCTCGATCCACGCGGTCACCGAGCGGCCGATCGTGTTCGTCGGCATGGGCGAGAAGCTCGACACACTCGAGGTCTTCCATCCCGACCGCGTCGCCTCGCGCATCCTCGGCATGGGCGACGTCCTCTCGCTGATCGAGAAGGCGGAGGCCGCCTACGACGAGAAGAAGGCCCGCGAGCTCCAGCAGAAGCTCAAGAAGGACTCGTTCACGCTCGAGGACTTCCGCGACCAGCTCCGCACCGTGAAGAAGATGGGCTCGATCGGCGACCTGATCGGGATGATTCCCGGCATGAAGAAATTCGCCAAGGGCGGCGAGCTCGCGGAAGCCGACGACGAGCTCAAGAAGATCGAGGCGATCATCGACTCGATGACCCGCCAGGAGCGCCAGAACCACCTGATCCTGAACTCCAGCCGTCGCAAACGCATTGCCACAGGCAGTGGCACGAGCGTCTCCGACGTCAACCGCTTCCTGAAGCAGTACGACCAAGCTCGCAAGATGATGAAAAAGCTGAGCAGCGGCGCCGGCCGGGGCCTCCTTGCCCAGCTACAGGGCGGGCGCTAACAAATGCCGGTCCAGCCAAGCCCGGCACGCGAGGCGCCTGCCGCCGCGCGCACGACCAGAAGCAGCAGCTCGGAGATCATGAAGAGCACGGAGAGCACGGAGAGCACGGAGAGATAGATGGCGGCTCGAATTCGACTTTCTCGACACGGCAGCAAGAAGAATCCGTTCTATCGCATCGTCGCGGCGGAGCGGCGTTCGCCACGCGACGGCCGCTTCATCGAGCAGCTCGGGCACTACGATCCCACCCGCGAGCCCATCGAGCTGAAGATCCACATGGAGAAGCTGGAAGGCTGGATTCGGCGGGGAGCCACCCCGTCGGCAACCGTAGCTAGACTCATGAAAAAAGCCGGGTGGAAGGGCCTCGCAACATCGGCTGGACCCGCCCCGGCATCGGCCGAGGGCTGAATAAAATGAAGGAACTCGTCGAGCTTCTCGCGAAGCACCTCGTCAATCACCCGGACAAGGTCGAGGTCAAGGAGACCCAGGGCGATACGGCGTCGGTGATCGAGCTTCGCGTCGCCATGGAGGACCTGGGCCGGATCATCGGCAAGCAGGGCCGCACCGCGAAGTCGATTCGTACACTCGTCAATGCGGCGGCCTCCCGGATGAACCGAAAGGTGGTCCTCGAGATCGTCGAGGACCAGTAAGAGGACATCGCCGCCGCGAAGGCCAGAGGTCCTCGAGAGGCGTCTCCGCCGGACGACCTTCTTCCCGTCGGAGCTCTGGTCGCCGGGCACGGGGTCCGTGGCCTGGCGCGCGTGAAGCCGCACAACCCGCTCTCGCCGGCACTCTCCGATTGCCGCGAGGTCTGGCTTCAGCCGCGCGGAAGCGACCCGGACGAGCCGCCGACGCGGTTCGAAGTGACCGCGAGCCGGCCGCACCGTGGCATGTTCCTCGTCGGTCTCGACGGCATCGCGACGCTCGACGCGCTCGAAGCCTGGATCGGGAGCACGGTGAGCGTCGCGAAGTCGTCCATCCCCGAAGCCGGCGAAGGCGAGCTCTACGATTACGAGGTGATCGGACTCGAGGTCCGGACCGTCGACGACGCCGTCCTGGGACGCGTCGTCGAGGTGATGTCGAACGCGGGAAACGGCGTCTGGGTCGTGCACGCTCCGAGCGACCACGAGCGGGGGAAGCCGCGCGAGATCCTGATCCCCGTCGCGGGCGAGATCGTGAAGGAGATCGATCTGAAGGCGAAGGTCGCGCGCATCGATCCCCCGCGCGGGCTCCTCGAAGATTGAGCATGCGGTTCGACGTCCTCACCCTCTTTCCGGACTACTTCGGTGGAGTCCTCGCGAGCAGCCTTCTCGGCAAGGCGATCGAGAAGGGGCTCGTGACCGTCCAGCTCCACCAGATCCGCGACTTCGCGAAGGACAAGCACCGGACGGTCGACGACACGCCGTACGGCGGCGGCCACGGCATGGTGATGAAGGTCGAGCCGGTGGTGGACGCGCTCGAGGCGATCGCCGCACCGGGCACGCGCCGCGTCCTCCTCTCCGCGCGGGGAGCGCGCCTCACACAGGCGAAGGCGCGCGAGCTCGCTGCGATCGGCCATCTCGTCCTCCTGTGCGGACGGTACGAGGGCGTCGACGAGCGCGTCGGGGCGTTCATCGACGAAGAGCTCTGCATCGGCGACTACGTCCTCTCCGGCGGCGAAGCGGCCGCCGCGGTCCTGATCGACGCCGTCGCGCGCCTCGTGCCGGGCGTCCTCGGAAACCCCGAGTCGCTCGTCCACGAGTCGTTCTCCGAGGAGTTCCTCGAGTACCCGCAGTACACCCGGCCAGAGGTCTTCCGCGGGCTCGGGGTCCCCGAGATCCTCCTCTCCGGCAACCACGCTGCGGTCGAGCGCTGGCGACGCGAGGCGGCCCTCGAGCGGACCGCCAGGGTCCGCCCGGATCTGCTCCCGTCGGCGCCGGGGTCCCCGGAGAAGAAGGACCGGTGAGCGCGCCCCTCTACCTGGCGCTCCTGCACCACCCGGTTCGGAACCGCGACGGCCAGATCGTCACCTCCTCGGTGACGAACATGGACATCCACGACATCGCGCGGTCGGCCCGGACGTTCGGCGTCACGCGGTACTTCGTCACCCACCCGATCCCGGGACTGCGGGCGCTCTGCGAGCGGGTGGTCTGGCACTGGCAGGAGGGCTACGGCGCCCGCCACAACCCTTCCCGCCGCGAGGCGATGGGCCTGGTCCGGGTCGAGCCGGACCTCGACCACGTGATCGCCCAGGTCGAGCAGGAGGCCGGGCGGATGCCCCGCCTGGTCGCCACTTCCGCGCGGCCGCGCGGCCGGCCCACGGTCTCGTTCCGCGACCTTCGCGAGGCCTTGGACTCCGGGGACGAGGCGATCCTCCTGCTCCTCGGAACCGGGCACGGCCTGGCCGAGGAGATCCTCGACCGGTGCGATCAGCTCCTCGAACCGTTACAAGGCCTGGACCAATACAACCACCTCTCGGTACGCTCGGCGGCGGCCATCCTCCTGGACCGGCTCCGCAGCCGAGACCGAAGCTGAGGCTGGCCCACGGCCAGGAACCGCGAGAAGCTGCGAGAAGTCGGTAGAGGAGATCATTCCATGGGCGCGGGCGACATCATCCAGGCGATCGAGGCGGAGCAGCTTCGCTCCGATCTCCCCACCTTCAAGCCGGGCGACACGGTGCGCGTGCACGTGAAGGTCGTCGAGGGCGAGAAGGAGCGCATCCAGGTCTTCGAGGGCGTTTGCCTTCGTCGCAAGCACGGCGGCGTGCGCGAGACCTTCACGGTGCGCAAGGTGTCGTACGGGATCGGCGTCGAGCGTACCTTCCCGCTGCACTCGCCGCGCCTCGACAAGATCGAGGTGATGACCCGTGGTCGCGTGCGGCGCGCCAAGCTCTACTACCTCCGCGAGCGCTCGGGACGCGCCGCCCGCATCAAGGAAGTGAGCCAGGCGAGCTAGGAGCACCGAATGCAGGGTTCGTCCCCGGTAGGGTCGGGATCGGGCGCGGCCCCGCGGTATCGCCACGAGATCGAGAGCGACGTCTCGATCTCCGGACGCATCCACTTTCCAGACGATGCCCGCATCGACGGGCAGCTTCGCGGCGAGATCCGGGCCGACGCGCTCCTGGTCATCGGCGAGACTGCGCGGCTCGAGGCGACGGTGAGCGCACGGGTGCTGCTCGTGTACGGGAACCTCCAGGGCAACGTCCTCCGGAGCGGCAGCGTCGAGCTCTACCCGAGCTCGCACGTCGCCGGCGACATCGAAGCGACGTCGCTCGTCGTGCACGAGGGAGCGAGCTTCGACGGCTTCGCGTGGGTCGGAACCGAGCGACGCACGGACCGGCCGCGGAAGCCCGCCTCGCGACACGCGGCGGTCTGACCGCCTCTCGAAACACGAAAGGAACCAGAGCCAGATGGCCCAGCTGACCACGCAAGAGTTCGAGCAATGCTTGACGGTGCTCGCGGACGGCGGCACCGCCGAGAAGCTTCGCGATCGGCTGGTGCGCCTGAACGCGTTCCACTCGCGACGCGGGCTCGGCTCCTTCGCCGCCCTTGCGGCACGCGTGTACCAGCTGAGCTCCGGCCTGCGGCGACAGGTTCCCGCCACACGTGCGTTCCAGGCGCTCTGGGCCGAGCACATCGGAACGCGGCTGACCGAAGAGGCGGGCGGAAAGCTCGACAAGCTCGCCGACGAGATCAACGCGCAGCTCGAGACCGACGGCAGCATCAAGGAAGGCTGCGAACCGGCGCTCGAGGAGAAGCTGCAAGCATACGAGGACGTCCTCGCGCGCAAGGTCGGCGGCCTCGCGTCGCGGCTCGACACCCTGCAGAAAGCGGTCCCGAGCGTCGCGGAGAAGCTTCGCGCGAAGCCGCTTCTCGACGTGCCTCTCGATCCCCCCGAGGACAGAGAGGGGCACGACCATGATCATGATCACGATCACGACCACGATCATTCGGGGCATCATCACCACTGAAGATGTCCACGAGCACCTCGCGGCCCCGCCGAGCCGTCAAGTTCGGCATCGCCGTTCCCCAGATCGGCGCCTCGTGGAACGAGGTGCTCGAATTCGCCGAAGCGGCCGACCGCCTCGGCTTCGACTCGCTCTGGGCGGTCGATCACTTCTTCGGCGTCCCGGATCCGACCGTGCCGATCTTCGAGGGCTGGACGGAGATCGCCGCGATCGCAGGCGTGACGCGGAGCATCCGCCTCGGACACCTCGTCCTCTGCGTCGGCTATCGGCAGCCGTCGCTCGTCGCAAAGATGGCGGCGACGCTCGATCACGTTTCGAGCGGGCGCTTCGTTCTCGGCCTCGGCGCGGGCTGGTACGACGCGGAGTTCAAGGCGTACGGCTTCACCTTCCCGCCGATCGGCACGCGGCTCCGGCAGCTCGACGAGACGGCGGCGATCATCCGGCGACTCTGGACCGAGGAGCCGGTCAGCTACTTCGGCGAGCAGTTCCACGTCGAGGACGCGTACTGCCGCCCGCGTCCCGTCCAGCAGCCGTACCCGCCGATCCTGATCGGCGGCTCGGGCGAGCGCGTCCTCCTGAAGCTCGTCGCGGAGCACGCCGACGTCTGGAACAACCTCGGCCTCGCGCATCGCGACCTGCCGCGGAAGCTCGAGAAGCTCCGACAGCACTGCGACAGCCTGAAGCGCGACTTCGACGCCATCGAGATCTCGCAGCAGACGCTCGGCGCGATCGGCTCGAGCGAATCGGAAGCGCGCGCGGCGAGCGAGCGCGTGCGTGCGGAGCTTCCCTTCCTGGCGGGCGGCGAGGACCTGATCATCGCGGGAACGCCAGGCGAGTGCATCGAGCGCGTCCGCCGAACGGTGGAGATGGGCGCGACGACGCTGATCATGAGCTTCGGGCGCCGTCCCCGCCTCGAAGCGCTCGAGCTCTTCGCCCGCGAAGTGATCCCGGCGTTCCGCTAGCCTGCATTTCTCACCAGATCACGTCGCGAGGCGGTCGAGAGTGCCGAAGATTCGCGAGCCTCGGACCGGAGGGCGACGCAGGCGTACTTGAACAGTACGTCGAGGAGCCCGGAGGGAGA
>VGTG01000076.1 GCA_016874795.1 Deltaproteobacteria bacterium | reverse complement strand
GAGGCGTAGGCCGGTGGAGGAGCTGGGGGTGATCGTGGACGTCGAATCGTTAGCAACGCGAGTGCCGCGGTTCACGACGAAAATTGGCCCTGGATGTGGGAAGCTTCCTTGCAACTCTGCACGATCCCGCGCCTCTGAGGTAGACAAAACGTTCGTCCTTGAGGGTTGCTGCGTCGCCCCATTTGGCCACGGCGTGTCACCTCGCCACGACTGTCACCGTCGAGTGACGGTCCGAGCGAGCGCGTGTGGCTCGGCTCGTCACGGCGAGTGCCACGGCGGCTGCGTCGCCAAGGATGATCTTGACGCGACGCGCTGCGCGCGTTGAACGGCGCGGCGGCCGAGTCAGCCTCGTTCGTGCTCGAAGGCGAATGAGGACTCGAGGCCTCTGCTGACCGGTTGACTAGTCATTTCGCCGTCGGTACGTCTCGACCATGGCCGCTCGAACGAACGCGACTCCGGGCCGACGCGAGATCCCGGTGAGCGAGTTCAAGATGCGCTGCCTCCGACTCGTGGACGAGGTCAACGAGAAAGGCGGCGAGATCGTGATCACGAAGCGGGGCCGTCCGGTCGCGCGCGTCACCCGCGTCTCGGATGCTCGCAATGCGCCGACTCTCGGCCGATGGAAGACCGTCGTCCGGATCGAGGGCGACATCGTGAACTCGGACTGGTCTGAGGAGTTCGACGCGACCCGCCGACGGTGAAGCGTGCGCTATCTCCTCGATACGCACATTCTCGTGTGGTGGCACCTCGACGATCGGCAGCTTTCGCGACGCCATCGCGAGATGCTCGCAGACGCGCAAGGGCGCGGCGAACCGCTTGCCGTGAGCAGCATCAGCTTGTGGGAGATCGCCAAGCTTGCGGAGATCGGGCGACTCCAGTTCGACGTGTCGGTCGAGGAGTGCCTGGCCAGCATCGAGCGCAATTCCGAGATCGAGGTTCTTCCGATCTCCGCACACGTCGCGGTCGAAAGCACCCGTCTCGGCCCGAAGTTCCCGCGTGATCCGGCGGATCAGCTCATTGCAGCGACTGCGAGAGTACACGGCTTGACGCTGGCGACTGCCGATCGGGGCATTCGCAGCTCTCGCGCCGTCCCCGTGGTCTGAGCGTGCCCGCGGCGCCGACCCTGATTCGCATTGACGCAACCCCACTGGTACATCGCGCCCGATGACCGGCTTGAGCTCGATCGGCGTCTACCTTCCGCGCCCGCGCCTGGAGCGCTCCAAGATCGCCTCGGCGTGGGGCAGCCGCCAGCCCGCGGGCGAGCGCACCGTCGCGAACTACGACGAGGACGCGCTCACCATGGCGGTCGAGGCGGCGCACCGCTGTCTCGAGGACCACGAAGCGCTCACCTTCGACGGGCTGTTCTTCGCTTCGACCTCGTCGCCGTATCGCGAGAAGCAGGTCGCGAGCGTCATCGCGACGGCGTGCGACCTTCCGCGCGCTATCCTGACCGCGGACTTCGCGGGCTCGGTGCGCGCCGGTCTCGCGGCGCTCACCGCGGCGGTTCGCGCGGTCGAATCGGGATCGGCGCGACGCATCCTCGTCGTCGCCTCCGACTGTCGTCCGGCGCCCGCGGAGAGCGCGCTCGAGGCGATCTTCGGCGACGGCGCCGTAGCGGTCGTCGTCGACGCGAAGGCGCGGCTCTGCAAGTTCGTCGGCGCCGCGGCGGTCGCCGAGGAGTTCACGTTCCAGTGGCGCACGGACACCGGCGATTCGGTACAGGTGCAGGACGCGCGATTCTCGATCAGCCACGGCTACCTCCGCGACCTCGGCGAAGTCGTCGAGCGCGTGATGAACGAGCACGGCGTCGGCGCCGATCAGGTCGCGGCGCTCGCGGTCGCGAGCCCGGACGACAAGGCCGCGGCGCAGCTCGCGCGCGCGGTCGGGATCGACGCGAAGACGCGGCTCGTGCCGTCGCTCATTCCGCAGGTCGGCGTCCTCGGCACGCCGGATCCGCTCCTGCTGCTCGCTTCGGCGCTCGAGCGCGCGAAGGCCGGCGATCGCATCGTCGTCGGCGCGTTCGGCGAAGGGGCGGAGGCCGTGCTCTTCGAAGCCGCCGCCGGAGCTGGTCCTTCGGCTTGCCGTCCCTCGATCGAGAAGGCGATCGCGCGGCGCGCGCCGCTGCCGAGCTACGAGCGCTACCTCAAGTACCGGCGCATCCTCGGGGAGGACGAGACGCCCGTCGAGCTCATCAGCAACGTGCTCGAGGCGCGCGAGCTCCAGCAGGACGTGCGCCTCTACGGAACGCGCTGCGGCTCGTGCGGCATGGTGCAGTATCCGCAGGCGCGCGTCTGCCTCGCGTGCCTGAAGCGCGAGGCGCTCGAGCCCGTCAAGCTCGGAAAGAACGGACGGATCTTCACCTTCACGGTCGATCATCTCGCGGCGAACCTCGAGCACCCGATGGGGATGGTCGTGATCGACCTCGAGGGCGGCGGCCGCGTCTACGTGCAGACGACCGACTGCACGCCGGAGGACGTCCAGATCGGCGCCGAGATGACGCTGACGTTCCGCCGCCTGCACGCGGGCGGCGAGAACTACAACTACTTCTGGAAGGCGCGACCGGCATGAGCTCCATTCGCGACAAGGTGGCCGTCATCGGCGTGGGCTGCACGAAGTTCGGCGAGCTCTACGACATGACGTACGAGGATCAGGTCTGCGACGCGGCCTTCCAGGCGTACGCGGACGCGAACGTCGACCCGTCCGAGATCGACGCGGCGTACGTCGGCACGTACCTGCCGCACGCGCAGGGCGGGAAGGCCGGCATCTCGCTCGCGGATCCGCTGCGCCTCTACGACCGCCCGGTGACGCGCGTCGAGAATTTCTGCGCGACCGGAACGGACGCGTTCCGGAACGCGTGCCTTGCCGTCGCCTCGGGGCAGCACGACATCGTGCTCGTCGTGGGCTCCGAGAAGCTGAAGGACCGCCCCGGGCGCGGCATTCCGCGCATCGGCCACCAGATCCTCGGCAAGGGCAACACCGCGCCCGGCCTCTTCGCTCTCGCGGCGAACCGCTACATGCACGAGTTCAAGGTCGGCCGCGAGACGCTCGCCAAGGTCGCGGTGAAGAACCACTGGAACGGCGCGCGCAACCAGCTCGCACACTTCCAGATGGAGATCACCGAGGAGCAGGTCCTGAAGGCGCCGATGATCGCGACGCCCTTCGGGCTCTTCGACTGCTGCCCGACGACCGACGGCGGCGCGGCCGCGATCGTGTGCCGCGCGGACATCGCTTCACGCTTCCGCGACGACTACGTGCTCGTGAAGGGTGCTGCTCTCGCCGTCGCGACCGGACGCCCGTACTTCGACCCGACCTTCGACTACGTCGGCTTCCGCTCGACGCAGGCCGCGGCGAAGAAGGCGTACGAGCAGGCCGATCTCTCGCCTTCGGACATCGACTTCGCCGAGGTGCACGACTGCTTCACGTGGACCGAGATCTCGAACATCGAGGACCTCGGCTTCTGCGAGAAGGGCAAGGCGCCGGGGCTCGTCGAGGAGGGCCGGACGCGCGTCGACGGCGACATCCCGATCAACCCGAGCGGCGGCTTGAAGTCGTTCGGGCATCCGATCGGAGCGTCGGGCGTGCGCATGATCTACGAGTGCGTGCAGCAGCTCCGCGGGAACTGCGGCGAGCGGCAGGTCAAGGACGCGGAGATCGGGCTCGCGCACAACGTCGGCGGGCCGGGCGCGGTGTCCTGCGTGGTGATCCTCGGCCAGCGCTGAGCTCTCGCGGCCAGCGCTTCAGTTCGACGATCTCGACGATCTCGACGAGCGCCGCGAGGCCCTCGAAGTCCGCCGGATTCCGCGTGTACAGCGGAAGCCCCGCCCCCAGAGCCGTGGCGGCGATGAGGAGGTCGGCGAAGCGACGGCCGCGTGCCTTCCTTCCGGCGCGGCGAACGGCGGCGTAGATGCGGCCGTAGGCGCGAGCGGCGTCTCCGTCGAATGGGATCGGATCGAAGGTCGTCTGAACACGCTGGAGTCGATCTTGTCGCCGCGCTCGCTCCTCTGGGTCGTCGGTGGCGTGCGGTCCGGCGGACAGCTCGGCAACCGTGATCCACGAGATCGCGATTTCGTTCGGAAGATCGTCCAAATCGATCCGCTCGAGCTCGATGACGACGGACGTGTCGATCATCCCTCGATCATGCACGCGGCTTCGTATCCTGATCGACGGCGGCGTCGAGATCGCGGCGGAAGCGGCGACGAGCGATTCGCGGGGCTCCGGCGAACACGGCGGCAACGCTCTTGGCGGGTACGAACCGTCGGCGCTGGACCGGAACGAGCTCGCCTACCGGGACGCCGTTTCGTGTGATGACGAACGTCTCCCCGCTGTCGAGCGCGCGCATGATCTCTCCGCTCTCGTTCCGGAGCTCCCGTTGGGTGATCTCGCGCGGCATGCCGCTACCGTAGCACGGGTGCTACGCCGGCCGAAAGGCGAACGGCGGAGGCCTCGTCCCAACCTTCGAGAGACCAAGAACCGGGTTCTCCCGGAGGTCTGAATCTGGCAGCGTGGACGCATGAGGAAGTCCGCGTTGGCTCTCGTCTCCGTTGCTTCATGGCTCCTCTCCGCGTCCGTCGCCTCCGCCGTCGCCCCGGTCGAGGACATCCCGATCAGCGGCAAGAAGATCGTCGTCAAGGACAACGTCGTCGCCGCGAAGCGGAAGGTCGCGTTCGTCTCGAAGGACCAGGCACTCGTCGCCGACGCGCTCGACCCGACGGACAACGGCGCGTCGTTCTACCTCGTCGATCCGTCTCTCGGACAGCAGTCGAGCGTCTTCGACATGCCGGCGTCGAGCTGGGAGAGCAAGAACGGGAAGTACGTCTACACCGACAAGGGTCTCGTCCACGGACCCGTCAAGAAGGCGAAGCTGAAGGACGGTCTCCTGAAGATCGTGCTGAAGGGAACCGGCATCGACTTCCCGGTGCTCGGCGTGGCACCGCTCGGCGAGGTCGGCGGCGTCTTCACGGTCAACACGCAGGTCGGCGTGTTCAACGTCTGCTTCCTCTTCCCCGGCGACGACGGCGTCGTGAAGAAGGACTCGCCGGTGAAGGGCGTCTACAAGGCGGTGAACGCGGAGTCGCCGGACTTCTGCCCGTCGATCATCGTTCCGTAGGCCCCGAGCGCACCCGTGGGACGCGCGGCTCCAGTGCCCGCGCTCGTCCGCCGATGAGACGAGCAGCGAGGCGCAGCTCTGCGTCGGGCTCGAGTCGAGCCCGAGGCCACGTGCCACGGAGCACCCTATGCGTTCCTCGCCAGGAGGAACGCATGAAGACGATCGACACCCGGAAGCTCGTGGCTCTTTCGGCGGCGGGAGCCGCCTTGGTCTTCGCTGCTTCGCCGGCGTGGAGCGGACCGCTCGCGCGTCGCGCGGCCATGGCCGCCGCGGCGGCGGAAGCCGCCGATTCCGACACGGACACGACGGTCGTGGTCCCGGCTGCGGGAGGTGCCGCTGCGCGACGGTCGGCGGTCGTGCACGGCTCGGACGCCACGGCCGCGGGAACGGCGGCAGCGGTCTACGGTCCCGCAGGCGGAGCAGCCGCGGGACGAGGAGGAGTCGTCTACGGCCCCGCGGGTGCGGCCGGCAGAAGAGCTGCGGGAGTTCGCGGTCCCAACGGCGGAGGCGCCGCGGGGGCGCGCGGATTCGCGACGGACGGGAACGGCAACGCCGTCGGCGGCAGCGCTCGCGCGGCGGAAGGCCCGAACGGCGGAAAGGCGGCGCGCGGCGGGACGTGGAGCCGCTCGGCCGACGGCTCCGCTTCGTATCAGGGCGGTGCCGCTGCCTCGGGGTCCCGCGGCAGTGCGGAGACGACGCGCAGCGCTTCTCGGAGCGCCGACGGAAGCCGCAGCGGAGAGCGCTCGACGTCGGCGACGGCGAACTCGGGTGCGACGTACGACGGCTCGACGTCCGTCGAGAACGGCTCGGTCTCGCACACCGGCACCTGCACGAGCTCGAGCGGACAGACCGTCGACTGCCCCCGCTGACGGCCTGAGCCTGGGTGCAGATAAGCCCGAACGAACCGGACCCCCTTACGGACAGACCGTCGACTGCCCCCGCTGACGGCCCGAGCCTGGGTGCAGATAGGCCCGAACGAACCGGACCCCCTATCGGTCGAGCCAGTCCTTCAGATCGGGCGCGGCACGCTTGCGGAACTCCGCGTTCACGTCGAAGCGCTCGAGTGCCAGCCGCAGCGCACGCGCCGCGGTCTCGATCGGGTGCTGCTTGAAGAACGTCGCGACCTCGTTCCGCGCCTCGCGCGTCTGCAGCGCCGCCGTCGCCTCGATCAGGCGCGAGGCCATCATCGGCGGCAGGCGCTTCATCAGCGTCTCCCAGTTCTTCCGGATGAAGCCCCACGCCGTGACGCGCGCGACGCGGTTTCCGAGGAAGCGCATCAGGAGGAAGCCGACGTCCTGCGTCGGGATCTCCGGCGTGAGCGAGAGTGCCAGGCCCTGCTCGACGGCGCGCGTCTGACGGAAGTCGCCGAGCGCGAGCTGGAGGCGCCGCTTCTCCTGCGGCGTCCGCGCCGCCTCCACCGCCGCGCGCATCTTCTGGAAGCGCTCGTAATCGCCCTCGCGTGCCACGATCGAGACGAACGAGTCGGCGAGGTTCGGCTCGAGCGTCGTCGGATCGTCGAGGAACGCGTCGAGGCGCGTCGCCGCTTCGTCGGCGATCTCGCGGTCCTCGGCGACGACGCCGACGATCCGGAAGAGCGCCGAGCGACGGAGCTTCCGCTCGTCGCGCTCGTCCGTCTCCGGGTCCCAGCCGAGCTCCGCTCGCGCCGGTCCGAAGGCCGACTCGAGCCAGCGGTGGTAGCGCCCGCGGTACTCCGGTCCCGCCGCGTCTGCGAGCTGATCGTCGAGGAACGCGAGCGGCCCGACGAGCGTGTCGAGGACGTCGTAGTCCGCTTCGTCGCGCAGCGCGGCGACGAGGTCGAGCACGCTCGACAGCGGAGCGCGGCCCGCACGCACGATCGCCCACTGGTGACCGACGAGGCCCATGCGCTCGACCGCCTCGAGCCGCCCCGCCGGATCCTGCGCGAGCGCCGCGAGGCACTCGGGATCGTGCAGCACGCGGTAGAAGCCGCCCTCGTCGACGTTCCCGTAGTACCAGGGCGGCGACTTCGCTCCCGCGAGCGTGATCTTGTCGCGCGCCTTCTGCACGAGCGCGCGCTCGACGCGTGGCTTCTTGCTTCCGGGCTTCGCGAGCTTGACGACGAGCGGCAGCGGCCACGTGTTCGAGCCGCCCGGAGGAGGCTTCGTGATCGGGCTCGCCTTGAAGCGCTCTTGCTTGACGTGCAGGTCCGTCGCGTCGCGCCTCGACTCCGTCGAAAGGGTGACGAGCGGGAAGCCCGGCTGCTTGATCCACGCCTTCGCGATCTGCGCGACGGGTTGTCCGGACGCCTCCTCGAGCGCCTTCCAGAGATCCGCCGCCACCGCGTTCGCTTCGGCGTGACGCTTGATGTACATCTGCACGCCCGCGCGGAACTCGGCCGGGCCGAGGTAGCTCTCGAGCATGCGCACGACGGACGCGCCCTTCTCGTAGGTGATCGCGTCGAAGTTCTCGGTCGCCTGCGCGGCGTTCTGCACCGGCGCGTAGATCGGATGCGTGTTCGCGAGCCCGTCCATCGCGAGGGCCGCGGCGCGGTGCGGCTCGAAGTTGTTCCACATGCGCCACTCGGGCTTCCACTCGTCGACGATCTTGAACGCCATCCACGTCGCGAACGCCTCGTTCAGCCAGAGGTCGTCCCACCAGCGCATCGTGACGAGGTTCCCGAACCACATGTGCGCGAGCTCGTGCGCGATCACCTCGGCGACGCGCTTCTGCTCCGCGACGGTGATCGTGTGGGGATCGACGAGAAGGAGCGTTTCCCGGAAGAAGACCGCACCCGCGTTCTCCATCGCGCCGGCTTCGAAGTCGGGGACCGCGACGAGATCGAGCTTGTCGTACGGGTAGGGAATCCCGAAGTAGCGCTCGAGCCGCTGCAGCGACGCGACGGCCGTCTCGAGCGCGAACCCGGCCATGTCCGCCTTCCCGGGGACGTGCCACACGCGGACCGGGACCGTCCCGAGATGGCGTTGCTCGCCGCTCTCGAGCTCGCCGACCGCGAGCGCGCAGAGGTAGGTCGACATCGGCGGCGTCTGCGTGAAGTGCCAGGTCGTCGTCCCGTTCGTGTTGTGATCGGAGCGCCGGACGGGGTTGTTCGACACGACCGTCAGGCCCGAGCGCACCGTCACCGAGAACGTGAACTTCGCCTTCAGGTCCGGCTCGTCGAAGCACGGGAAGCAGCGGCGTGCGTCCGCCGCCTCGAGCTGCGTGAACGCGTACCGGCGGTTGCCGCTCTGCGCGGCATAGAGACCGCGGAGGCGCTTCTGCAGGTCGCCGTGGAAGGCGATGCTCAGGACGTACGTGCCGGGGCCGAACGGGCGGGCGAAGCGGATCTCGACCGTCTCCCGGCCGGGATGGGCGATGAACTCGGTCGCCTCCTGCGGTCCGCGCGAGTCCGGCGCGAAGCTCGGCTTCCGCGGTGCCCCGGACGGGCGGATCGTGGGGGCGCCCCGCGGCGTGATCTCGGCGCGATCGAGAACCAGGTCCGCCGCGTGGATCTGGATCACCGAGCGCCGCTTCTCGACGTAGATCTCGATGATCTCCTCGCCGCGGAAGACGCCGCGGTTGAGATCGGGGAGGAGGTGGACGTGGTACGTCTCCGGAATCACCTCCCGCGAGAGGCGGAACGACCCGTCGCCCCGCCGGACGACCGGTGCCGAGGTCCGCGGGGCGGCGCTGCGCGATGCCCGGGCGGGAGCGCGCGGACGTTTCTTCGCCGCGGAGCCCGTTTTCCGGGCAGCGGCTCCGGTGCTCTTTGCAGTGGGTGTGGCCTTCCGCGCCGGCGGCTTCGGCTTGGCGGCCGGACGGCTCGCGCGGGCGGACTTGGAAGTGCTCGTGACGCGCTGCGTCCGTCCTTTCGCGCTCGCGGGCGCCTTCTTTTTCGCTGTGGGCACGGTCTTTTTTCGGGCTCCTGTCCCGCGGCCGGACGGTCGCCCGCCACTCCGGACCGCACCCGGCTTTCCTGTGCGAGATCGGGGCTTTGGGGCGCCTCCCGAGGTCCTACCGCTGTCTCTCACGCTGCGTCTCCTCGCGAGTCCCCGCCAAATTCCTTGCCGCGCGAGAAGCCCCGGCGCAAGCGAAGTGGCGTGAATTCTGCAGACGAGCGGGAAGACGAACGGGGAAGGAGCAGCTCCAAGCTACCCCACCGATCGGCGGATGAAAGACCCCGATCCCGGAATCAGTGGCCGGCGTGGTGGTCTTCGACGCCCTTGGCGAGGCTCTGGCACTTCGCGGAGCCCGCCTCGACGGTCTCGAGCTCGGGGGCGGCACCGGCCGCGCGGACGATCTTCACCAGATCGCCGGGCTTCACGGTTGGCGCCTCCGCGAGGAAAAGCGAGAGAGCGCCGCCCTCGAGCCCCGACGTCGGGGAGGCGAAGGTCACGGACTTCACCTCCGGCTGGACCGCGACGACGCACATCGGCTCGTCCGCCTTCGGGGCCGCCGCGGGAGCCGCGGGCTCGGCCGCGAGCGTCCGGCTCGGGCCGGCGGCGGCGAGGCAGGCCAGGACGAGCGCGATCCGGGCGCTCCGCCGCAGTTTCGGGTTCTTCGACGACATCTCTTCGGACTCCTCGGTTCGGGACTGGGGAAAGGTCAGACGGCGCGCAGGCGCTCGTGCGCGCGCACCATCTTGGCTCGGATCGGCAGCTCGAAGGGACAGGCGCCCGCGCAGGGAGCGGGGCAGGCCTCGCATCCGGAGGCGTCGAGCGAGGCGCGCGTCAGCTTTGCGTACTTCTCGCGCGCCATCTCCTTCCGGCCGGCGTAGCTCTCGAAGTACATGTCGTACCGGAGCACCGTGTCGATCGGCAGGCCGCGCTCGCACGAGCCGAGGCACGCGCCGCAGTGCGGCCGGCAGTAGTCGGCGCTCGCGAGACGGTCGTAGCGCTGCAGGAGCGCCTGGTCCGTCTCGAGCGGCTTCTGGCCCGAGGCGTACAGGTACTCGTCGCAGTGCTGGTCGTCGAAGAACGACACGACGAGGCACGAGACCGACGGGTTCGCGAGCACCCAGCGGAACGCCGCCTGCGCATACGAGGCCTGGTCGTCGTCGAAGCCCGTGAGCTGCGCGACCTTGGCGCCCTTCAGCGTCTTCATCGCGACGACGCCGATGTCGCGCCCGTGCGCGTCGTCGATCACCTGGGCGACGCCCGGGAACAGGCCGTGGTGATACGCGAGCATCAGCACGTCGAAGCGGTCCGAGTCGATCGCGGTACGCGCGACGGTCTCGAGGTCCGGCGTGTGCGTGCTGACGCCGAGGTACTTCGCCTTCCCCTGCTCGCGCAGGCGGTCGAACGCTTCGTGGAAGTTCGGCGCCATCAGCCGCTCGACGACGTCGCACGAGTGGATGTGGACGAGGTCGACGTAGTCCGTCTGCAGGCGCTGCAGGCTTCCCTCGACGGCCGCGATGATCTCCGGAACCGGCGTATCGGTCGGCAGATGGCCCTTCGCCGTGCAGAACTTGGTCGCGAGGAACATCTTGTCGCGGCCGCCGGTCTCGCGCATCGCCTCGCCGAGGATCCGCTCCGAGCTCGTGTCGGAGTAGTCGGGAGCCGTGTCGAAGTAGTTCACGCCGCGGTCGATCGCCTTGATCGCGACGCCCTTGTCCTTGATCCGTCCGGAGCCGAGCGAGATGTCCGACACCATCGCGTTCGTGCGGCCGAGGCGGCGGTAGCTCTGCACGCGCGCGTTCGCCCACTCGGGACGCTGCACGGGCGCCGTCTTCTCGACGTCGGCCGCGAAGATGCCCTGCGCGACCGGGATCCAGCGCCGCTGTCCGCCGAGAAACCCGCCGACCTCCGCCGCCGCCATCGCGACCCCGGAAGCCCCGACCGCACCCGCGGCCGCAAGGAACCCCCGCCGATTGAGGGGGTCCGGTTCGTTAGCGCGTATCTGCACCGGGGCTCCGTCCCCGGGAGCCTCATCCGTCGCCTGCGGTCCAGGTCGCGACACCCGCGACACCCGCGACACCGGCGACACTGGAACGAAGAGCCAGCTCGGTGCGACCGCACCGCAGCGCGTGCAGACCGGTCGGCGCAAGCGAACGAACCCCGCGACGAACGCGACCAGGCCGACTGCGAGCATCGTGATCGCCGCCGGGACCGCCGGAGCGAATCCGTCGCGCACGCCTTCCAGCATGCCGATCGCCTTCGGTGCGACCACGAAGTACCCGATCGCGAGGGTCGCCCCGAAGAGCGCCAAACGAACGGGCCAGCTCACGCGGACTGCTGCTGGCCGGCTCTCTCTGCCGCAAAGGCCGCATTCCTGCATGGCGCGACCATAACCGCCGCTGCGCCGCGATGCGAGACAGCCTTCTCGGCCGAAGACCGTGGAGCGGTCCGATCGACTACAGCAGGAATCGTCCGCCTACGGTCGGCGGGCGAGGCCGCTCGTCGGGACCGAAGACGGCCTCCAGCGCGGCGAGGAACTCGACGAACTCCTCGACCGAGCGCACCGCGCGATCCCGGCGGAGAGCGGACGGCCGGGGGACTTCGCCCGCCAGCGCTTCAGCCGCGCCGCTGTCGCGCCTCGTCGACGAATCTCGCGAGGTCATCTCGACGATCGAATAGCTCGAAGTACTCCTGGAGCAAAGTCTGGTTCAGGGACGGGAGGTGAGCCGCCAGGAGCGCGACGATGTCTGCTTCGTCCTGCCGCCGCCGCCTCGGATCGTTCGCGACGGCCTGCAGCTTGAGGCCGATCAGCCCCTCGGCGTCGACGACGGGTACGCGGGCTTCTCCCTCCGGCACCGTCGCGCGATCGAGCATCGCCACGGTGGGCGGGCGGCGGGCGAAGAGAACGTCGACCCCCGTCAGGAGGCCGGTGGCCACGCGGTAGTTGGCGACGTCTGCGCTGCGATGCAGAGTCTCGTAGCCGGCGCGCGAGAGCGCTTCGTGCAGCGCGTCGGCGCCTCGGCTCTCGACCAGGAAATCGACATCGCCGGTCGCCCGTCGCACACCGTGGAACGGCAATGCGAAGCCTCCGATCAATGCGATGCGGAAACCGTGCCGAGCCGCGACGTCGCGCACCAGGTGGATCGCATCGAGGAACACGGTCGGCACGGTGGCGCCGTATCACGATCGAACGTGGCAATCACGGACGCCCGCTTGCACGACGTCGCCCCCGGCTCTCGCCCCGATTCTCCCCTTGCGCGCCCTCGGAAACCGCGTATCCCAGGCCTTCGGATGTTCCGGAAGGTCCTGATCGCGAATCGCGGCGAGATTGCCGTGCGGATCATCCGCGCGTGTCGCGAGCTCGGCATCCGCACCGTCGCGGTCTACTCGACGGCGGACCGCGAAGCGCTCCACCCGGTGCTCGCGGACGAGCGGATCTGCATCGGACCGCCTCCGCCGGGTGAGAGCTACCTGAAGATCGCCGCCATCCTCGCCGCCGCGCAGGCGCGCGGCTGCGACGCGATCCATCCCGGCTACGGCTTCCTCTCCGAGAACGGCGACTTCGCCGAGGCGTGCCAGCGCTCCGGCTTCGCCTTCGTCGGCCCGCGCACGCGGAACATCAAGCTGATGGGCGACAAGGCGCGCGCGCGCCGCTTCATGCGGCGCGCCGGCGTTCCGGTGCTGCCGGGGACGCCGAGCTCGCTCCGCGGGCAGGGCGACGCGCGCCGCATCGCACGCGAGATCGGCTACCCGGTCCTCGTCAAGGCTACCGGAGGCGGAGGTGGCCGCGGCTTGCGCGTCGTCGCCGACGACCAGGCGCTCGAGCGCGCGATCGAGACCGCGAGCCGCGAGGGCCAGAGCGCGTTCGGGCAGCCGCGCGTCTACCTCGAGAAGTATCTCCCCCGCGCGCGCCACATCGAGGTGCAGATCCTCGCGGACCAGGAGCGGAGCGTCGTCCACCTCGGCGAGCGCGAATGCTCGTTGCAGCGCCGCTACCAGAAGGTCCTCGAGGAGTCGCCTTCGCCGGCGCTCGACCGGCGCACGAGCGCGCGGCTCGCCGCCTCGGCGGTGAAGGTCGCGCGGGCGATCGGCTATACGAACGTCGGCACCGTCGAGTTCCTCGTCGATCCGAGCGGTGCGCACTACTTCATCGAGATGAACACCCGCGTCCAGGTCGAGCACGGCCTCTCCGAGCTGCGGAGCGGCGTCGACATCGTGAAGGAGGGACTTCGCGCCGCGGCCGGCGAGCCGCTCTCCGTGCGACAGCGCGACGTCGTCCTGTCCGGACACGCGATCGAGTGCCGCATCAACGCGGAGGACCCGTTCACGGATCGTCCGTCCGCGGGCACGGTGCGCCGTCTCCATCTCCCGGGCGGCCCCGGCATCCGCGTCGACAGCGCGCTGATGGCCGGCGGGACGGTGCCGCCGCACTACGATTCGCTCGTCGCGAAGGTCCTCGCCTTCGGGAAGGACCGCGCAGAGGCGCTCGGCCGCATGCGCGCGGCGCTGCACGACCTGCAGATCGAGGGGATCCGCACGAACGTGCCTCTCCACCAAGCGCTCCTCGACGATGCGGATTTCGTCGCGGGTCGCTATCACACGCGCTTTCTGGAGGAGTTCGTCCAGAGGCTGCCGGCGATGGCACGAGGCGCTTGAGCGAAGGAAAGCGAAGGAGACTGGGCATGCTGCGGGGGAGGGGTGGGAGCCGGGGAGGAAGAGCGTGTCCTCGTACTGCGCTCGTCGCGGCGCTCGTCGTCGCGGTCGGCCTTTACGCGTGCGGACGTGCGAAGGTTCCCATCCGCGGCCGCTCGGGCGAAGCACCGGCGGCACCCGCGGCACAGGCCGCACCGGTTGCGGTTCCGGTGCCGACGCCCGCCGTGGCCGAGACGCCGGGCGCTCTGCCGCCCTCTTCGTCCGAGGTCCACGACTTCGGCGTCGTTCCGGTCGGGGCGCTCGTCCATCACGTCTTCACGATCGACAACCCGAGCGATCAGCCTCTGAAGCTGAAGCTCGACCAGAAGGAATGCGGCTGCACGAGCGCGATGATCCCGGGCGGAATCATCGCGCCCGGCACCTCCGGCTGGGTCGAGCTCTCGCTCGACACGACCAGGATCACGGGCCGCGGCTCCTGGAGCGTCACGCTCGAGACCGGGTCGGCGTCGCGGCCCGAGATCGTCCTCGCACTCCAGGGGACGGTCGTTCCCGACATCGCCGCTTCTCCGGACCGCGTCTTCTTCGGCCGCCTCCGGCGCGGCGAGATCGTCTCGAAGGTGGTCGAGGTCGAGGTCGCGGAGGGCGTCTCGACGACGCGCGTGTCGAAGGACGGTCCCTTCAGGGTCCGCGCGACACGCCTCGGCGCACCGCGTCGCGGGATCCGGCTCGACGTCACTCTCGCCGCCCAAGGCCCGAGCGGTCCGTTCGACTACGAGATCAAGGTCGAGACGAACAGCCCGCGGCAGCCGTACATCGTGATCCCGGTCCTCGGCCTCGTTCGCTAGCGCGCTCGGCGCTCGGCGCTCGCCGCTCGGCGCTCGGCGGCAGTGACGCGCCGCTCCTGTGGGCGCGGGATCGATCCGCGGACACTGAATCAAGTCTTGATTGATTAGAGCCTCGCATCCCCATAGGAACCGGCCGTGCGCCGCCGCTGGCTCGTCGCATCCGCCCAACGGATCGCCTTCCTCTTCGCGGTCGCAGAGACGACGGCACGGGCGCAAGAGAGCGGGCCGCACGAGCCACCGAAGGTCGAAGCGCCGTCCGGCTACGTCGAATCGATCGAGACGCCGGGCGAGACCGGCGGCGTCGAGGACGAGGCCGACGCGGGCGCCGCGCAAGCGGAGGAATCCGAGAGGACCGGGGAGACGCCGCGTGGGCTCTCGCGCGCGCAGACGGAGCGCGTCGAGCAGATCGTCGTCCGCGCGCGCAAGCGCGACGAGCTCCTCGAGGAGACGCCGATCTCGATCACGGCTCTTTCGGAGACGACGCTCCGCGAAGCCGGCATCACGCGCGTCGACGAGATCCAGCAGCTCGTGCCGAACCTCGCGTTCGTGACGGGCCGCTCCGGCTTCGACAGCCGCGTGCGCATCCGCGGCATCGGACCGCTCGAGGGCGGCGATCCCGGCGTCGGCATCTACGTCGACGGGGTCTATCTGCCGCGCGCCTTCGGCTCGGTGCTGAACGTCGTCGACATCCAGCAGCTCGAGGTGCTGCGCGGCCCGCAGGGAACGCTCTTCGGGAAGAACACGGTCGGCGGCGCGATCAACATCACGACGATCAAGCCGCGCGACGAGCTCGAGGGCTTCGCCTACCTCCGCACGGGCAGCTTCGGGACGATCGACACGCGCGCGACGCTGAACGTTCCCGTGAACGTCGGGATCTTCGAGGACAAGCTCTTCACGCGCTTCTCGTTCGCCTCCGCGAACTCGCAGGGCTACGCGTACAACCAGCTCCGCGACGAGTACTTCTCGGATCAGCAGGGGCTCTGGTTCCTCGGAAGCGTCCTCTATCAGCCGACCGACTCGATCGACGTGAACCTCGCCGGCAACTGGTTCGAGGGACACTCGAAGGGGAAGGGCGGCCAGTGCTTCGCCGAGCTCGATCACGCGCCGAACAACATCGTCCAGGCGGTGATCATCCAGCCGAACTATCCCGACTTCTTCGAGCAGTGCGCGAAATCGGAGCCGTTCCTGTTCGAGGCCGACACCGCGACGATCACGAACCCCGTCGACTACGGGATGTGGGGCACGATCTCGTGGGATGCAGGCGAGGCGGGGTTCCTCGATTCATTGAACCTGAAGCTGATCGGCTCGTGGCGCGAGCAGTCGCTGCGGACGCGCGAGGACATCGACATGACGGCGACGCCGCTCGTCGTCGTGTCCGCCCTCGGCGGCGACGAGGAGTTCGCCGGACAGCCGCGGGAGAGCCAGGTGTTCAACGTCGAGGGGCAGGTGAACGGCGTCACGCTCGACGGCGACCTGGTCTTCGTGACCGGCATCTTCGCGCAGTGGGAGAAGCGCGGCAGCGGCCTCGCGACGCGCGGCGCCGCCGGCACGGCGGCGGACGCCGCGGGCGGCACGACGGTCGAGGACACCGGCCAGAAGGACTGGGACTGGGCGATCTTCGGCCAGGCGACGTACGACGTGACCGAGTGGATCGGGCTCACCGCCGGGCTCCGCTACACGCAGGAGAAGAAGGGCGTGAGCCGCTTGACGGAGAACCCGTTCGTCGAGGGCGAGGGACGGATCCTCCTCGACGCGGACGGCCGCGCGATCTTCGACGCGTGGACGCCGATGGGGAGCATCCAGGCTACCGCTCCCGACGACTGGCTCGAGGAGACGCCGCTCGACTTTCTCATGGGCTACTTCACGTATGCGCGCGGCTTCAAGGGAGGCGGCTTCAACGCCGCGGCTTCGGCGACGCGACAGGTCGCGCAGGACCTGGAGCCGTACCAGCCGGAGTTCCTCGACTCGTTCGAGATCGGCTTCAAGACGATGGGCTGGGAGGACAAGCTCACCTTCAACTCGTCGTTCTTCATCGGGAAGTACGAGGACATCCAGGTCGTGACGACGACGGCGCTTCCCGGCGCGGATCCGAACGACCTGCCGGTCGTCGAGCGCACGATCCAGAACGCGGCGAAGGCGACGATCAAGGGAATGGAGCTCGAAACGCTGGCACGGCCGATCGACGGGCTCGAGCTGACGGGATCGATCGGTCTTCTCGACCCGATCTACAACGACTACATCGGGATCAGCGACATCGACGGGACGCAGCTCGACCGGAGCGGCCAGACCTTCAACGACGTGCCGGAGTTCACGAGCTTCGTTTCCGTGCAGTACTCGTTCGAGGTCGACGCCCCGGTGCCCGACTGGCTGAACGGATGGCTCACGCCGCGCCTCGAGTGGTACTACCAGAGCGAGACGCACATCAACGCGGGGCCAGAGCTCCGCGGCGCGATCCAGCCGGGCTACAACCTGCTGCACTTCCGCACGAGCTACGACTTCTGGGACGACCGCGCGCAGTTCGCGTTCTTCATCCGCAACTTGACGGACCAGGAGTACTTCCGCGAAGCGCAGACGATCGTGAACCCCTTCGGCGTGGTGATCCGGTACTACGAGCCGCCGCGGATGATCGGCATCGAGATGAGCGTCCGCTTCTGAGGGGGTCCGGTTCGTTACGGCGCATCTGCACCCAGGCTCATTCTGAGCCTGGGTGCGATTGCGCCGTAACGAACCGGACCCCATTCTGGCGCGATGCGTCCCTAACCGTTCTGGGCTCGGCTTCTCCTCCTTCTCTGGCTCGTCGCGGCGGGGCTCTGGGCGGCGGTGCACACCGCGCTCGGCGACGACCTCTGGTGGATCCTCGCGTCCGGTCGCCACATCGTCCTGACGGGAACGATCCCCGACACCGAGATCTTCTCCTTCAGCGCGCCCGGGCATCCGTGGTTCCAGCAGGAGTGGCTCTCGCACGTCCTCTTCTACGAGATTCACCACCTCTTCGGGCCGGACGCGCTCGCCGGTGCGAAGATCGTCGTCGCGACGGGCATCGTCGTGCTGCTCGGCTGGGTCGCGACCAAGAGGAGCGGCTCGCCGTTCTTCGGCACCGTCGCCGCGGTCTTCGCGGCGTGGGCGTGCGAGGACGACCTCGACCTGCGCGCGAAGATGTTCACCGTCCTCGGCTCGATCGTGCTCCTCGGGCTCGTCGACGCGTACCGCCGCGGCGCCTCAAAGCGAATCCTCCTCTGGACGCCGCTCGTCCTTCTCGCGTGGGTGAACCTGCACTACGGCTTCACGTACGGCCTCGTGATCCTCGGCAGCTACTTCGGGATGGAGACGATCAAGTCGTGGACCGGCTTGCCGGACGCGCCGATGCCGCTTCGCCGCTCCGTCCTTCTCGGCGCGGCGCTCCTCGCCGCGGTCGTCGCGTGTCTCTTGAACCCACAGCCGCTCGGCGGCTTCGAGATCGCGTTCGAGCACCTCCATCCCGACAATCCGTGGCGACGCGGCCTGATCGAGTGGAAGCCGCCGTGGCTCTTCCGCGACGGCGCACCGACCGTCTTCGCGATCTCTCTCGCGGTGCAGGGCGGTGCAGCGCTCCTCGCTCTCGCGCTCGCATGGAGACGGTTCGACGTCGCCGACCACGTGCTCGTTCTCGCGACCGGCATCCTCGCGTACCAGTCGAGGCGCTTCGCGCCGCTCTTCGCGTTCGTCGGCGCGCCGCTCCTCGCGCGAAACCTGACGCTCGTCGCCGAGGCGATCACCGCGCGCTCGGAAGGCCTACGGGAGCGGACGACCCCCTGGCGCGCGGCGACCGCCGGCGCGATCGCTCTCGCCGGAGCGGTCTTCACCTTCGGCGCCGTCGTCTCCCAGGCGCGCACGGCGTTCGCACCGGGACTCTTCGCCGGCATGACCCATCTCGATTCGTTCCCGAGCGGCGCGCTCGAGTTCCTGCGCGCGAACCCGCTCCCCGGTCGCATGTACAACTTCTTCTCGTGGGGCGGCTTTCTCCTCTGGGAGGCGCCGGGACGTCCGATCTACGTCGACGGCCGCGCCGCGGTCGCCTACCCGGGCAGCGTCATGGACGAGTACCAGTCGATCGAGAGCGCGCGGCCCGGCTGGATGAAGACGCTCGACCGCTACGACGTGCACCTGGTCCTGCATCACAAGGGCTACGAGCTTCCCCTTCGCTTGCGGCAGCGCGGCGCTTGGGTGCGCGTCTACGACGACGGGATGGCCGTTCTGTTCGTTCGCCGCTCGCCGGAGACCGCGGAGTGGCTCGCGCGCTTCGTGGCGGGCGAGCTCGTCTACCCCGATACGACGGGCGCGCAGCTCTTCCTCGCCGAGCGCGCCCTGTCGTCGCTTCCGCCGGACGAAGCAGCCGACCGCATGGCCGACTTGATCCAGAGTCTTCCGGACGGCGTCCGGACCGCGGCGCGAAAGGCGCAGGTCGAGGGCGCCGCGGGCATGTCGACCGATCCGAAGGCGCTCGGCACCCTCGAGCTCTATGAGGCCGCGTTCGAGCGCCTCGCCGAGCGCGGCCGGCTCCCGCCACTGCCGTGATTGCTCGTTGTCGCGTGGCTCGACATGTCCATGGACGATGTCCATGGCTGATCACCAAGCAGGTTGGAGGATCGGCGGGAAGCGCTGATCCGTGGTCGCGGACTAGCGCGAGCCCTTGCGGCGGCCTTCGAGCTCCGCGCCGAGGGCGTCGAGGCGGGAAGCGATCGCGTGCAAGCCGCGCGCGAGCTCGGCGACGCGGTTCTCCATGTGGCCGACCTTCCGCTCGAGCTGGTCCTCGTCGCCCGAGAGAGTTTCGCCCTGTACGTCGACGACGCGGCCGAGCCTGCCGACGAGCCCGACGAGCGCGTCGAGCTGGCGCGTGGCACGCTCGACATGGTCGGTCGTCGTGCCGATCTTCTCCCCGAGGCCGTCGATCCGTTTCTCGAGTCGCCGGATCCGCTCCGCGAGGAGATCGCGCGTGTCGCTCTTCCCGGTCACCGGAAGGCCCCATATCAGCGGAAATGCTACGGCGACAAGGGATGTCCGAGGCCGAAGAAAACGCCGGCGAGCGCTCCGTCGCCCGCGCCGCGGAGCGGGTCGCGGCGTGGGTCGTCGGAGAGCTCGGACGGGAGCGCCGCACCGAGGTCGGCGGGATCCGCGGGCCGGCGCGCGCCGCCTTCGTCGCCGCCCTCGCGCGAACGTTGCCGCGGCCTCTTCTCGTCCTCGCGGCGAGCACGCGGGAGGCGGAGCTCCTCGCGCAGGACGTGCACTTCTTCCTCGGCGAGGCGACCGACGTCGATGTGCTGCACAAGCGAGTCCACGTGCTCCCGGCCTGGGACACGCCGCCCTTCGCGCCGATGTCGCCGAGCTCCGAGACGATCGCGCAGCGGATCGAGGGCCTCTATCACTTGAGCCAGACGCGGAACCCGATCGTCATCACGACGCCGGACGCGATCCTGCAGCGCGTGATGCCGCGCGACGCTCTCGAGTCGTCCGTCTCGTACCTCGTCGAGGGAAGCGAGCTCGACCTCGTCGACCTGGCGAATCGCCTCGTGAGCTGGGGCTACCGGCGACGCCCGCTCGTCGAGGACCGCGGCGAGTTCGCGGTGCGCGGCGGGCTCCTCGACGTGTTCGTCACCGGGCAGGTCGATCCGATCCGCTTCGAGCTCGTCGGCGACGTCCTCGAGTCGATCCGTACGTTCGATCCGCGCTCGCAGCGGAGCCTCGCGAAGCTGGAGGACGCGCTCGTCCTGCCCGCCGCGGAGGTGTCGCTCGTCTCGCGCCGGGATCCGGCGGCCCTGCGCCGCGTCGAGGACCGGGCGCGCGAGGTCGAGATGCCGCGTCGCGAGCGGCTCGCCCTCGTCGAGAACCTGGCGGAAGGAACGCACCTGCCGGGGCTCGAGTCGCTCGCTCCGTACCTGGTCGAGATGTTCGCACTGACGGACTACCTGCCGGTCGACACGGTCGTGCTCCGCGACGAGGAAGCGGCTCTGACGAAGGCGATCCGCGTGCGCTGGGAGAGCGTGCTCGAGCATGCGCGGCTCGCGGAGGAGGAGCGGCGGCTCTACCCGCCGCCGGAGCTCCTCTACCTGACGCCGGAGGAGCTCGAGCGCCGGCTTGCGTCGTGGCCGAGCGTTTCGCTCGAGCCGCTTGCGGGAACCGAGTCCGTCGACGTCCGGATGCCCTTCGAGCTCCGCACGACGCGCGCGGCGCGCGACGGCGGGGGCTTCGCGGCGCTGGTCGGGCGGATCCGTGGCTGGACGACGCTCGGAACGCGCATCGCGCTCGTCGTCGGGTCGGCGACCCAGGCGGACCGCCTGCGCAACGTGCTCGAGTCCGAGGGTCTGACCGTGGCGGTGTCGGGCGAGCGCTTCCCCGAGGCGCTCGCGGCGCGAACGGCGCCGGGTCCCTTCATCGTGCAGGGCGAGCTCTCCGCTTCGGTGTGGCTCCCGAGCGACAGCCTGATCTGCATCGCCGAGGTGAACCTCTTCGGCGAGCACCGCCGCAGCCGGCGCCGCGCGGTCGCGCTGACTCTCGACGAGGTGATGCGGAGCCTCGAGCAGCTCAAGGCGGAGGACTTCGTCGTCCACCTGGACCACGGCATCGGGCGCTATCACGGGCTCACGCACCTGACGGTCGCGGGGAGCGAGGGTGATTTCCTGTCCCTCGAGTACCTGGGGGGCGACCGCCTGTACGTTCCCGTCGACCGCGTCAACCTCGTGCAGAAGTACGTCGGCGGCGAGGGAGCGGAGCCGGCGCTCGACAAGCTCGGCGGCTCGACCTGGGAGCGCGTCAAGAATAAGACCAAGGAATCGATCCTCGCGATGGCGCACGAGCTTCTCGACCTCTACGCGACGCGCCAGCGCAGCGAGAGCCACGCGTTCTCGACCGACGACCCCTACTATCAGGAGTTCGAGGCGCGCTTCCCGTTCGACGAGACGCCCGACCAGGAGCGCGCGATCCGCGAGGTGCTCGACGACCTCGGCAAGCCGAAGCCGATGGACCGCCTCGTCTGCGGCGACGTCGGCTACGGCAAGACCGAGGTGGCGATGCGGGCCGCCTTCGTCGTGACGGTCGAAGGCAAGCAGGTCGCCGTCCTCGTCCCGACGACCGTCCTCGCGCAGCAGCACACCGAGACGCTGAAGAAGCGCTTCGCGGGCTACCCGGTGCGCATCGAGATGCTGTCGAGCTTCCACACGAAGAAGGAGAACCAGGAGGTCCTCGCCGGCCTCGCCGCCGGGCAGATCGACGTCGTCGTCGGCACGCACCGGCTCCTGCAGAAGGACGTCGAGTTCGCGCGGCTCGGCCTCCTCGTGATCGATGAGGAGCACCGCTTCGGCGTGCGCGACAAGGAGCGCATCAAGCAGATGCGGAAGCTCGTCGACGTGCTGACGCTCTCGGCAACGCCGATCCCGCGCACGCTCGAGCTGTCGTTCACGGGCATCCGCGACCTCTCCGTGATCGAGACGCCTCCGCTCGACCGTCAGGCGATCCGCACCTACGTGACGCGCCAGGACGACACGATCATCCGCGAGGCCATCGTGCGCGAGCTGAACCGCGGCGGCCAGGTGTTCTTCGTGCACAACCGCGTCGAGTCGATCGAACGGATGGCGGAGAAGATTCGCGCTCTCGTTCCCGAAGCGCGAGTGCAGGTCGGCCACGGCCAGATGCGCGAGCATCAGCTCGAGAAGGTGATGATGGGCTTCCTCGAGCACGAGTACGACGTGCTCTGCTGCTCCGCGATCATCGAATCGGGTCTCGACATCCCGAACGCGAACACGATCCTGATCAACCGCGCCGACACGTTCGGGCTCGCGCAGCTCTACCAGCTCCGCGGACGCGTCGGGCGCTCGCCGGCGCGCGCCTACGCCTACCTCCTGATCCCGGGAGAGCAGATCATCACGAAGGACGCGAAGCTCCGCTTGCAGGTGCTGCAGGAGCTCGACGACCTCGGCGGCGGCTTCAAGATCGCGGCGCACGACCTCGAGATCCGCGGCGCGGGCAACCTTCTCGGCAAGCAGCAGAGCGGCCACATCACCGCGGTCGGCTTCGACCTCTACACGCGGATGATGGAGGAGGCCGTCCACGAGCTCCGAGGGGAGCCGGTCGAGCAGGAGATCGAGCCCGAGCTGCAGCTCGGGGTCCCGGCCTACATCCCGGACTCCTACATCGAGGACGTCAACCAGCGCCTCGTCTGGTACAAGCGCCTGGCCGCGCTCCGGCGCGCCGAGGACCGCGTTCTCCTCGCCGAGGAGCTTCGCGACCGCTATGGTCCGGTCCCAGCGATCGTCGAGGCATTGCTCGAGGTCATGGATCTGCGGCGGCGGATGAAGACTCTCGGCGTGGTCGAGGCGAAGGTGAGGGGTGTGCGTCTCGCCGTTCAATTCCATCCCACGTCGCCGGTGGACCCGGGCTCGCTCGTCGAGCTCGTGCAGGCCGATCGTCGCCGCTCCCTCCAACCGGACGGCACGCTCGCCGTTCCGCTCGCGTCCGGCGAAGGTGCGGATCTCCTCGCGCAGGTGAGCGAGTTCCTCTCGACGCTCGAGGGGATGCGGCGTCGCCTGACGGGCGCCGCCGCGGGGCGCGCCGCCGAGGCGCCCCGGTGAAGGCGGGCGGGGCCCGAATCGAGGAAGAGCCGGCGGCCGAGGCCGATCCGCGAGAGGCGCTGCACGGCCCTCTTTCGCTGCTGACCATCGGTGCGCTCGGGGTCGTCTACGGCGACATCGGGACGTCGCCGCTCTACGCTCTTCGCGAGTGCTTCCTCGGCGAGCGCCATGTGACGATCGAGCCGGCGAACGTCCTCGGCGTGCTGTCGCTGATCTTCTGGTCGCTGATCGTCGTGATCTGTGTCAAGTATCTTACTTTCGTCCTGCGCGCGGACAACGAAGGGGAAGGCGGCATCCTGGCGCTGCTCTCCCTGACGAAGGCCAGCCGCGCCGAGCGCGGCGGCCCGAAGGGCTCGTTCATCCTCCTTCTGTTGGGGTTGTTCGCGGCAGCCCTGCTCTACGGCGACGGCGTCATCACCCCGGCGATCTCGGTCCTCTCTGCCGTCGAAGGGCTCGGTGTTGCCACGCACACGTTCGATCCGTTCATCCTGCCGATCACGATCGCGATCCTCATCGCCATCTTCGCCGTCCAGAGGCGTGGCACGGAGGGCATCGGCGCCGTGTTCGGGCCGGCGATGCTGCTCTGGTTCGTCGTGCTCGGCTTCCTCGGCCTCCGCAAGATCCTCCTCCAGCACCCGGACCACGTCTCCGTGCTCGAGGCGATCCATCCTGGCTGGGCTCTCGACTTCATGACGCACGCGGGCGGGGGAGCGTTCTTCGTGCTCGGATCCGTCGTCCTCGTGATCACCGGCGGCGAGGCGCTCTATGCCGACATGGGTCACTTCGGCAAGCGCCCGATCCGGCTCGCCTGGTACGGCGTGGTGCTGCCGGGTCTGCTGCTCAACTACTTCGGGCAGGGGGTGCTGCTACTCGAGCGGGGATCGGCGACCGAGAACCCGTTCTTCGAGCTCGTCCCGGAGTGGGGGCTGTATCCGATGGTCGCGCTCTCGACGATCGCGACCATCATCGCCTCCCAGGCGATGATCTCGGGCTCCTTCTCGCTGACCCAGGCGGCGGTGCAGCTCGGCTACGTCCCGCGTGTCACGATCGTCCATACCTCCGAGAGGGCGTTCGGCCAGATCTACGTTCCCATCGTGAACCGGGCGCTCATGATCTTCTGCATCCTCCTCGTGCTCGGCTTCCAGAAGTCGAGCGAGCTCGCGGCGGCGTACGGCATGGCCGTGATGGGCACGATGACCATCACGTCGATGCTCTTCTATTCGGTCGCGCGGGAGCGCTGGCAATGGTCGCGGCTCCGGGCGGGTGCGATCGTCGCGGTGTTCCTGCTGTTCGATCTCATCTTCCTCGGCGCGACCGTCATCAAGTTCTTCGAGGGCGGCTGGTTCCCGCTCGCCGTAGGCGCGATCATCTTCACGATGATGACGACGTGGAAGCGCGGTCGCGCCGAGGTCGCCCGCATCATGGGGCGCGGAAACCTGCCGCTCGAGCTGTTTCTGGAGGACGTCGAGCGGACGCAGTGTCATCGCGTACCCGGGACGGCGGTCGTGATGACGTCGGCGCTGAACGGCGTGCCGTCGGTTCTGCTGCACCACTTCAAGCACAACAAGGTGCTGCACGAGCGGGTCGTGCTGATGTCGTTCCTCGCCGAGCAGCGTCCCGAGGTGCGGAATCGCGACCGCGTGACGGTCGAGACGCTGGAGCACGGCTTCTACCGCGTGATCGCGCGCTTCGGGTACATGGAGGCGCCACGGATCGCGCCCGTGTTCCGGCTGTGCGCGCGTCAGGGTCTCGTTCTCGACGCCTCGCAGACGACCTTCTTCCTCGGCCGCGAGACGCTCTTGCCGACCGGCCGCAGCGGCATGGCGCCGTGGCGAAAGAAGCTCTTCGCGTTCCTCTCGCGAAACGCGGTCGGCGCGACGGGGTACTTCGGCATTCCCCCGAACCGGGTCGTCGAGCTCGGCGCGCAGATCGAGATCTGACGGAGCGTGATTTCTCCGAGCCCGCTCGGCGGCAGGCGTCGGACCCATCTCGTCGCGGCCGCGCTGTACCTGGCGGTTGCTTCGTTCGCTCTTCGCGCGGCTCTCGTGGAGCCCGGCGAAGTCCTGCCTTACGCCGCCGAGCTCGATCGCTACGAGGTCCCCTTCAACGAGCACAACGACTATCGGTTCGCGACGACCGAGATCCAGGACCAGCAGTTCGTCGTGTCCGTCTTCACGCAGCACGCGCGTTCGCTCTGGAAGGCTCCCTGGAGCCTCTTCGACCTGCCGCAATGCTACCCGCTGCAGCGCTCCCTCACGCTCGGGGAGCACATGCTCGGCACCGGGCTTCTCGCCGCCGTCCCCTACGCTCTGACCGGCGATCCCATCCTCACCTACGACGCGATCGCGATTCTCGCGCTCTGGCTCCCCGCGATGGCGATGTACGCGCTCGTGTTCCACTGGACGGGCAGCGGGATGGCGGCCTTCGTGTCGGGCTTCCTCTTCGCGTTTCATCCGGATCGCGTCTTCTATCCCTCGCATCCCTTCGTTCACGGAAATCAGTGGACACCGCTCGCGCTGCTCTTCGCGGATCGACTGTTCTCGAGACGCTCCTGGTGGGATGCGTGCGGACTCGCGCTCTTCCTCGGCCTGCAGATTCTCGAGAGCCCCTATCAGCTGATTCCACTCGTCATCGTCGGCGGCTTCTACGGTGCATACCTGCTGGTTCGCTACCGGAGCGAGCTGTGCGAGGTCGCTCCGAAGCTCGCCGCGGTCGGTGCCGTCGTCGTCGCCGTATCGGGAGCGGTATTCGGACCGTACCTTGCGGCCCGAGCGACCTGGCCGGGTTTGCTGCGCACGCAGGATGCGAGCTTCCCGCTTTCTTTGCTCGACCCGGGCGAGCTCGGCCTCGGCGGCGGCGCCTACGCGGGATCGGTCGCGCTCGTGCTCGCGCTCCTCGGGCTCGTCGACCGTTTCGTTCGCCATCGACGGGACCGCGGCTACGACCCGCGTCTCGTCTTCCTCATCGGCGGTTCGGTGGTCGCGTGGTGCATCGTTTCGGCGATTCGGATTCCCCTGCTCGACGTCTCGGTTC
>VGTG01000075.1 GCA_016874795.1 Deltaproteobacteria bacterium | reverse complement strand
CTGACACTCGACACCGCCGCCTGCCGCGGCCAGCAACGACTTCTGGCTTCTCGGCGACATCCTCCCCGGGCAGGGCGGCGTCGTCGAGGTCACTCTCGACGTGGACGGGGGCGTCCCGAGTGGGACGGTGCTCGCCAGCGAGGTGGCTCTCAGTGCCGCTTCCGGAGAGGTTGCGAGCGTCGCTCAGCTCTCGACCGTCGAGTCGTCTCCGGGCCTGGCTCTCACGATCTCCTCGGCCCAGACGTCGACGACGCCGGCCGGGCTGGTCGACGTGTCGATCGACTACGTGAACGAGGGCGGAACGTCGGTGAGCAACGTCGCCGTGTCCCTCGACCCTGGATCGTTCTCGACGGTCCTGTCCACCAATCCCGCGGTCGCGAATCTCCAAGCACCCACCTGGAACATCGGTACGGTCGCGCCGGGCGCCGGCGGAACTCTCGAGGTCCAGGTGGTGGCTTCCGCTCCTTCGGGGGGCATCCTCACGCTGGTTTCGTCTGCGACGGGCACCGGCCAGATGCGAAGCGCCACCCTGCACCTGCCGTCTCTCGGCTCTGGTGACGTTACCGTGACCAAGGCGCAGTATCGGGTCGGCAAACGCAACAACGTCCAGATGTTCCTCGAGATCGACGATCTTCCGCCGGGTCTTTCGGCGGGTTCGACGAACTCCGAAGACGTCTTCGCGACGGTCTCCACGGCGACGCAGACGCTCGCGACGATCCGCTTTCCTCCGGGTACCCTGAGCCCCAAAGGCACCGGCTGGAAGACCAAGATCGACAGCCCGGGTGGTGGTCAGTTCAGCATCGGGATCCAACCGAAGAAGGGTATCTGGCGGATCCGCGTCAAGACCAAGAACCTTCCCGCTCTGCCGTTCGCGAGCTCCCACCATCTCCGCATGAGCTTGTCCCTCGGAGGGGGGGGATTCTCGGCGACCCGGACCTTCATCGCGAGGGGTCCGGAGACACCGACCAACCAGTTCCTCCGCTATCGGGGCGATTGATTGCAGGGCCGATCGGGCCGCTGAGACGGTCGAGAGGGCCTTGGACGGGCCCGACGTTTCTCGGAGGAGCCTACGATTCAGCTGTTGCTCGCCGCGTGCCTGCAAATCATGGTGAGAGGTGTACCGCGCCCTTCGGGGCGAACGCGTGTCGAGCTAAAGGAGACAGTCCGTATGCGTAATCGCCGAAGCTGCTTGCGCCGCCTCGCGCGGTCGAACGGTCGGACGGTCCGCTCGGGCCTGCTCCTGCTCGTCCTTTTCGCTCCGGTCGGAGCGAAGGCACAGGCGATCACGGATCTGGTGAGCCGCAGCTCCTCAGGGGGCCTCGGCAACGATGCCAGCGATACACCTGCGGCTTCCGCGGATGGCCGGTACGTCGCCTTCGTCGGCGACGGCAACAACCTCGTGCCCGGGGATGACAACGGTCGCCAGGACGTCTTCGTGCGCGATCGCCAGAGCAACACCACCGTGCGGGTCAGCGTATCCTCGGCAGGCGTGCAGGCCGATCGCGATTGCGAGAACCCCTCCATTTCGAGCGACGGCCGCTTCGTCGCGTTCGACAGCACGGCGACGAACCTGATCATCGCCGACACCAACGGCGTCCGCGACGTCTTCTTGCACGACCGCGATTCTGACGAGGATGGCATCTTCGACGAGGTCGGAAGCATCGCCACCGTGCGAGCCAGCGTCGATTCCGCCGGCGCGCAGCGGCCAAGAGCGAGCCTCGAGCCGGCGGTGTCCGAAGACGGCGATTTCGTGGCTTTCCAGGCGAATCGGGCGCAGGGCACATCGGACATCCTCGTGTTCGGGCGCGCATCGGGCACGACAACCCTGGTCAGCGTGAGCGCCGCCGGGCTCGCCGGAAGCGGGGACCATGCCGACCCGTCGATCTCCAGCGACGGTCGCCACGTGGCGTTCGAAAGCAACTCGAGCAACCTGACGCCGGGTGACACGAACAACGAAACCGACATCTTCGTCGTCGATCGCGACCTGGATGAAGATGGCACCTTCGACGAGGCGGGGGAGATCGCCATCGTGAGGGCCAGCCTGAGCTCCGCTGGCGTGGAGGGAAACGCCGGCAGTCGGTCCGCGTGGATCTCGGCGGACGGGACCCAGGTCGCTTTCGACAGCATCGCGACGAACCTGGTCGCGGGAGACGCCAACGGGAAGCGCGACGTCTTCGTGCGAAACTTGGCGCTCGGGGAAACCCATCGCGTGAGCCTCGATGCAACCGGCGCGGAGGGCAACGCGGAGAGCACCCTCCCAGCCCTTTCGGCAACCGGGCGTATGGTCGTCTTCCAAAGCGCCGCCAGCAATCTCGTCGCCGCGGACACCAACGCCCGACGCGACGTCTTCCTGTTCGATCGCGATACGGACAACGATGGTGTCTTCGACGAATCGGGCCAGACTCGAATCACGCGCGAGAGCCTGGATTCCGCCGGACTGCAGGCCAACGGCGACAGCGGTGACGTCATTCGACCGGTGGTCACCGAGGACGGCTTCTTCGCCGTCTTCAGCAGCGCTGCGACCAATCTCGTGGACGGCGACGTCAACGCGAAGCGGGACGTGTTCACCCGCAAGCTTGCTTTCTGTGGCAACGCCTCGGTCACGTCCGGAGAGGTCTGCGACGACGGCAACTTCGTCGAGGGTGACGGCTGCGATTCCAATTGCACGCTGACTGCGTGCGGGAATGGGGTCCAGAGCTCCGGCGAGACGTGTGACGACGGTAACCTCGTCGACGGGGACGGGTGTGACTCGAACTGCACCCCGACGGGCTGCGGAAACGGCATCACCTCCACGAATGAGCAGTGTGACGACAACAACCTCGCCGACGGAGACGGCTGTGATTCCAATTGCACGTTCACGGCTTGCGGCAACGGCGTTCCGACGGCCGGCGAGATCTGCGACGACGGCGATCTCGTCGATGGGGACGGGTGTGACTCGAACTGTACTCCCACCGGCTGCGGCAACGGGATCACTTCCAGCGGCGAGGACTGCGACGATACCAACGTGATCGACGGAGACGGCTGCGACTCCAACTGCACCTTCACCGGCTGCGGGAACGGCATCCGCACCGCCGGGGAGAGCTGTGACAGCGGCGAGGAGAACGGTTCCGATGCCTGCTGCTCCGCATCGTGCGGCCTCGTGGACTTCGATTCGGACCTCCTCTGCGACCGGGACGATCGCGCCGACCTTTCCGGGGCGGCTCTCGAGAAGATCAGCGTCAAGGCGACGTCCGGGGATCCAACGCGGCCGAGCGGGAAGGTGACGTGGAAGGGTGCCGTGGATGCCGCCGGAGCTCCCTACTTCAGCGCGGCCGCTCTGCTGGGCCAGGGTCGAGTGACCGGCTTCCGCGTCGACGTCTTCGCGACCGCGGACGAGCCGGTGAACGGGGATACCCCGGTCTATTCTCTCGATTTCGATCCCGCGGACTGCGTATTCAAGGGCTCGTTGGCAGCCACGACCAAGGCGACGTGCAAGAGAACGTTGCCTCCGCCGGCGTTCACCGTCCAGAAGCTGACTCTCTCCGGGACGGGTTCCCTCCGCATGACGGGCTCGGCGAGCCGCGCCGACGTGCTCGCACCCTCGACGGGTCCGCTCCGCCTGGTCCTGAGCGTCGGCGACGCGGCCATGCTCGACTTCGAGGACGCGCTGATCGACTGCGAGCTCAAAGGATCGTCGCTGCCGACGCTGAAGTGCTCCACCTAGCCTGCATTTCTCGCCAGATCACGTCGCGAGGCGGTCGAGAGTGCGGAAGATTCGCGAGCCTCGGACCGGAGGGCGACGCAGGCGTACTTGAACAGTACGTCGAGGAGCCCGGAGGGAGAAGCTCGCGAAGATTCGGTGCTATCGGCCGCCGCAGTAGGGATCTGGTGAGAAATGCAGGCTAGAGTAGTCGAGCCGAGCCGATCGCGGAGGTGGCATGCCGGCAGGCCTCGCCGCTTGCCCACCGAGATACGCCCGGAAGAGAGCCTCGCTTGGGGGACGATGGCGTTCTAGCCAAGCTAGGCCCCCTCTCGCGGGTTTCAGCCTCCGAGCGCGTCCAGAGCCGCGAGCACCTGGGCGGGGTGCGCCTCGGCGTTGGCGACTCGCTGCCAGTGCTTCTTGACCTTGCCGTCCTTGCCGATCAGCACGGTCGAGCGGATCACGCCGACGGTCTTCTTGCCGTACATCATCTTCTCGCCGTAGGCGCCGTACTTCTCCATCACCTTGCGCGTCGGATCGGAGAGGAGCGGGAAGTTCAGCTTGTATTTCTTGATGAACTTCTGGTGCGAGTCGCCGCCGTCGGCGCTGATGCCGAGCACGGCCGTGCCGCGCTGCAAGATGTCCCTGTTGAGGTCGCGGAAGCCGCACGCTTCCTTCGTGCAGCCCGGCGTGTCGTCCTTCGGATAGAAGTAGACGACGACGTTCTGCTTCCCTTTGAAGTCCGCGAGAGAGACTTTGTTTCCGTCCTGATCGGACAGCGTGAAGGCGGGGGCCGCCTTGCCTTCTTCGATCGCCATGCGAGAACCTCCGTCGGTCGAGAGCCCGATGCCAGCGGCGACACTACGATCTCGCGGCCGGGATGCAAGCGCCGCGGAGACGAGCGATCGCCTGCGCGTGCACATCGTCGGATGCGAGCGGAGCGGGACGACGCTCCTGCTGGAGATGATGACTGCGGGATTCGCGATCGGCGGGCGCTGCGAGCGCGAGCAGTCACTCTTCCTCGACCCGCCGCCGGGCGAGGGGCCGTGGGTGAGCAAGAAGCCTCTCGACATCCTCCGGCTGGAGACCGTCTTCCGCCGCGATCCGTCGCTCTTCGCTCTCTACCTCGTGCGCGATCCACGCTCGGTCGTCGCGAGCCGTCACGCCGCGCGGCCCGAGCGCTATCACAGCGACTTCTCCACGTGGTCCGCGTGCGAGCGCGCGGCGCGCCGTCTCGACGGTCATCCGCGCTTCCTGCGCATCCGCTACGAGCGCCTCGTCGAGGCGCCGGACGCGGTCCAGGACGAGATCGCGAAGCGGCTCGAGTTCCTTCACGCGAAGGGTCTCTTCTCGCGGTTCCAGGAGACGGCGGCGCCGAGTCGCGGAGGCCTCCTCGCTCTCGGCGGCCTGCGCGAGCCGGATCGGAGCCGGATCGAAGCTTGGCGTGGCGACCTCCCTCGCGTGAAGGCGGAGTGGCTGCGCCATCCGGAGCTTCCGCGCGCGCTCATCGAAGCGGGATACGAGACCGACGAGAGCTGGCTCGCACTTCTCGAAGGCGTCGCTCCCGCCCCATGGAGCGGGTCCTCGCGTCTCCGCTCGGGCCTACGCGACCTCGACCGCTGGATCCGCTATCGCGTCAAGAGCTGGCAGTACCTCGCGCGGAGGTCGCGACGCTCGCGATGAAACGCTGGCCCGCCTTGCCGGATGCGATCTTGCCGGCGAACGGCCGTGCTGGCATCTGAAGGGCTCGCGCTTCGCCGGCGGGCCACATGCTGTTCAACAGCCTCACGTTCCTTCTGTTCGTCCTGATCGTTCTTCTCGTCTACCACGCCGTCCTCTCCGGATGGCGTGCGCGAAAGGTCTTCCTCCTTTTCGCGAGCTGGTTCTTCTATGCGACGTGGAGCCCGAGCTTCCTCGGGCTTCTGGTGGCGACGACGTGGATCGACTTCCAGCTCGCCGACTGGATCTTTCGCACACGCTGGTCGCAGCCGGGCGTCGAGAGACCCGAAGGAAAACGCCCCGCGAAGCTCGGGTTGATCGCGAGCCTCGCGATCAACCTCGGCGTCCTGGCGTGGTTCAAGTACGCGCTCTTCTTCTACGAGACGGCGGAGACGATCGCTTCTCTGCCCGTGGCCCCGGACTTCCTTCGCCTCGCGGTGCCGCTCGGCATCTCGTTCTACACCTTCCACTCGATCAGCTACATCGTCGACACCTATCGCGGCATCCGGTGCCCGACGCGATCGTTCTCCGACTACGCTCTCTACGTCGCCTTCTTTCCGCAGCTCATCGCGGGGCCGATCACGCGCTGGGGATTCTTCGGGCCGCAGCTCGAGCAGAAGCGCGACGTCGGGCTCGCTCGGATCGAAGGGGCGCTCTTCCTGCTCGCGGTCGGCTACGTGAAGAAGGTCGTCTGCGCGGACTCGCTCGGCGGCTTCGTCGACGGCGTGTACGCGCATCCGGGCGAGGCCGGGACGATCGCCGTCTGGATTGCGCTCTACGCCTACGCGTTCCAGATCTACTTCGACTTCTCCGGCTATACCGACATCGCGATGGGCGTCGCGGGCCTCCTCGGCTTCCGCCTCCCGGAGAACTTCCGCCATCCGTATCTCGCCGAGAATCCGAGCGAGTTCTGGCGGCGGTGGCACATCTCGCTGTCGACGTGGCTCCGCGACTACCTCTACGTGCCGCTCGGCGGGAACCGGCGCGGCGAGCTGCGGACGTACGTCAATCTCATGGTCACGATGCTGCTCGGCGGCCTGTGGCACGGCGCCGCGTGGACGTTCGTTCTGTGGGGCGGGTTCCACGGCGCCTGGCTCGCGGTGCATCGCTGGTGGACGCGCGGGGGCTCGCCGTGGGCGACCGCCGCGGTCACGGTGCAACCGCGCACGCCGGCATTCTTCCGGCGGTTCATCACGTTCCACCTGGTCGCGCTCGCGTGGATCCCGTTCCGGGCAGGCTCGCTCGAGCTGACGGGAGAGTTTCTCGCATCGCTCCTGCGGCCGCAGCCGCTCTTCTACCCGTTTCCCCTCGGACCCCTGCTCCTCGTGCTGATCGGCTTCCTCAGCCACGGAGTCGCGCTCCGCGTGTCGCTCGACCAGGTCTGGGCTCGCTTTCCGCGGCCGGTCCAGGGCCTCGTCTACGGCTTCGTCCTCGTCGCCGTGGCGTTGTTCAGCGCGCAGACGCAGCGCTTCATCTACTTCCAGTTCTGATGACGACCGTTCCGCAGGAAGTCGACTCCCGAGGTCGAGCGCTCCTGTCCCTCGGGATTCCGTGCGCTCTCGTCCTCGCCGTGGCGTTCGTCTGGGCCTGGTCGTGTCGCCAGGAGCTCCGCCGGACGGCGGCCAGCGGGATTCTCGTCGAGTCGCGCGTGCTGCCGCGCATTCGGGAGTGGGGTGCCGCCCCTCGACCGGGAGCGCTGCGCATCGCGCTCTTCGGCGACTTGCTGCTGATGGCGCGCGACCGCCAGGAGAAAGGAGAGATCCCTTCGATGTTCGTCCAGCTCGGTCCGATGATCGCGGAGACGCTGCAGCAGCGAGGCCTGCGCAACGACGTCGTGACGGTCGCTCACTTCGCGTTCCGGCCGTTGCACTTCTACTATCTCCTCGACGACGTGCTCGCTGGAAAGCCGGACGTCGCCGTCGTCTCGCTCAACCTCCCCGTCTACTCGAGCGACATCCGCTTCGGAGAGGGATTCGGCTTCAAGAACCTGTCGCGCCTCCTCTCCTGGGACCAGCAGCGCGAGATTCGATCGGTCCTGGAGGAGGAGGAGATCACCGTCCTCGATCCGAGCGTCTACGCTCTCCAAAGTCGGATCGGCTTCCTCTATGTCGTCGACGGCGTGCGCCAGCTCGGTCAGGACTGGATCCAGCGGGCCGCCGAATGGATCGAGCGCACCTTCCGGGTCCGACGTGCGCCGCAGTCGCGGTCTCCGGCCGAGGAGGCGCGCGAGCGGTACGCGCTCGATCCGGATCACGCGATGGTCGCGATGACGGCTCGTCTCGTCCGCGATCTTCGCGCGGCGGGAGTCGAAATCCTGGTCTACGTCGCACCGATCGACGTCGGGCGGTTGCGCCGTCTCGGCGTCTACGACGAGCTCGATCTCCCAGGGCAGATCGAAGCGCTTCGCATCGCGATCGGGGCGACTCCGGAGGAGTTTCGGGATTTCCACGACGTCCTTCCGCGCAACGTCTTCGCCGACCACCGGAATCACCTGCGGCGCGCCGGGCTGCGCCGGCTCGCGGAGCGCGTCGCACCGGAGATCGTGCCGCGTGAACGGCTCGGCCCGGCGAACGTACCGTCGCCGCCGTGAGCGCGAGCGCCGCTTGCGCGCCGAGCGGCCGAACGGCAGGCTCCAGGCGTGCCGCGCGCGGAGCATACTCTCGGGATCGACGAGGGTACGACCGGCGTTCGCGCCGCCGTCGTGGACGCGAGCGGCCGCGTCGCGGGGCAGGCGTACGTCGAGGTCGCGCAGCGGTTTCCGCACCCGGGCTGGGTCGAGAGCGATCCGAGCGAGATCTGGGAGCGGACCCGCGAGGTCGTCGCGCGCGCGCTCGGAGCGGCGAAGCTGCAGCCCTCGGACGTCGCCGCAGTCGGCGTGACGAACCAGCGCGGCTCGGCCGCGCTCTTCGAGTCGAGTGGGAAGCCGCTCGGGCCGATCATCGGGTGGCAGGACCAGCGCACCACGGCGCGCTGCGAGGAGCTTCTCGGCCAGGGAGTGTTCGTCATCCCGATGGCGGCGGCTTCGAAGTACGAATGGCTCCTGCGCGAGCACGCGGGCGGCGTCGCACGCGAGCACCTGCGCGTGGGCACGATCGACACGTGGCTCGCGTACAAGCTCAGCAGCGGCGCGGTGCACGCGTCGGACCACTCGAACCTGTCCGTTTCGGGACTCTACGACCTCTTCGGCGGCGGGTGGGACGCGCGTCACCTCGAAGCGCTCGCGATGGACGAGCGCTGGCTCCCGCGCCGGGTCGAGACGAGCGAGATCGTCGGAGAGACCTCGGCCGCGGAGTTCGGCGCGGCGGTACCGATCGCTTCGCTCTCCGGCGACCAGCACGCCTCGATGTACGGCCTCGCGTGCCATCAGCCGGGATCGATCAAGCTCACGCTGGGCACGTCGGGGATGCTCGACAAGCACAGCGGGACGGCCCTCGGCGATTCTCCGCCGGGCGCGTATCCGCTCGTGCTCTGGTCGCTCGACGGCGTGCGGAGCTTCTGTTTCGAGGGCGCGGTGATCACGGCCGGAGCCGCGGCGCAGTGGCTTCGCGACGGCATCGGAATCGTGAGCGACCTCGCGGAGCTCGAGCCGCTCGCGCGCTCGGTCGAGTCCAGCGACGGCGTGTGGATGGTTCCTTCGCTGCAGGGGCTCGGGACGCCGCATCTCGACATCGCGACCCGCGCACTCGTCGGCGGCGTTTCGCGCGGGACGACGCGTGCACACCTCGCCCGCGCGGCGCTCGAAGGGATCGCGTGGCGCTGTGCGGAGGCGTTCACCGCGCTCGCGGGAGATCGTCCGCCCGAAACGCTGCGCGTCGACGGGGGCGCTTCCGCGAACGACCTTCTCCTCGAGCTCCTGGCGGACGCGAGCGGCGTCGTCGTCGAGCGGCCGCGCGTCCTGGATTCGGCGGTTCTCGGGGCGGCATTCCTCGCCGGCCGCGGCGTGGGCCTCTGGACGGACGAGCGCGTGCAGTCGAGCTGGGCCTCGGCCGCGCGCTTCGAGCCGCGGATCGGCGCGGACGAGCGCGCCGAGAAGCGAGAGTGCTTTGCTCGACGCGTGGCGCTCGTGCGCGAGGCGGGAGCGTGAGCCTGCACGGGGATCACGCTCTCGTGATCCTCGACTGCGACGGCGTGATGTTCGACTCGTACGACGCGAACGTCGCGTTCTACGACGCCATCCTCGCCGCCCTCGACCTTCCGCCGCTCGACGAGACCGGCCGCGACCACGCGCACAGCCTCGCGACGCCGCAGATCCTCGAATGGCTCTTCGCGAGCGACCCGGCGCGGCTCGAGGAGGCAACGCGCGTCGCGAAGGAGATCGACTACCGGCCATTCCTGCCGAAGCTTCGCCCGGTGCCGGAGCTCTTCGAGACGCTCGGCTGGCTCCGCTCGCGCTACCACACGGCGATGGCGACGAACCGCGGCGGCACGATCCCGATGCTCGTCGAGCACTTCTCGCTCGACGAGTGGTTCGACGTCGTCGTCGGGATCCACGACGTGCCGCGGCCGAAGCCCGCGCCGGACATGCTGCTGCACTGTCTCGAGCGCCTCGGCGTCGAGCCAAGCGCCGCGCTCTACGTCGGCGATTCCCCGACGGACCTCGAGGCGGCAGAGGCCGCGGGCATCCCGTTCGTCGCCGTCGGTGAGTCGATCGCGCACCCGCGCCGCATCCCGGAGCTACGGGAGCTTCGCGCTCTCCTCGCAGCCGCGAAGAGCGCGCGACGCGGCGGATCTCCGCGCGCGCAGCGCGCGGCCGAGAGAAAGCGAGCGGGCTGAGGACGCGCAGCTTAGGCTTTGCCGCGTGGAGGAGAGGGGCGGCGCCCCACTCAGGAATGGATTGCGCTCGTCAGCTTCTGCCAGCGCTCGCGCTCCGCGGTGCGGAAGGGCACGTAGAGGCTGACGCTCGCGAGAAGACCGTCGTAGCGCTTTCGCAGCAGGTCCGGGACGTCGTCCCAGCGACCGGTCACGGCGAAGACCTCGAGCATGTCGTCCGTGATCAGATCCGCCATCCCGCTCCAGTCGCCGACGCGGCTCTTCTCCGTGAGACGCGGGCCCACCTCGCCCCAGCCGTGCGCTTCGAGGACCGGACGGTAGGCCGGCGTCGAAGCGTAGAACGAGATCTGCTGGCGGACGAGCTGCCGCAGGCCCGCCTGCTCCTCCGGCGTGTCGCCCGCGATCACGAACGTCGAGGTGGTGAGCACGCAGTCCGATGTCTTTCGTCCCGCCTGCGCCGCGCCCTTCGCGATGTTCGGCTGGACGAACTCGCGGACGTACTTGATCGAGTGCAGCGGGTGGACGTGGAAGCCGTCGCAGAGCTCGCCGGCGAGGCGGCAGATGTACTCATTGACCCCGGCGATGTAGATCGGGATCTTCGGATGCTGGATCGGCCCCGGGTTGAAGAAGGGCGTCATCAGCGTGAAGCGATAGAACTTGCCTTCGAAGCTCGGCCGCGTGCCGTTCTGGAAGGTGTCCCACGCCGCGCGGATCATCAGAATCATCTCGCGAAGCCGCGGTCCCGGCGAGTCCCAGGTCACGCCGAAGCGTCGCTCGTTGTGACCCTTCACCTGCGTGCCGAGGCCGAGGACGAAGCGGCCGCCCGAGAGCGCCTGCAGGTCCCAGGCGGTCATCGCGTGGATCAGCGGGCTCCGCGGGAAGGCGACCGCGATCGACGTGCCGAGCTTGATCCGCTTCGTGTGCTCGGCGGCGAGGACGCAGGGGAGATAGGGATCGTGCCCCGTCTCGGCGGTCCAGAGAGTGTCGAACCCGGTCTCCTCGGCGGCACGAGCGGCGGCCGGTACGTCGGCGAGGGCGGCGGCGAGCGCGGTGTCGAGCTTCATGGGGCGGGAGAATAGCTCCGGCGAGACCGCATCGCTTGTGAGCCGCGGGGGCAGGCGGTAACGAGGCCGCCGTGGCATCCGATCTCGAGATCGCGGTGCGGAACTTCGGGCGGCGCGTCCGCTCGCGCGCCCACGGCTTCGTCGGACGGCGCGAGGAAGCCGCCGTGCTGTGGGCGCGGACGCTTCCGGGCTGGTTCTCGCGGCGGGAGATCGAGCTCCTCTACCGGACGGTGCGCGATCTCGAAGGACCCGGCGACATCGCCGAGGTCGGCTCGTGGAAGGGCCGCTCGACCGTGGTGCTCGGGCGCGCGGTGCGCGACGCCGCGATCGCCGATTGCCGCATCTTCGCGATCGACCACCACGTCGGCAGCGACGAGGAGCGGCACCACGCGATCCTCGCGCGCGAGAAGACGACGCTCGAGGCGTTTCGCCGGAACGTGCACGGCGCCGGAGTCGCGCATCTCGTCGAGGAGATGGTGATGTCGTCCGCGGAAGCGGCGCGCGTCCTCGCGGGCCGCGGCGTTCGGTTGCGGCTCGGGTTCATCGACGGCGCGCACGACGCGGAGTCGGTGTGCGCCGACATCCGGGCGTTCCTGCCGCTCTTGCGGCCGGGCGGGCTGATGGCCTTTCACGATTGCCTGGAGGTCGAGGCCCCGTTTCCCGGCGTGTGGGAGGCGTATCGCGACGAGCTGCAGCCGCGTGCGGACGAGATCGGCCGGGCGGACTCTCTTCTCGTGGTCCGGCCCCGCGGGCCCTCGTGAACCGGGCGCGAAAGGCCGATAGACCGAGTCGTATGCAATCGCGGATGACGCTCAGCGAGTTCTTCGTCGCCTATCTCCGTCGCGCCGGCGTCAAGGAGATCTTCGGCCTTCCCGGCGACCTCGTGCTGCGGCTCTTCTCCCGTCTCGGCGAGCGGCGCGAGTGGAAGATGTTCACCTTCTCGCACGAGCCCGCCGTCGGCTTCGCCGCGGACGGCTACGCGCGCGCGACGGGATCGCTCGGCGTCGCGTGCGTGACCTACGGCGCCGGCGGCCACAACATGGTCAACGCGGTCGCCGGCTCGTATGCGGAGCACGTGCCGGTCCTCGTCGTCAGCGGCGGACCGGGCGAGCAGGAGTACAAGTACGGCACGCTGATCCATCACCAGGCGCGCGCGATCGACTCGCAGCTCCGCATCTACCGCGAGGTCACCGCGGCGGCGGAGACGATCGACGATCCGCGGACCGCGGCCGAGAAGGTCGACCACGTCGTCCGGACGCTCTGGCGCGAGCAGCGCCCCGGCTACCTCGAGATCCATCGCGACATGGTCGACCAGCCGATCCACGTGCCGCGCGCGATCCAGGACGCGGGCTCGCCTCTCGAGCTCGAGCGCTCCGACGCGGGAAAGGTACGGGAGGCGGCGCGCGACACGGCCGAGCGCTTGAACCGCGCGAAGAAGCCCGCGGTCTTCGTCGGCATCGAGACCTTCCGCTTCAAGGCGCAGCGCGAGGTCGTGCAGCTCTGCGAGCGAATCGGTGCGCCCGTCTTGACGCCGATGCTCTCGAAGGGCGCCGTGCCGATGGACCATCCGCTCTACATGGGGATGATCGGGACGCACAGCCCGCCGCCGATCCGGAAGCGCGCCGAGGAAGCCGATCTCGTGCTCGACCTCGGCTGCCTTGCGACGGACCTCGGCGGATTTCCGCAGCCGTCTTCCCGCGACCGCTTGATCCGAGCGCAGGGCAAGCGGGTCGACGTGAGCTTCCACACGTACACCGACGTCACGCTGCGCGACTTCGTGCGCGCTCTCCTCGACGAGAAGCTGCGCGATCACGGCGAGAAGGTCGTCTATCACGATAACCTGCCGACGGCGCCGCGCTGGCTGCGCGAGCTCGAGAAAAAGCCGGCGCGCCGTGGCGCTTCGCGCGCCGTGGCGCGCTCCTCGACCGTCAAGGTCGCGGAGGTGCTGCAGGTCCTGAACCACTTCCTCGCGCGGCGCCGCGGGTACGTCGTCGTCGCGGAGTCGGGCGACATGCTCTTCGCGGGCGCGGACGTGCGCGTCGGGGGCAAGGCGGCCGCGTACTTCGCGCAAGGCTTCTACGCTTCGATGGGCTTCGGCGTGCCGGGTGCGATGGGGATCGAGATCGGCACGGGGGACCGGACGATCGTGCTCTGCGGCGACGGCGCGTTCCAGATGACCGGCCCCGAGATCGCGCACGCGAACCGGAACGGCACGCGCCCGATCGTCCTCTTGATGAACAACGGCGGCTGGGGGATCTTCCGCCCCGTCGTCGAGAAGCCGGCGATCCTCGAGATCCCGCCGTGGCCGTACGCGGAGATGGCGCGCCTCTGGGGCGGCGACGGGGAGCGCGTCGCGAGCGGGCCCGATCTCCTCGCGGCGCTGGAGCGCGCCGAGAAGAGCAAGCGTTTCTGCCTGGTCGAGGTGATGATCGGCAAGAACGACCTCTCGCCGCTCAGCCGCAAGTACATTCGTACCTCCAGCCGGCGGTAGGTCGCGAGCGACATCGCACTTGCGCGGAAAGGGTCGCTTTTCCTCCCTCTCGGGAACCCCCGAAGGCCGGTTCGTCGTTCGTCTCTCTCCGGCGAGCCGGCTAGAATGGCCGAATTCCCGACCCACGGAGGAAGCACCCCTTGAGTGAGAGATCGACCTTAGGAGAGTTTCTTCGCGACGTGCTCCTCGGCGCCGGCGTCTTCGCAGCCGGCGGCGCTGCGTACGGCGTGGTCGAAGCGCTGACCAACACTGCGCAAGGCCTCTACCTGCCGCTGTCCGGTTGGGTCCTCGCCGTCGCGGTCTACGCCGTGCTCGGTCTCCTCGCGGGCCTCGGCGCGGGCGTGGTCGCCTTCGTGTGGCGGCGGATCGCGGTGTTGCCGCGTGCGGAGGTCGGGCCTCTCCTCGGTGCGCTGTTCCTCGGCGGGCTCGTGTTCGTCTACGTCGGCATCCCGCTCAACACGCGGGCGCTTCCCGACCTCGTCTCGGTGCGGGGATTGATCGGGAACGGAATCTTCGCGGCGGTGTGCGCCGTCCTGACGGTCGTCTTCTATCTCTTCCTCGATTCGCGTCGTGCGCCCGGCTGGTTCGGGACGTTCGTCGCGCTCACTCTCTGGGTGAGCGCGCTCCTCGCGGTCGGCGACCACGTCGACACCTTCGTGCATCCGATCTCGCTCTCCGCGAGCGGGCTCCTTCCGTTCCTCGGCATCGTCGCGGTCTGCGCGGTGCTCTACGTCGTCACCTTGTGGGCCGTGCGCGCGCTCGCGAGCGGCTCGACCGGGCGAGCCGCGCCGATCGCCGTGCTCGCGGTGATCGTGCTCGTCGTCGCGGGGCTCGTCCTGCGGCTTCACGCCGGCGGCGAGGGCACGTCGGCTCCGCCGCCTGCGGGGAAGCCGAACGTCGTCTGGCTCGTGATGGACACGACGCGCGCGGATCATCTCTCCGTGTACGGCTACCCGAAGCCGACGTCGCCGACGCTCGAGCAGGTGGCGAAGGACGGCGCCGTCTTCGATCGCGCGCACTCCGAGTCGTCGTGGACGATTCCAGGCCACTTCGTCATGGTGACCGGACGCTACGACGCGGCCCGCGAGAAGCTCCTCGGCGAGGAGTTCACCACGGCTGCCGAGCTGTTCCGCGATCAGGGCTACGAGACCGGCGCCGTGCTCGCGAACATGGCCCTCGGCCGCGGCTCGGGCTTCGAGCAGGGGTTCGACGTCGCCGTCGACGGGCCCGTCCGCATCTTCTACCAGCAGGCCTTCGAGCGGATCCCCGTGATCCGCGCGCTGATCGCCCTCGGCATCGCCCCGCCGGACGCCGTCCTGCGCCGGTTCCATCAGAAGACGTTCCTGCAGAACGAAGCGGTGCGCGCGGAGAACGTGAATCAGTGGGCGGTCGACTGGATCGACGACCGCGATCCGGATCGCCCGTTCTTCCTCTTCATCAACTACATGGACCCGCACGACTCCTACGATCCGCCGGCGGAGTTTCGCGAGAAGTTCGCCGCGGGCGCGGATCCCGTGCTCGGCTTTCAGCGCTACAGCAGGAAGCTCGGCGGCACGATCAGCAGCAACAGCTTCGTCCGCGACATCTCGTCGCAGTTCGACGAGAAGACGTGGAGCGAGATGGTCGGCCTCTACGACGGCGAGGTCGCGTACCTCGACGCGCAGATCGGCAAGCTTCTCGAAGCGCTGAAGGAGAGAGGGCTCGCCGACGACACGATCGTCGTGATCACCGCCGACCACGGCGAGCTCCTCGGCGAGCACGGGCTCGCGAACCACTTCAAGGCGCTGACCGAGGAGGAGACGCACATCCCTCTGCTCATGCGGTATCCGGGGAAGATCCCCGCCGGCACCCGCATCGCGACGCCGTCGCAGCTCCGCGACATCCTGCCGACGATCCTCGAGCTCGCGGCGATCTCGCCCGCGCCGCCGATGGACGGTCGCTCGCTCGTGGCACTTCTCGAAGGCCGCGAGGAAGACGTCGGAGACGGCGAGAGCTACGGCTTCCTGCATCGGCCGGCCGACAAGAAGTTCGACTTCACCCAGTCCGGGCACCTCCTCGGCATCCGCACGGACGAAGCGCAGTACGTGTGGTCCTCGACGGGCAAGCACGAATTCTACGATCTGAAGGCGGATCCGCAGGCGCGACAGAACCTGCACGGATCGGGTCAGCCCGACGAGGCGCAGATGGCGCAGCGGCTCGAGCAATGGCGCAGTGAGACGGGCTTTTCCGACTTCGGCGGGAAGCAGAAGGTCGATCGGCTGATGAAGGACAAGCTGAAGGCGCTCGGGTACGCGAACTGAGCTGTGCCTGTGGTCGCGGGAGGGTCTAGTGCACAGCCGTCGAGATAGCGGCGCGCCTGGGCCCTCCCGCTTTCGCTTCAGGAACCCCTCTGCGCGAGGGATGGGGCCGGCCGGGCGGGAGCGGGCGGTGGAGACGCTGCGCGGGTTCTTGATGCGGCGAAGCTACCCGCGCGCCGAGGCGGCGTTCCTGCTCGTGGCGACGGGCGTGGCGGGGTTTCTCGCGTCGGCGCTTCTGCTCCACGTCGGCGTGAGCTCGATGGTCGTGCGGTACCCGGTGGCGGTGCTCGTCGCGTATGGCGCGTTCCTCTTGCTGCTGCGCGGATGGATTCGTGGACGACTCGGAAGCCGCGGGCGCAGCGTGATCGACGGCTCCGATCTCGTCGAGGTCGTCGACGTGGTGCCGAGTGGCGTCGCACGAGCGAGCACGAAAGCGGCGGAGAGCGCGCTCGACGGCTTCGGCGGGGGGCGCTTCGGCGGCGGTGGAGCCGGTGGAGCTTTCGTCGCTCCGGACGTCCTGGGCTCCGCGGCGTCGTCGACGACGAAAGCGTCCGCGTCGGTGGTCGGCGAGGTCTTCGACGCGGATGACGTGTGGCCGATCGCGCTGGTCGTCGGGCTCGTCGTCGCCGCGGTCGCCGGTTTCGCTCTCGCGGTGTGGGCCGCTCCCGTCCTCCTCGCCGAGGTCCTGCTCGATGCGATGATCGTCGGCGGCATGATGCGCCGTCTTCGCGGCGTCGAGCCGACGCACTGGACGCTCGGAGTCTTCCGGCGCACCTGGCTGCCGGTCCTTGCGGTCCTCCCGATCCTGACCGCGGCGGCCTGGATCATGGAGACGAACGCTCCCGACGCCCGCACCATCGCGGAGTTCCTCACCGCGATGAAGCGCTCGTAGCGCTACTGTCGCTTGCCGCCGAAGCCGTAGACGGACTCTTTCGCGCCGTCGCGCCAGGCGAGCATCGACGCGACGCTCGCGTCGACGAACGCGCCCTGAGTCACGTACAGGTACATGACTGCGGCTCCGAAGATGAGCCCGTAGACGAAGCTTTTCATGTCAGTCGAGCCTTCGCGGAGCGCGGGGGACTGGCTTGCGCTCCTTTCAGGACATCGACCCGCCCAGCCGAGAACTTGATCGCCGGACGCACCCGGCGCCGTCTATGGCGTCAGCTGCCGGGAGCGCGGCTTCGGTACGACGCCGCGTCGATGCCGTATTCGGCGAGCTTCCCCTGGAGGTGCTGGCGGTACATGCCCATCTCTTCCGCCGCCTTGGAGATGTTGCCGCCGTGGCGCTCGAGCGCCTCCTCGATGAACTGACGTTCGAACTGCTCGACGACGCGCTGCTTCGCCTCCTTGAACGAGGTCTGCGGTCCGTCGTCGTCGAGACCACCCCCGATCGCGACGGCGGCGACGCCCGCGTCGGCCGTGAGGGCGCTCGGCAGGTCCGGCAGGTCGATCTCGTCGCCGGAGGCGAGGACGACGGCTTGCTCGATCGCGTGCTCGAGCTCGCGCACGTTGCCCTTCCACTCGTGCGCGAGGAGCGCCCGCGTCGCCGCAGGTGAGAGAGCGCGCTGTGGGCGGCCGAGCCGCTGCGACGCCTTCTCGAGGAAGTGCGCGATCAGGAACGGCATGTCCCCGGGACGGTCCTTCAGCGGCGGTAGCACGATCGGGACGACGTTCAGGCGGTAGAACAGATCCTCGCGGAAGCTCCCGTCGCGCGTCTTCGCCTCCAGGTCCTGGTTTGTCGCCGCGATGATGCGCACGTCGACCTTGATCGTCCGGTTCCCGCCGACGCGCTCGAGCTCCTTCTCCTGCAGCACGCGCAGGATCTTTGCCTGCGTCTCGAGAGCCATGTCGCCGATCTCGTCGAGGAAGAGCGTGCCGCCGTCGGCGATCTCGAACTTGCCTTCCTTCGTCCCGGTCGCGCCCGTGAACGCGCCCTTCTCGTGCCCGAAGAGCTCGCTCTCGACGAGCTCGCGCGAGAACGCCGCGCAGTTCACCTTGACGAGGGCTTTCCCGCGGCGGGAGCTGTTGTAGTGGATCGCGTTCGCGACGAGCTCCTTGCCCGTTCCGCTCGGCCCGCGGACGAGCACGGTCAAGTCGCTGTTCGCGACCTTCCGGATGACGTCGAACACGCGCTGCATCGGCGGGCTCTTGCCGATCAGGTTCTCGAAGCGATAGCTGCTCTCGACCTGCTCGCGGAGGAGCCGGTTCTCGCGCTTCGCGGCCATCGAGTCGAGAACGCGCGCGACCTTCAGCTCGAGCTCGTCGTTGTCGAACGGCTTCGGAACGTAGTCCGAAGCGCCGAGCTTCATCGCATCGACTGCGGTCTTCTCGGAGCCGTACGCCGTGATCATGATCACGGCCGTCTCCGGCGCGTTCTGCTTCACCCACGCGAGGAGATCCATCCCCGACATCTTGCCCATGCTCAGGTCCATGATGACCAAGTGGAACACGCTCTGTCCGAGCTTCTCGACGGCGGCCTCGGCGGACGGCGCGGTGTCGACCTCGTAACCGCGTACGGTGAGCAGGCGCTGGATGGCGATGCAGATCGCGCGCTCGTCGTCGACGACGAGGATGGCTGGCTTCATGTTTCGGTCTCCCATGGCGTGCGGGAACGGTGCAAGTCGGCGTCCGGAGCGGGAAGGTCGATCCGGAAACGCATGCCGCCGGCGGGCCGGCGTCGCGCCTCGCGCGTGCGGCCCGTGCGAAGAGCGTCGGAGCCGCTTCGCGCGACGACGAGCCAAAGGATGCCCAGCACGAAGTCCGCGCCGACGAGGAAGAGGTCGCTCGTCGCCACCGCGAGCACGGGTGGGACCGGCGTCATCGCTCGAGCCTCTCGCTACGCCGGCCGGCCGGAAGCTCGACGATGAAGGAGATCCCCGATCCGGGATTCGGACGCGCGTCGATGCGCCCACCGTGCGCCTCGACGGTACGCTTGACGATCGCGAGGCCGAGACCCGTACCGTCCGCCTTCGACGAGAAGAACGGGTCGAAGACGTGCTCGAGCGATTCGGGCGGGATTCCCGGACCGTTGTCGCTCACTTCGACGCGCGACGTGCCGTTCTGCTCGACGATCGCGAGCATGATGCGGCGCTCCGTGTCGTGACCGGCGAGCGCGTCGACGGAGTTCTCGATCAGGTTGATCAGCACGTGGCGGATCTTCTCGCGGTCGGCGGACACCAGGGCCGTCCGCGGCGCTTCGATCGCGATCGCGATGCCCGCTCCGTCGAGGCGGCCGCGGAGCCGCCCGACCGTCTCGCGGACGAGCGCGGCGAGGTCGACGGGCTCGAGAGACAGCTCGTCGCGGCGCGCAAAGCGCAACAGGTCGCTGACGCGCCTCTCGACGCGATCGAGCTCCTCGTCGATCACGCCGTGCAGCTCCGCGTCCGGTCCTTCCTCGCGCGAGAGCTGCTGGGAAAGGCTCTTCGCGGCGGTGATCGGGTTCCGGATGTCGTGCACGATCCGCGCCGCCAGCTCGCCGAGCGCCGCGAGCTTCTCGGAGTGCGCGAGCGAGCGCTCCATCGCGACCGCGCGCGTCAGGATGTCGGCCGCGTCGAGCAGAACGGCGAGCTGGTCCGCGAACACCTCGACGGTCTCCGTGTCCTCGTCGCGGTAGATCGTGGTGACGAGGTCGGTGCGCAGGAGGAGGTGGCCCCAGAAGCGGCTCGAGCCGAGCACCGGGACGACGCCGAGGATGTCCTCGTCCGTCAAGGTATCGTGGACCTCTGGCGGAAGGTCGTCGTCGCCGTAGTGCGGACGATCGAAGAGACGCTCCGCCGTCGAACCGGACGGCCATCGACGGGCGATCCGCTCCGCGTCGATGTCGCCTGCCGCGATTCGCGTGCCGTCGGACAGCAAGAGCGCCGCGCCGCGGAGACGCAGGACGCGTACGAGCTCGGCGAGCGCACGATGGCTGCACTCTCCGCAGCCGAGAGCGGGCGACAAGCGGCGGAACGAGCGCAGGAGATCGGCGCGGCGCTGGCGGCTTCTGCGAAAGACGACGCGCTCGACGATCTCCTGCAGCAGGGGCTGGCCCGGACCGAGCGCCAGCAGCAAGCCGACCATCGTCGCGACGGGCGCGAGGAAGCGGAGCTCCACCGGGAGCCGATCGCCGAGCCAGATGCCGATCCCGAGAGCGAGACCGCTCGCGCCGAGGAGCCCGAGAGCCATCAAGAGCCCGGCGAGCACCGCGCCGAGGCTACGCGCGGCGAACGGGATCGCGATGATCAGCCCGAGCACGGCGCCGAGAAAGGTCAGGAGACCGCGGTGCTCCGCCCAGCTTCCGAAGAAGTGCAGGACGAGCATCGTCAGGATGCAGGCCGCGGCGAGCGTCACCGTCCAGAAGTCCGAGCGCGAAACGGTCCCGAGGGAGCCGGGACGCCAGCCGCTGCCGCGCGCGTTCCTTCCGACGTGCCATGCCGTCAAGCTCAGCATCACGAGGATGTACGACCACTTCACGGTTTCGGCCCACGGCCGGACCTTCGGCGCTTCGGAGGCGAGGTCCGGGACCGAGACCGCGAGCAGGGTCATCAGCGCCGCGCCCGCGTAGCTCAGCACGACCCAGCGGCGCCGTGGCTGGCCGTCCGGTGACGAGAGGAGCTGGGTCAGATGCCAGAAGAGAGCGGCGCACAGGAACGAGAGCCCGTCCGCGACGACGTACAGGACGACGAGGATCGGCGGTTCTTCGACGTGCAGCGCGCCCGGGACCATCGCGAAGATCGTGGTGACGACGTAGAGGAGGGACAGCGCCGCGCACAGAATCGTGCTCTGGCGCGTGACGGCGCTCATCGCGCCACGGCGGTGCGCCGTCTGCAGGCTCGCCTGGACGATGATGCCGAAGACGAGGGCGACGAGAAGCGTGAGCCCCGCGATCAGCTGGACGAGCGGGGCCGGGATGATCACGCGAGCGCTACCGTGCGCGCGGCGAGGCGCGCTTCCGGACGGACGGCGGCGGTCGACATCGACATCGGAGGGACTCGTCTCCGCAAACCGCCTGCCAGCGGCTCCGTCGCATCGAGGTCGTCCGAAGCCGCATTTCCGGAGCTGCGCGCCGGTCTCGCCGGCGGAGAGCGGATCTGCTGCCTAATCCCTTATGCACCGGCCGCAGTAAAGGCTTTTCGCTTCGGCGGAGCGGCCCGGAGGCATCGAGGCCCCGCCAGGTGGCACCGCACCTGCTCTTTCCCGTGCCCGTGCAGCGTGCGACACCCCCGTCAATGTCCGGCCCTCGCGACCGCGCGCGCCGCGTGAATACGAGTACCTAGTGTCCCGTTCCTGAAGTTCGGCGCATAAGGCTGCGAGGGATTTTCGTCGCTGCCGAGGCGCGACGACGAGGGAATATCGGGCATATTTCGAGGAGGAGCAACGAAGGCAGCGGCGAAAAGAGCCGCAGAATTATGTGGCGAACTTCAGGGACGGGACACTAGTGGAGGCGCTCGCGGACGGCGCTCTGTCGTGGGCCCTCGCGGCGCTCTGCTATGCAGGGGCGGTTCTCTACGGCGGAGTGCTTTCGGTCTCGGGTCGCCACAGCGATGCCGCGGCTTGGCAGCTCGCGGGAATCTACATCGGCTTCTTTCCGACCCCGCCCGGCTCGTCCCTCTGGCTTCTGCAGGCGGTGTTTCTCTGCGGGGTCATGATCAGCGCCGGACCGGACATCGCGATCAACTTCCTTCGCGCGGTGCGCGAGCGCGCGTCGCCCGGCGAACGGCGGCTCTCGGCTGGGACGTTCCTCGCGGTCGTCCTTCCCGCCGCGGCGATCCTCGCCTGGGTTTCGTGGCGAGCGGCATACCTCGTCGTTCCCGCGGGGAGCGACCCGGTCCGCTTGAACGCCGCGGTCGGGCCGATCTACGGCGTCCTCACGCTCGCGATCGGCGCGTACTTCACGTTCGCCTGGCTCCTCGGCCGGGCGCTCGTGCGCGACACGGGTCACGTCCCGCTTCTCGCGGTGAGCAAGCGCTTCCACCAGATGAACGGCTTCGCGGCGGTCGGCGCGCCCGTTCTCGCGGCGATCTTCTTCGCCTACGGCCCCCTTTCTCTTGCGGGTCAGGCCGCGATCCTCGTCGTGCTCGTGGTGCAGCTCGCTCCGGGATTGAACGAGCTGTCGCTGAGCTACGACGCGGTTCTCACGCGCATCTCGACGGTGCACGTTGTCCTCGTCGTCGCGGCCGCGATCGTCGTGCTCGTGCCGGACGGCATCGAGGCCCTCGGCGGCGATCGCGCGATGGCTCGCGGTGCCGTGCTCGTGCTCCTTGCGGTCGCTGCGATCGCGCTACCCGAGCGGATCGAGACCGCGACTCTCGCGTGGCTGTTTCCGCGCGCCGCCGAGAGCCGCGCGCGCCTCGAGCGGCTGATCGGAGAGCCCTTTGCGGCGAGCGATCGGCGCGAGGCGTCCCGCGTGTTGCTCGAGCGGGTCGTCGAGGCGCTCGACGCGGAGGGGGGAATCGTCGTCCTCGGGTCCGAGGGCGGGGAGCCCGCGCTGATCGAATCGACCGGACGCAGCGATACGACCGCTCTCGGGGAAGCGGGTGGCGTGGCGCGCTGGATCGCTTCGCTGGCGCCCGACGGAGTGCCGCGCTGGTTCGAGAAGATGCCCGCCGCCGATCGCGCGCTTCTCCTGCGCGCCGGAGCGGTCCTCGTGTGTCCGCTCGGCGCGGGCTCGTTCGGCGCACTTCTCCTCGGACCACGGCGTGGATGGCTGTACGACTCGCGCACGCTCCGCTCGCTCGAGAGACTCGGGCGGCAGGCGCGGCTCGCGTTCGAGAATCAGGATCTCGCGCGATCGCACGCCCACGCCGAGAAGCTCGCGGCACTCGGCGAAGCGGCGGCGCGGATCGCGCACGAGATCCGGAATCCGCTGACGGCGGCGCGAAGCCTCGTACAGCTCGCGGGAGGCGAAGCGGCGGTGCGGGACGTCGCCGAGCCCGCCCTGGAAGAGCTCGACCGGATCGGGCGCCTGGTCGGCGATCTGCTCGCGTTCGCACGCCGCGAGGATGCGCTCGCGCGCGAGGATCTCGACTTGACGAGCGTCTGCCGCGATGCGCTCGCGCAGGTCGCGCCGCTCGCCGAGGCGGCGCAGGTCGCGATCGGAATCGCGCTCGAGTCCGTCCACGTCGTCGGCGACCGCGATCGTCTCCTCCAGGTCGTCGCCAACCTAGTGCGGAACGGCATCGAAGCTCTCACGGAGAAGAGCGGCTCCCGTCGGCTCGAGATCCGCTGCGGAGCGACCGACGGCCGCGCATTCGTCGAGGTCGCGGACGACGGGCCGGGCATCCCCCCCCCGAGCGTCTCGAGACGGTCTTCGAGCCGTTCCACACGAGCAAGCGGGAGGGGACGGGTCTCGGCCTCGCGATCGCGCGCCGGATCGCACTTGCGCACGGCGGCGAGATCACCGTGCAGAGCGTGCTCGGACGCGGCACGACGCTCCGCCTTGCGCTTCCGCTCGCGGGGTGACGGACACGGCATCTGGCATCTGTTCGTCCTCGCCGTTCCTCGGCCTTGGCCGTGGCCTCTACCGTACTGTGTACGAAGAAACCTACGCTCCCTCGCCGACATCGTCCGCATCGGCTTGATATCGCGCGACGAGGCGATGCCTCGTTGATCCGGATACTCGGCACCGCGCGATCGGCTCGTGGCGGAGGAGGGATGGAGTCGAACCATCCAGCCTCTCGCGAGAGAGGCTCAGGCGATTTTGAAGACCGTGCGGGACACCGGCCCCGTTCCTCCTCCGTGTCTCGATGAATCGGGCATTCGGGCCGCCTCGCGCAAGTCGCACCGTCAAGTGGAAGATCAAAGGGGGCAGCCTGCCCGGAGTCTTCTACCTCCCGACCTGCGAGGGCGACCCGCCCGGGACGGTGACGGCGGCCACCTGTCTCGGCAAGGGAGCGACCACCGACCTCGAATACCATCTCGTGCCAGGCACCTCGACCGATTCAGCATTGATTGTCATGTGGATTCGTTCAAAGATTGTCATGTGGATTCGTTCAAACTATGGACGCAGTGTAAACCGGAGCGGACAGGCTCGACCGCGGCACGAGCCCGCACGGCAAGGAGCACGTGGAAACCGAAGACGCCGACGGGATGGGTTGGGATAGTGGATACCGTATCGCCTAAGTTCACCTCTTAGTCAGCGTCGCCTTCTAGCCCGATGTCACCGAAGGCTCCGGGCTCGAAAGCGTCGCGGCGACGCAAGGGTGAACGTGGCTCCGTCGGATTGTCGCGCGAGCGCGTCGTCGGCGCCGCGCTGTCTCTCGTGGAGAAGGAGCCGCGGAGCCAGGTGACGCTTTCCGCGGTCGCGCGAGAGCTCGGCGTCGCGACCATGTCGCTCTACACGCACGTGCGGAGCCGCGAAGACCTCGTCCAAGCGGTCAAGGTCGCGGCGCTACGACGGTTTCATTGTCACACACGCCCGGACGATCCGTGGGATCGCCAGCTCTCGGACCTTCTCGACGCGGTTCGAGTGCACCTCGCGCGGTATCCGTTCCTCGCCTTCGAGCCGGGTGGGCCGCCCGTCACGTGGCCCGAGGTTCTCCTGCCGCTCGTGCGGATCTTGAAGCTCGCCGGCCTCCGCGAGGGCGAGCTCGCCGAGGCGACACGGTGGCTGGGACGAGTCTTCTGGGGACTCGGCGTCCTCGAGCAGCACGCTGCGGTGCCGGTCGCCTCGCGCCATCTCTACGCCCAAAGCAACCAGCTTCCCGTCGAGACGCAGGAGGAGCTGGCGGACGTTCTGCCTCTTCTGGCGGCAGGGACGGCGGAGCAGGCGTTCGACTTCTCCGTAGGGCGCGCGATCGCGGCGGTCCGCGATCTGATCCAGGAGCGGAACGTCGCCTGATCGTCTCCTCTTCCCGTGGCCGCCAGGCGGCGTCAGGGGACGAGGATGCTGAACGACACCTGGTTCGAGCTCGCGAGGGCGATCGTGTAGGTTTCGACGCGGTAGTCGTCCGCGCCGCACCCGGAAGTCGAGCCCGTTCGAGGCGTAGGCGAGCACCGCCCATTCCCGAAGCGGGCGTCAGGCAGTAGACGCCGAGGGAAGGCCGCGTGACGGACGACTGCGCGGCCGGCGAAGGCTGCTGCGGCGACGGCGTCGACGACGGGTCCGCCGAAGCGTGTGATCTCGGCGATGCGAACGGCGATCCGGGCGGCACCTGCACGGCGACCTGCGCTCTCGCGGCGGCTCGTGCACCGGCAGCGGTGAGGCGTGCGAGACCTCGGCCGATTGTCCCGAGGGCGAAGGCTGCTGCGGGAACGGCATCGCCGAGGTTCCATGTTCGAAGCAGGCCGAAGCCGATTGCTTCGCGACATGTAGCGAGGTGATTCGAGAAAGCAGCGGGCTCGCGCCGAGCGGGCCGCTGCTCTGCGTTTTCGATCGCGCCCCGACTCACCGCTTCTCCGGCACGCGCTTCGCTCCGCGCCGGAAGGGAGCGTCGGACCCCTGCTCGAGATCGTCCTCGTGCAGCCGCGGACCGACGACGGAGGAGCGGGGTATGGCGAAGGCGTTGGGGATCGTGTGCGCGGCGTGGCTCGCGTGCATCGTCGCGGCGGGTGCGGCGCGAGCGCAGACGGTGCTCGCGCCGGGCGACGTCGCCTTCACGGGCTACGGATCGAGCGCGGCCGACGAGTTCACGCTCGTCCTTCTCCGCGACGTCGCCGCGGGGACCTCGATCTCGTTCACGGACCGCGGATGGCTCGCCGCGGGTGGGTTCCGGGCGGGCGAGACGAGCTTCAGCGTCACTCTCGACCGCGATTTCGGGTGCGGCTCGGAGCTCCGGGCGGTGATGTCGCCGCTCCGCGTCTTCGACTCGGCCGGCGTTTCCGCCGGTGCGGTGTCGGGGTCGCTGCTGCAGCTCTCGACGACCGGGGATCAGGTCTTCGCGTATCAGGGAGCGCCCGTCGCGGGGAACGAGACCGGCCTCGTCGCCGCTTTGCAGATGAACGGGCCATGGGACGCGGACGCGACGAGCACGAATACCTCGTCGCTGCCGGCGGCGCTCGTCGAAGGACGAGACGCGATCGCGATCTCGCCCGAGGTCGACAACGCGAAGTACGACTGCAGCGTCACGAGCGGCTCTCCGGACGCGCTTCGTGCCGCAGCTCACGAGGGCGCGCGGTGGATCCGGAGCGATGCGACTCCGTTCGATCTGACGGTGCACTGCGGATTCACGTGCGTCGCCGCGACGCCGACGCCAACCGCCGAGCCGACGGCGACACCGAGCCCTGAGCCGACGGCAACACCGAGCCCCGAGCCGACGGCGACACCGAGCCCCGAGCCGACGGCGACACCGAGCCCCGAGCCGACGGCGACACCGAGCCCCGAGCCGACGGCGACACCGAGCCCCGAGCCGACGGCAACACCGAGCCCCGAGCCGACGGCAACACCGAGCCCTGAGCCGACGGCAACACCGAGCCCGGGGGCGACTCCGACCGCGGAGCCGACCGCGACTCCCACCCCT
>VGTG01000074.1 GCA_016874795.1 Deltaproteobacteria bacterium | reverse complement strand
CGCGATCGAGCGCGCCCGCGTCCGCGCCGGCGAGCGCGTGATCGCGTGCGGTCCGCGCGTCAGCGCGGCGGTCGTCGCTTCTCTCCCGAACGTCGATGCGCTCGCGCGCGCGCTCGCTCGCGACGTCGCCTTTCTCGATCAGCGCGGGTGCCTCTCGCCACAGGTCGTGCTCGTCTCGAGCACGATCGATTGCGATCGGCTCGCGCGTGCTCTCGCGGAGGCGCTCGAGCGGCTCGAGCGCGAATGGCCGCGACGCTCTCTCTCGCTGGTCGCCTCCGGTGCGTTCCGGCGCGCGGTCGACGAGGCCGAAGCTCGCGTCCTCGCCGGCGAGGCACGCGCGCTGCACGGCGGCGTCGGCCGGCCGTGGGCCGTCGTCGTCGAGGAGCAGGAGGATCTACTGCCCTCGCCTCTCGATCGCTTCGTGCGGCTGCACCCGTTTCGCGGACCGGACGGGCTCTCGCGCGCGCTGGCTCCGCTCCGTGGGCGGCTCGAATGCATCGGGCTCGCGGCCGATCCGGGAGAGCGCGCGGCGCTCGCCGAAGCGTGTCGCGCGGCGGGTGCGAGCCGGATCTGCGGGATCGGCGCGATGCAGGATCCGCCGGCGGACTGGCACGCAGGCGCGCGCCGGCCGGTCTCGGAGTACCTCTCGTGGAGCACCGAGGAAGGCGCTCGCACGGACGCTGAGACCGCTTCCGCGAAGGGCGCCAAGGGCGAGCGCTTTCTCCGCTTCGTCCGCTTCGTCGCTCAGACGTCCGCAACGCCGCGCGGAATCGAGGTCGTCCGTGCACGCGGCTCGTGGGTCGAAGCCGCGGACGGACGCCGCTACCTCGACCTCCTCGCGGGAATCGGCGTCGCGGCGATCGGCCACGCGCATCCGCGCGTCGCCGCGGCCGTCGCGGCGCAAGCCACTCGTTTCACGCACGTGATGGTCTACGGCGAGGACGTGCTCGCGCCGCAGGTCGATCTCGCCGAGCGACTCGCGTCGCTCCTGCCGCCTTCGCTGCAGACGACCTACTTCACGAACAGCGGCGCGGAGGCGATCGAGGGAGCGCTGAAGCTCGTCCGAAAGGCGACCGGACGCGCACGCGTCGTCGCGTTCGAGGGCGCGTACCACGGCGACACCACCGGGGCGCTCGCGCTCGGCGGCAATCCGTTCTACCGCGAGCCGTACCGCCCGCTCGTCGAGCCGGTCGAGCATCTTCCGTGGGACGACGCCGCCGCTCTCGATCGCATCGACGCGAGCACCGCCGCCGTCTTCGTCGAGCCGGTGCAGGCGGAGGGTGGCGTCCGCGTGCCGTCACCCGAGTTCTTGCCTCGACTGCGCCGGCGCTGCTCCGAGGTCGGAGCGCTCCTCGTCTTCGACGAGGTCGTGACGGGTCTCGGCCGGACGGGACGTTGGTTCGGGTTCGAGCACTGGCCCGCGGCGATGCCCGACGTGCTCGTGCTCGCGAAGCCACTCGGTGGCGGTCTGCCGCTCGGCGCGTTCGTATCGTCGCACGAGATCCTCCGCGTTCTCGCGGACGATCCGCCGCTCGGACACGTGACGACGTTCGGCGGCAACCCGGTCGCGTGCGCCGCGGGGCTCGCTTCGCTCGGCGTGCTCGCGGAGGAAGACCTGCCGGCGCGCGCTGCGCGCGTCGGCGAGCGCTTTCGTGCCGGGATCGCGCGACTCGCCGGACGCGGCAGGCTCGTCGCGGTGCGTGGCATCGGGCTCCTTCTCGGGCTCGAATTCGACGAAGCGGAGGCGACCGCCGCGTTCGTCGCCGCGTGTCGCGAGCGCGGCGTGCTGCTCGGCTGGACGCTGCACCACGATCGCGTCGTCCGCCTGGCGCCGCCGCTGACGATCGCCGAGGACGAGATCGAGCTCGCTCTCGCGGTGTTCGCGGAAGCGCTCGGGTAGGTACGGACGCTCGCTTGCCCGCGGCCCTTCCGGATGGTCCTGTTCCCGGGATGAGCTCACACAGATTCGAAGATCGTGTCGCCCTCGTGACGGGAGCGGGCTCCGGCCTCGGCCACGCCACGGCCCTCCGGCTCGCGAGCGAGGGCGCGCGCGTCGCCTGTCTCGACCTCGCCGCAGAGGCCGCCGAATCGACCGCCGCCGAGATCCGCTCCGCCGGGGGGACGGCGCACGCGGTCCGCGTCGACGTCGCGGACCCGGCTTCGGCGCGCGCCGGCGTCGCGGCCGCGGCGAAGGAGCTCGGGCGGCCGCAGGTCCTCGTCAACTGCGCTGGCGTCGGCTGCTTCGCGAACAGCCACGAGCAGCCGTTCGAGGAGTGGCAGCGGATCATCGCCGTCAATCTCAGCGGGACGTTCGCGATGTGCCAGGCGGCGCTGCCGCACCTCCTCGACGGCGGCGGATGCATCGTCAACATCGCGTCCAACGCGGGGCTGCAGGGAATCGCGTACAGCGCGGCGTACTGCGCTTCGAAGGGCGGCGTCGTGCAGCTCACGCGCGCGCTCGCGGACGAGTACCTGAAGCGCGGCGTTCGCGTGAACGCGGTCGCGCCGGGCGGCATCGAGACGCCGATGCAGAAGGGCTTCCGCATCCCGAAGGACGCCGACGGCGCAAAGCTGATCAAGATCACGTCGCCGCTCGGCAACAGCAAGCCGGAGGAGATCGCCGCGCTGATCGCGTTCATCGCCTCGGACGAGGGACGCTACATGACCGGCGCCATCGTCTCGATCGACGGCGGCGTGACGATTTGAGCGGACCTGCGACGGGTCGCTCTTCGCGATCCGGGGCATCCCGCCGCGCCAGGCCGAGCTCGCAGACAAGGCCGATGTCTCTCAGCCGATGGTCGCGAAACTCGAGAACCCCGACATTGACATTCGGATCGGAACGCTCGAGAAAGTCGCGGAAGCGCTCGGCCTCGTGGTCGACGTCAGGCTCGAGAAGCCGAAGCGTGACGGGGCGAAGAAAGCAGCATAGCGGAACGATTCGCTTCCACGAGGGTGGGATCGCGATGGGCGGCGGACCCGCTTGACTCCCCGGAGACCGTCCGCTCACTTTCGAGCATGGCTCGCTCGACGAAGCTGACGGTGATCCGGCCCGGACTCGCTCTGGTGCTCGGCGGCGATCGCCTGGTCGAGGTGCCCGAGGAGATCGCGAAGCGGTTTCGCGAGGGCGACGCGCTTCTCGCCGTCGAGGCGACGAGCGAGATCCTGCACGTCCCCGCGGCCGAGCGGCGCATCGCCGCGGAAGCGGTGTCGCGCGCCGAAGCGGCGTTCCGCCGCATGGGTAGCGTGTCCGACGCGCAGATCTCGCGCTTCTACGAAGCCTTCGCGGCGCGCCTCGAGGACGACGCGATCTGGGCGGAAGTCGTTCGGATCAACGAGCAGGACGTCGCCGAAGCCAGCGCCCGCGGCCGCTCGACGACGCGCCTCGTCGCCGACGAGAAGCTCCGCCACGGCATGATCGAAGGCCTGCGCGGCTGGATCGGCGCGGCTTCGCGCCGCGGCGCCGTCGTCGAGACGATCGAGCACGACGGCTGGAAGATCGACCTCGTCGGCGCCGAGCTCGGCATCGTCGCGTTCGTCTTCGAGGGGCGCCCGAACGTCCTCGCGGACGCGACGGGCGTGCTCCGCGGCGGAAACACCGTCGTCTTCCGGATCGGACGCGACGCGCTCCGCACCGCCCGAGCAGTGATGGAGCGTGCGCTCGAGCCGGCCCTCGTCGAGGCGGGGCTGCCCGAGGGCGCCGTCTGCCTCATCGACAGCCCGGAGCACGCCGCCGGCTGGGCGCTCTTCTCCGATTCCCGCCTCGCTCTCGCCGTCGCCCGCGGCTCGGGTCCCGCGGTCGCGACGCTCGGCGCGCTCGCACGTCGAGCCGGCGTTCCGGCGAGCCTGCACGGCACCGGTGGAGCCTGGATCGTCGCGAGCGCCTCCGCCGATCGCGACGTGTTCGCGGCCGCGGTCGAGTCGTCCCTCGACCGGAAGGTCTGCAACACGCTGAACGTCTGCTGCATCGTGCGCGAGCGCGCAAAGGAGCTCGTGCCGCTCCTCCTCGACGGCTTGCGCCGCGCGGGCGACCGCCGCGGGCAGAGCTGGAAGCTGCACGTCGCGAAGGGCAGCGAGGACGCCGTCCCGGCCGAGCTCTTCGAGCGGGAAATCCGCGTCCGCCGCGCAGAGGGCGACGTCGTCGAACGTCAAGCAGAGCTCCTTTCCGAGGTCGAGCTCGGCCGCGAGTGGGAGTGGGAGGAGACGCCCGAGGTCTCGCTCCGCATCGTCGACGACGTCGAGCAAGCCGTCGCCCTCTTCAACCGCTACAGCCCGCAGTTCATCGCGAGCCTGATCGGCACCGACGCCGCGGAGCAGGAGCGCTTCTACCAGGCGGTCAACGCGCCCTTCGTCGGCAACGGCTTCACGCGCTGGGTCGACGGGCAGTACGCGCTGCTCCGGCCCGAGCTCGGCCTCTCGAACTGGCAGGGCGGCCGTCTCCTCGGGCGCGGCGGCGTCCTCTCGGGAGACAGCGTCTACACGATCCGCGGCCGCGTCACGCAGACGGACCCGAACGTCCGGCGCTAGCCTGCATTTCTCACCAGATCCCTACTGCGGCGGCCGATAGCACCGAATCTTCGCGAGCTTCTCCCTCCGGGCTCCTCGACGTACTGTTCAAGTACGCCTGCGTCGCCCTCCGGTCCGAGGCTCGCGAATCTTCCGCACTCTCGACCGCCTCGCGACGTGATCTGGTGAGAAATGCAGGCTAGCCGCGCCGCCTCGTGCCAGTCTCGGGCAGCCCTGACCGATCATGGCCGCCGCGATCGGGATCGCCGTCGGCGTCGGCGACTACGATCTCGCTCTCGTCGCCGCGCAAGCGGTCCGAAGGGGACGGTGAAGGTTCGCGTCAGGCGCCGGTCGTCGGTGGGGCTTCGCCGGCGCGGCGGAGAAGCTCGGCCTCGATGAAACGGTCCAGATCGCCGTCGAGCACCGCGTCCGTGTTGCCGGCCTCGACCCCGGTCCGGTGGTCCTTCACCATCCGGTAGGGCTGCAGCACGTAGGAGCGGATCTGGCTGCCGAAGTCGATGTCGCGCTTCGCACCGACGATCTTCTCCTTCTGCTCGCGCTGCTTCTGGAGCTCGAGCTCGTAGAGGCGGGAGCGCAGGATCTTCATCGCCATCGCGCGATTCTTGTGCTGCGAGCGCTCGTTCTGGCACGCGACGACGATTCCCGACGGCAAGTGCGTCAAGCGCACGGCGGAGTCCGTCTTGTTGACGTGCTGCCCGCCCGCGCCGGACGAGCGGTACGTGTCGACGCGAAGGTCCTCGTCGCGGATCTCGATCTCGATGTCCTCCTCGATCTCCGGCGTGACGAGCACGGCCGCGAACGAGGTGTGGCGCCGCGCGTTCGCGTCGAACGGCGAGATGCGCACGAGGCGGTGGATGCCGGCCTCGGCGCGGAGGTAGCCGTACGCGTACTCGCCTTCGACCGTGAAGATCGCGTTCTTGATGCCCGCGCCTTCACCCGGGCTCTGGTCGAGCATCTCCGTCTTGAAGCCGCGGCGTTCCGCCCAGCGGAGGATCATGCGGAGAAGCATCTCCGCCCAGTCCTGCGCTTCGAGTCCGCCGGCGCCGGGATGCACGGTGACGATCGCGTTCGCCAGGTCGTGCTCGCCGCCGAGCATCCGCTGGAATTCGAGCGCACGCACGCGCTCCTCGACGCCGCCGAGGTGGCGCTCCGCCTCGGCGAGCGCTTCCGCTTCGTCGCCCTCCGCGGCCATCTCGAGGAAGACGCCGATCTCCTCGAGACCCTGCTCGAGCTTGCGGTACGATTCGAGACGGCCCGTGACGATCGCGCGCTCTCGCAGGACGGTCTGCGCTCGGTCCTGGTTGTTCCAGAGGTCCTCGCTCGAGGCCTGTGCGTCGAGCTCCGCGGAGCGCTTTACGAGCGCCGGGACGTCAAAGATACCTCCCGAGAGCGGCGACCCGCTCTTCGAGCTTGCTCAGACGTTCCCTTCCCTCGGAGAGCAGCATCGCGATCCTCGTCCCCTCCGCCGCGACGGCGCGGCGTCCTGCTCGTAGGTAACGACCCGCCCGCGGAAGACGCAAGCGCGCAGGAGCCCGCGGTTGCCCGCTCCGGAGCGCGCGGCTACCGTGCCGCGCGATGGCCGAGCTGCTGCGCACGGGCGCCGTCTTCATCCACGTCCCGAAGTGCGGCGGCAACTGGGTGCGCGAAGCGCTGCGCGACCTCGGCCTCTGGCGCTGCCGGATCGGCTTCAAGCACTCGACCCCGGAGCGCATCGCCGACGTGTGGCAGTTCCACCGCGCGCAGTTCCTCCGCCACATCCCGACGCGGCCCGACGTGACGCCGGGAAAGCTCCGTCGCGCTTTCAAGTTCTGCTTCGTCCGGAATCCGATCGGCTGGTACGAGTCGTGGTGGAAATTCATGGCCGGCGACTGGCATCCGTGGGAAGTCGGACGCTGGCATCCGCAGCGGCCGATCGACGAATGCGGCGACGACGACTTCGACCGCTTCATCGAGAACGTGCTGCGTGCCCGCCCGGGCTACGTGAGCGAGATGTACGGCTGGTACGCGGACGGCTCCGATTTCGTCGGCCGCTGCGAGACGCTCGCGGCCGACCTCGTCGAAGCGCTCCGGCGCTCGGGAACCGTCGTCGATCCCGCGCGGCTCGAGCGACTCGAGCGACTCGCGCCGACGAACCTGAGCCCGTCGCGGCGTGGCACGCCGCGCTGGAACCCGGAGCTCCTTCGTCGCGTCGCCTTCGCCGAGTCCGCCGCGATACGGAGATTCGGCTACGTCGCCGAAGTCGAGCGCGCGTACGGCGTCTCGATCGGAGCCGCCTCCGCGTCCGCCGGCCCGAGCGCCGCCGGCACCGCGGGCGGATCCGCGTAGCCCGGCAGAGCCACGCGGAAGGACGAGCCCAGCCCGGGCGTGCTGTCGACCTCGATCCGACCGCCGAGACGACGCGCGACGGCCGACCGTTCAGGAAGGATCGGGTCGCGTGTACCACCACGCCCAGACGATCAGCACGAGCTGGAACGGGAGCCGCACCCAGTTCAGCGCTCCGGCGCCTTCGCTCGCGCCGCCGATCGGCACGTTGTAGAGCGCGATGTGCAGGTTCGCCGGGAAGATCGCGATCAGGAGCAGGATGATGCCCCAGGCCGCGAGACGCCGCCACGCCGGCACGAGCACCGCGAGCCCGAGGACGATCTCGGCCACGCCCGACAGGTAGACGAGCTCGAGATGCCACGGCAGATACGGTGGCATCATCGGCATGTACAAGCCGGGATTCACGAAATGCATCACGCCCGCGAACACGTAGAACACGGACATGATCCAGAGCAGGATCCTTTTCGGGCGGCTCATCGCGAGCCTCTTCGCACGATGCGGCCGGGGCTGTCCATCGATCGCGAAAGGGCGCCACGCGCTCGGAGAGCGCTTCCGTGACGACCCGCTCGCCGGCGGTCGGCATCCTCGCGAACCCGCGCGCCGGTAGCGACGTCCGCAGGCTCGCGGCGCGCGCGGGATCGTCGACCCTCGAAGGGAAGCGCAGCCAGGTGACGCGCGCCGCCGTCGGCGCGTGCGCGGCGGGCGTGCGGCGCATCGTGATCGTGCGGGAGCCGCTCCGCGTCGCGGTCGGCGCGCTCGAGAGCCTCGCGATCGACATCGACGTCGAGGTGGTCGACATCGGCGCACGGCTCGACGCGAAGGACACGGAGCGCGCCGCCGAGGCGATGCGCGCGGCCGGCTGTGGAGCGCTCGTCGTCCTCGGAGGAGACGGGACGAACCGAGCGCTCGCGCGTGCCTGGCCGGAGGCCTGCGTCGTCCCCGTCTCGACCGGGACGAACAACGTCTTCCCGCGCATGCTCGAGCCCACGATCGCCGGCGCCGCCGCCGGGCTGATCGCGTCTGGCCGGCTTCCGACGGAAGACCTCGCTCGGCCCGTCAAGCAAGTCCGCGTCGCGCTCCCGGACGGCAGCCAGGACCTGGCGCTCGTCGACGTCGGGCTCCTCGCGGACGATGCGGTCGGGAACCTGATGCCGGTCGAGCCCGCGAAGATCCGCTCGGTCGTGCTCGCCCGAGCGGAGCCCGCTTCCGTCGGGCTTTCGCCGATCGGCGGTCTCCTCGAGCCGGCGGGCGAAAAAGACGACTTCGGCGTCCTCGTCGCGTGCACGGCGCACGCGGACGGAGGACGGCCGCTTCTCGTGCCCGTCTCTCCCGGGCTCTATCGCACGGTGCACGTCGCGAGCGCACGGCGCGTCGCGCTCGGCGAGGAGATCGTGCTCCGAGGTCCCGGCGTACTCGCCTTCGACGGCGACCGCGACCACGCTCTGCGCGCCGGCGAGCACGCCGTCGCGCGCGTCGTCCGCGGCGGACCGCGCGTCATCGACGTCGAGCGAACCCTCGCCGCCGCGGCCGCGAGCGGTCTCTACCTCGACCGCGGACCCTTCCGCGACGGCCACGGCCTCCTGCCCGACTGCTGCTGAAGTCGGAGCTCGTTCCTCAATTGAGGTGGTAGGCGCGCGCCGTCCAGAGCGCGTTCCAGGCCGCAACGGTCGCGCCGACGAGCGCGAGGTAGAGGAGCGGGTTCAGCACGTTGACGCCGCGCGCGAGGTCGAACCCGCTCAGCAGGACGATGGGCTCCTCGACGATCCGCACCGCGATCAGGATCCACGCCACGCCGATCGCCCGGCTGCCGGAGTTGTGCCGTTGCAGCGCGCCGCTGAGGAAGGCGACGAGCGGCACCCAGAGGACGAGCCACGAAGCCCAATCGAAGAGACGCGCGAGCGTCTCCGCGGTCACGATCGAGCTCGGGAGATTCAGCTCGCCGGTCTCGAGCGCGAGGGTCAGGCTCTCCTGCGCGAACGGATCCGAGAGCAGCGCCGCGACGCCGGTCGCGAGGAACAGGATCGCGACGATCTGGAGCCCGATTCCGAGGAGGATCGCGCCGCGCACGCCGACGGCGTTCTTCCGCTGCTGCTCGTCGGCGGCTCGCAGCTCCAGACGGCGGAGCGAGCGGAAGAGCCAGACGTAATAGTACGCCGAGAGCGTCAAGGCCGTGAGCACGACGACCTTCGCGACCCCGGTCTCCTCCTCGTCCGTGCTCCATGTCTCCGCCGCCGCCACGTCCCCTCGATGGTGCCCCGTCCGCCGGGCAGAAGCGACCCGCGGGAAACACGGGCAAGGCGGCGGATGCGGCACCCGAGCGGGGAAACTGATAGCAGGAGCCGCGGAGGGAGTGCCCATGCTTCTGCGAGAGCCGTCGAAAGCGGCGTTCGATCCGGAGTCCGTCGACCCCGAGACGCGTCAGGTCAACGAGCTGGTGGAGGCCGCCCTCGCGGCGGTGGCGCCGATCACGACGCAGCAGCCGGCGGAGATCCGCGCCGCGCGGGAGGAAGGCCGCGGGCCGTTCCCTCCGCTCGTGCTCTCGCCCGAGGCGGAGAAGCGGACGATCCCCGGGCCGGGCGGCGAGATCGGCCTTCGCATCTTCCGACGTCCCGCTGCACGGGCGGTCTACTTCCACATCCACGGCGGCGGCTGGACGCTCGGCCGCGCGCACCATCAGGATCCGCTCCTCGTGGAGCTCGCGGACGCGGTGCCGGCTGCCGTCGTGAGCGTCGACTACAGGCTCGCGCCGGAGCATCCGTATCCCGCCGGACCGGACGATTGCGAAGCCGCGGCGCTCTGGCTCGTCGAGAACGCGAAGCGCGAGCTCGGCACGGATCGGCTCCTGATCGGCGGCGAGTCCGCCGGCGCGCACCTTTCGGTGGTGACTCTGCTTCGCTTGCGCGATCGGCACGGCTACCGCGGCTTCGCGGCCGCGAACCTGATCTACGGCTGCTACGACCTCCAGCTCACGCCGTCGGTGCGGCGCTGGGGCGAGCGCAACCTCATCCTGAGCACGCCGATCGTCGAGTGGTTCGCGAATCAGTTCGTGCCGCTCGAGCGCCGCGGAGATCCGGACGTGTCGCCGCTGCACGCGGATCTGCGCGGGCTGCCCCCGGCCCTCTTCACCGTCGGCACGCTCGATCCGCTTCTCGACGACAGCCTCTTCATGCACGCGCGCTGGCTCGCCGCCGGAAACGAAGCGGAGCTCGCGATCTCACCGGACTCGATCCACGCCTTCAACGGGTTCCCGCACCGCGCCGCGAGCGAGGCGAACGAGAACGCGCACGCATTCTTGCGTGCCCGGCTCGGATCGCCGGGGCAGTCGCGCGGGTAGCGGAATCCTCGCCCGATCGCGACGTGTCGCCGCTGCTTCTGAGCCTCGTGCACCAAAGACATGTCAGGCGGATTCGTTGCTCGGCGCCGCCGGCGGGATGATCCGGGCACGGAAGCGGTCGATCTCAGTATTCGCACGGCGGCTCGAGCGGGCCGAGCGACGCGAGCACCTCGCGCGTGCGCGCGTACATGCGCCGCGCTTCCGCGGGAGAGCGCTCGTGATCGTAACCCAGAAGGTGAAGGATGCCGTGCACCAGAAGCTCGGTGATCTCGCGATCGAGCGAATGGCCGCGCTTCTCGGCTTGCCGCTTCGCGGTCGGGATCGAGAGGACGACGTCTCCGAGCAACGTCGAGTCGTGCTGCGCTTCGCCCTCGCGCTGCGCGAACGCGAGCACGTCGGTCGGCCGATCCTTGCCGCGCCACTGCGCGTTCAGCGCCTGCATCGTGGAGTCGTCGACGAGCGCCACCGAGAGCGTGCTCGGCGCCTCGCCGAGAAAGCGCAGGCTCGCACGCGCGACGCGGCGGACGAGCGGCGCGTGGCGCCCGAGGCCGCGCGCCGCGGCGACGTCGACGGAGATCCGCCCGGCCGCGCTCAGGGGAGCCGCTCGTAGGCCGTGATGATCGCCTGGACGAGCCGATGACGGACGACGTCGCGCTCGGTGAAGGTGACGAACTGGATCCCGGGGACGTTCTTCAGGATCTGCCGCGCCTCGACGAGGCCCGACTCGCGGCCCGCCGGAAGGTCGATCTGCGTGATGTCCCCCGTGATCACGGCCTGCGAGCCGAAGCCGAGGCGCGTCAAGAACATCTTCATCTGCTCGCGCGTCGTGTTCTGCGCTTCGTCGAGGATCACGAACGAGTCGTTCAAGGTGCGCCCGCGCATGAACGCGAGCGGCGCTACTTCGATCGTGCCGCGCTCCATGTAGCGACGTGCGCGATCCGCATCCACCATGTCGTTCAGCGCGTCGTAGAGCGGGCGGAGGTACGGGTTCACCTTCTCCGCGAGGTCGCCCGGCAGGAAGCCGAGCCGCTCGCCGGCCTCGACCGCGGGACGCGTCAAGACGATCCGCGCCACCTCGTCGCGCGTCAGCGCCGCGACCGCCATCGCCATCGCGAGGTAGGTCTTGCCCGTTCCTGCGGGGCCGATGCCGAAGACGATGTCGTGCTTCCGGATCGAGTCGATGTAGTGCTTCTGCGCGACCGACTTCGGCGCGATCGTCCGCTTGTGCGCGGAGAGAAAGACCGTGTCGAGGAAGATCTCGCGCAGGCGCGCCTTGCGGTCGCCGGAGAGGATCCGGACCGCGTACTCGACGTCCGAGGGATAGAGCGGATAGCCCTCGCGCAGGAGGTCGACGAGCTGACGGACGACGCGCGTCGCGAGCTCCGCCTGCACGTCGTCGCCGCGCACCTCGATGCGCGTGTCGTGCGCGACGAGATCGGCGCCGGTCTCCGTCGAGATGATCTTCAGGTGCTCGTCGTGACTCCCGAGGAGGCTCGTCATCACGGCGGGGTCGCCGACCTCGACGACGTTCGGCCGCTCCGCCGCGGCCACGGCCGCTGCCGCGCCCTCCGGCGCGGCTTCGGGTGCCGGCGCGTCCTTCCTCATCCGCCGATCAGCGCGTAGACGCGCTCGAGCGCCTCGTCGAGGCGCGCCGGGTCCTTGCCGCCCGCCTGCGCGAAGTCGGGCCGGCCCCCGCCGCCTCCGCCGACGATCGGAGCGATCTCCTTCAGCAAGGCGCCGGCGTTCGCCTTCCCCTTGCCCGCGATGTCCTTCGTCACGGCGGCGAGGAGCAGCACCTTCTGCCCATCCGTACCGCCGAGCACGACCACGCCCGACTTCAGGCGATCGCGCAGCTTGTCAGCCACCTCGCGCAGGACCTTCGGGTCGACCTGGTCGACGCGGCGTGCGACGACCTTCGTGCCGCCGATCTCGCGGACGCCGTCGAGCAGGTCCTCGGAAGCGCCGGAAGCGAGCTTCGCCTGTGTTTCGGAAAGACGGCGCTCGAGATCCTTCTGTGCGGCGAGGAGCTTCTCGAGGCGTTCGGCGACGTCGCCCTCGCCGCTCTTGAGAAGGCCCTGGACCTCGCGGAGCTCGCGCTCGCGCTCGCGCACCGCGGTGAGGGCTCCCTCTCCCGTCAACGCCTCGACGCGGCGTACGCCCGCGCCGACCGCAGACTCGCCACGCAGCTTGAAGAGGCCGATGTCGCCCGTCCGCGCGACGTGCGTACCGCCGCACAGCTCGACCGACACGTCGCCCATGCGGAGCACGCGCACCCGGTCGCCGTACTTGTCACCGAAGAAGGCGAGCGCGCCGGCCGCGATCGCGTCGTCGTACGACATCTCCTCGTTCGAGACATCGAGGTTCGCGCGGATGTGGCGGTTCACCTCGTCCTCGATCGCGAGGAGGTCCGCTTCGCCGAGCCGCGCGTCGTGCGTGAAGTCGAAGCGGAAGCGCTCCGGCGAGACGAGCGAGCCCGCCTGGTGGACCTGGGGTCCGAGGCGGCTCCGCAGGGCCGCGTGCAGGAGGTGCGTCGCGGAGTGGTTCAGGCGGATCGCCTCGCGCCGGACGGGATCGATCGAGAGCCGTGCCAGCCCGCCGCGCGGAATCGCACCGCGCACGACGCGGCCGCGATGCACGATCAGGTCGGGACGCGGCTTCAGCGTGTCCTCGATCTCGACGCGCGAGCCGTCCGCGAGCTCGATCACGCCGCGGTCGCCGACCTGGCCGCCCGACTCGCCGTAGAACGGAGTCTCCTCCGTCACGACTTCGATCGGCTCGCCCTCGCGGACCTCCTCGCGGTCTTCGCCGTCGCTCGCGACGCCGACGATCCGCGACTCGAGGTTCTCGACGCGGTCGCCCGCGAAGCGCGAGCGCACGCCCGCGAAGCCGCCGCCGCGCGCCGTGCTGAACCGCGCGCCCTCGCGGCCGCGCTCGCGCTGCTTGCCCATCGCCTCCTCGAAGCCGGCGCGGTCGACGACGAGGCCGCGGTCGCGGAGGATGTCCTCCGTCAAGTCGAGCGGGAAGCCGTAGGTGTCGTACAGCTTGAACGCGACGTCGCCGGAAAGCGTCGCGCCGGGCTTGCCGCCGAGCTTCCCGACCTCGTCCTCGAGGAGGCCGAGGCCCTTCTCGAGCGTGTCCGCGAAGCGCTCCTCCTCGCCGGTGACGGTGCTGCGGATCCGCGCCCGCGACTCGACGAGCTCCGGGTAGGCCGGGCCGAGGACCTCGATCGTGCGGTCGGTGACGGCGCCGAGGAACGGCTCCTCGAGCCCGAGCACGCGGCCCTGGCGCGCGGCTCGGCGCAGCAGGCGGCGCAGCACGTAGCCGCGGCCGTCGTTCGAGGGGAGGATGCCGTCCGCGATCATCACCGCGACGGCGCGCGCGTGGTCCGCGATCACGCGGAACGCGACGTCGTCGGCGCTCATGCCGCCGGCATAGCGGCGGCGTGCGAGCTCCTCGGTCGTGCCGATCAGAGGCCGCAGCAGGTCGCAATCGTAGTTCCCGTTCACGCCCTGGAGGAGCGCCGTGACGCGCTCGAGCCCCATGCCCGTGTCGACGTGCTTCTTCGGCAGGTCCGTCTTCGAGCCGTCCGGCTTGCGGTTGTTCTGGATGAAGACGAGGTTCCAGATCTCCATGTAGCGGGCGCAGCCGCTGTTGACGCCGCACATGTGGCCGGGCGGCAGGTCGCACATGTCCGGACCGCGGTCGAAGTGGATCTCGGAGCACGGACCGCACGGGCCGGTCTCGCCCATCTCCCAGAAGTTGTCCTTGTCGCCGAAGCGGAGCACGCGCTCGGCCGGAAGGTCGGTCACGCGCGGCCAGAGCGAAGCAGCCTCGTCGTCCGTCGTGTAGACCGTCGCGTAGAGGACGTCCTTCGGCAGCTTCCAGACGCGCGTCAGGAGGTCCCACGCCCACTCGATCGCCTCGGCCTTGTAATAGTCGCCGAAGGACCAGTTGCCGAGCATCTCGAAGAACGTCTGGTGGTAGACGTCGCGTCCGACGTCGTCGAGATCGTTGTGCTTGCCCGAGATGCGGAGGCACTTCTGCGCATCTGCGATGCGAGGTGCGCTCGGGCTCTCCGTCCCGAGGAAGACGTTCTTGAAGGGCACCATCCCCGCGTTCATGAACAGCAGGGAGGGGTCGTTCTCGGGAACGATGCGCGCGCTGGGGACGATCTTGTGCTCCCGCTCGTGGAAGAATTCCAGGAAGCTCTGACGGATTTCGGTGCCGGTCATGTCCGGAAAACGCTAGCAAAGGCCCCGGAACGATTCGACGGACCGCAACCCGGAGGCGCCACGACTGTTGCAAAGGGGGTCGACGAGCATCCAGAGACCGTGCCAACCAAGGAGGTGAGATGGATTCCGCCAGAGCCGTGATGATCGTCGGGCTCGCCGCCACCCTCGGCTGCGGCGGCCCAGAGGGCAGCTCGAACTACACGACGTGCTCGCAGAGCACGGATTGCCGGACGGCGCGTTGCACGGTCGTGGACGAGTGCCTCGTCGACGAGTGCGAGTGGGAGCTCACGTACCAGTTCGCCGGCGAGGAGTACGAGAGCAACTGCACCTTCGGGACGACCTTCACCTCGACCACCTACCCCATCAACGGAGGCTCGGGGCGAGCCGTGGTCGAGCGGGACCTCGTCCAGTGCTTCTACTCCTACGACGTCCAGTTCTTCGACTACGACGAGGAGCAGAACTGCAGCACGATCGCCGAGTGCACGCTGCAGGAGCTCGAGTGCGCGGCGTCGCCGGATGGGCCGAACTGCACGATCGTCCAGCAGACGAATTGCGCACTCGGGGCGACGGCGGAGAACGAAGCCGAGGGGGCTCAGCGCTGAATGTAGCCGAGGGCTTCGAGCTCCCTCTGCACGTCGCGGCGGAGACGTTTCGGCTTTCGCTTCCGCTCGTGCTTCGGTGAGCGCTCCGCGGCGAGCGTTCGCGCTTCGCCGTGACGCTCCTCGAGCTCCCGCTCGAGCCGGTCGGCGACCTCGCCGTGCGAGCCCGCGAGGTCGCTCGACGCCGTCGGATCCGCGACGAGGTCGTAGAGCCGCCGCGTCTTCTTCCGCGGATCGACGAGCAGCTGCCAGCGATCGTCGACGAGAGTCCGCTGGGACTTTCGACCGGCGCCGATCTCGGCGAACGCGGCCCGCGCGCCGTCGATCTGATCCGCACCGCGCACGACCGGTGCGAGGCTTCGACCGATCGCGTCCCGCGAAGCAGGAAGCCCGAGCAGGTCGAGGATCGTCGGGACGACGTCGACGAGCTCGACCGTCTCGCCGACGACCTGCGGTCGCGCTCCCGGAGCCCGGATGACGAGCGGCACGCGCAGGTTCGGATCGAGGTAGAGCTGCTCGTGCCCGAAGCGGCCGTGCTCGCGCATCTCCTCGCCGTGGTCCGAGACGATCACCACGAGCGTGTCGTCGAGGAGGCCGCGCTCGCCGAGCCAGTCGAGGAACGCGCCGATCCGATCGTCCGTGTAGCGGATCCCCGCGTCGTAGCGCGCGATCACCTCGACGAAGTCGCGCTCCGACATGACGATCTCGCCGCTCTCGACCTGCCGGAAGTAGTCGGCGTGCAGCGGCATCGGATAGGCGTGCTCCGGGTCGCCGAAAAGCGCCACGTACTCGTCGGGCGAGACGTACGGCGTGTGGATGTCGTAGCAATGCAGGAAGAGGAAGAAGCGATCGACCGGATGCTCCTCGATCCACTTCCTCGCCTGCTTCCCGAGCACCTCGATGCCGACGCCTTCGTCGGCGTAGTGGTCGAAGCCCTGCGCAAAGCCGAAGTCGCGGCGGACGTTCCCACCGTCGACGAAGCCCCACGTCGCGAAGCCGGCGTTGCGCAGATGCTCCGCCAGCGTCTCGGGCCAGTCGGCGAGCGTTCCGCGGAGCTTCGCGGCGCCCTTTCCGGAGGGCCCTTGGATCAGCGTCGGCTTCGTCAGGACCGCCGACGGATAGAGCGACGTGAAGAGCGAAGCGTGCGACGGGATCGTGCTTCCGGCTTGCGCGACGGCGCGGCGGAAGATGACGCTCTTCTTCGCGAACGCGTCGATGCGCGGGCTCGTCTCGCGCTCGTAGCCCCACGCGCCGAGATGGTCGGCGCGGAGCGTGTCGAGCGAGATCAGGACGACGTTCTTCGGCGGCTTCGCGGAAGCGGAGCCGGCGCCCGCTCCTGGACTCGCGCCTCGCGCGCCCGCGTCGCGCTCCGCACCGCGTAGCGCGAAGGCGAGCGCCGCCGCGACCAGGACGAGGGTCACCACGGGAATCAGCCGCAACGGCATCGAGCTCACCGCCGGCTGCCGCCTACTTCTCCTCGTGGTACTCCTCCTCGGTGTTGACCGCCCAGATGTTCTCCTTGTCGGTGATGCCGTCGCGGATGTTCTGCACCGCGACGATGGCGGTCAGCATCGAGTGGTCCTGGTTGTTGTACCGGTGCATGCCGTTCCGGCCGACGAGGAAGAGGTTCTCGAACGAGTCGAGGTAGCGCCGGGCGACGTCGAACTCGTCGTACGCGCCGAAGTACGCGGGGTACGTCTTCGGGACGCGGATGACGACGCTGTCGAGCACGTCGCCGGCGTGGATCATGTCGATCTTCGCGAGCTCCGCCGCAGCGAAGCGCGTCAGCTCGTCGTCCGGCATCGACCAGAGGTTGTCGCCCTCGTTGCAGAAGTACTCGAGCCCGACCCAGATCTTGTCGGGATCGGCGACCATGTAGGGACTCCAGTTGTTGAAGATCTGGAGTCGGCCGACGCGGACGTCGCGCTCCTGCACGTACACCCAGTTGTCGGGAACGAGGCCTGCCGGCATGCCGGGCCGCTCCTCGCCCTGCACCTTCATCTTGTTCAAGAGGAGCCCGACGGTCAGGAAGTCGCGGTAGATGAGCCCGCCCGCGACGCGGCGCACGTCGGCGGGGACGTCCGCCTCGAAGCCCGCGACGAGGTCCTTGATGGCCATCGTCGAGAAGACGTAGTCGCCGGCGACCGTCTCGATGTCGCCCGTCGCCTCGTCGCGGAAGTCGACCGCGGTGACGCGCTTTCCCTGCGTGTGCACGCGCACCGCCTTCTTCCCGTAGACGATCCTTCCACCGCGCTCCTCGACGATCCGCGCGACCTCCTGCCACATCTGGCCTGGGCCGAGCTTCGGATAGAGGAACTGCTCGATGAGGCTCGTCTCCGAGCCCTTCTGCTCGATCGACTCGTCGCGCGGCTTCACGAGGTTCTTGATCGCGTGCCAGATGGCCGTCGCCGCGGAAAGTCCCTTCACGCGCTGCGCGCCCCACTCCGGCTTGATCTCGTTGCACGGGACGCCCCACACCTTCTCCGTGTAGTCCTTGAAGAACGTGCGGTAGAGGCGGTCGCCGAAGCGGTTGATGAAGAAATCCTCGAGCGAGCGCTCCTCGCGCTGCGGCGTGACCTTGACGCGGAGATAGCTCAGGCCGATGCGGAACGACTCGACGAGCCCGAGGTTCCGAAGCGTCCGCTCGGAGAGCGTGATCGGGTAGTCGAAGAAACGCCGGTTGAAGAAGATCCGCGAGATGCGACGGCGCACGAGCATCACCTCGTCCGTCGCGTCGGGATCGGGACCGTTCGAGGAGGCGTCGACGTCGCGAAAGCGGTTCCGGTACGCGATCCGGACCCTCTCGTTCGAGGTGCTGCCCTGGAGGGGCAGGATCTTCTGCCACCAGTCCATCACGCGGTCCGAGCGCGAGAAGAACCGGTGTCCGCCGATGTCGATCCGGTTGCCCTTGTAGTTCACGGTGCGCGCGAGCCCGCCGACGTCGTCGGTCAGCTCGAAGACGAGCGGCTGGACGTCGGTCGACTCGAGGAGCTCGTAGGCGGCGGTGAGCCCGGCGGGGCCTGCTCCGATGATGATCGCGGTGCGGTTCGACATCGAGCCGAGATGGTCGCGTCCGGGCGGGCTCATTGCAACGCGGCTCGCTCGGGGGCCGAGGGCCCATCATCCTAGTAAAGCCCGCCGCTCTCGCATATGGGCGCGCGGTGGCAGGTGTTCCGGGTGAGGGGAGCACGAAGTGCCGCGACGACTCGTCGGAAAGCGCCGCGGCCCGCGCACGGGCTCGGCGCCGTGGTCGGCCTCCGCCCCCGATGGCGCTCCTCCCGCTCGTCGCCCTGGTCGCATCCGGGTGCATGGTCGGTCCCGACTACCGGCGTCCGGATGCGCCGCTCGCCACGGGCTGGATCGAGCGGGCCGATCCGCAGGTCGACGAGCGCGCTCCTCCGACGGAGTGGTGGCGGGTCCTCGAGGATCCAACGCTCGACGCGCTCGTCGATCTCGCCCATGCGCAGAACCTGTCGCTGCAGGCCAGCTCCTTGACGGCGACGGCCTTCACGCCGATCAAGGTAGCTCCACGTAGCTACGAGTGTCCATCAACGGGAGCAGATGGCAGCGAGGATCTACAGGAAGCGCGTCACGAAGAGGCCGTACACGTTGATCGCGATCGAGAGCCCGAGGAGAAGCCACAGCGCGACGCGCCACCCACGGCCGGGCCGCGCGAAGGCCGAGAGGGCGACCGGGATCAGCAGAGGATACAGATCCTGCATGTAGCGCGCGCCGTACTGCGCGCTGCCGCTCCAGAAGTAGAGGAGATAGAAGCCGACCATCGGCAGAGAGCCGGCGAGAAACGCGAGCACCCACGTGCGCCGCACGTCGGCGAGGAAGATCCCGAGGAAGAAGGGGCTCATCGCGAAGATCGACTGCCCGCCGCCGTAGAAGCGAAGCCACGGGAACTCCGGGAGGAGCCTCGGCATCTGGTAGGTGTAGACGGGCAGGTTCCCCCAGAAGTACTGCGTCCCGAAGCGCGGCACCCTCAGCCCGTACTCGCGCCACGCGGCTTCGTACGGCGGGAAGAACGGATCGCCGAGCGTCGCCCACTGGAACCAGAGCACCGCGAGAAGCGGCGGGAGGGCGCCCAGCGTGAACCAGAGTCCCGTGCGGATCGCGCCGCGGAGACGCGCGCCTCGTGGTGCTGCGTCGAGGAACGCGAGACCGAACGCAATCGATGCGATCGAGATCGCGTAGCGCGACTGCGCCGCGACCATGAAGCAGAAGCCCGCGACGACCGGATGGCGGATCGCGAGCAGCAGCGCCAGCAGCAGGAAGAAGTTCCCTTCGCTGTGCATCAGCAGCCAGACGTCGCCGCTCGCCGCCGAGTACAGCATCGGCGTTCCGATCGCGTAGGCGAGCGCCGCGACCCAGGCGAGCTTCTCCACTCCGGGAAGACGACGCACGAGGAGGTAGAGGAGGAACGCCGAGCCGAGGATCAGCGCGGTGTTGATGTACGGCTGCGTCAGCCCGCCCTGCGTCGCCCAGACGAAGGGCACGAGGACGAAGCTGACCATCGGCGGGTAGCAGATGTAGTCGCGCCCGTCGTGGCGGAACATCTCGAGCCACGGCAGGAACGACGGCAGGTACGTGCGCCCCTCGAGGAGCTGCTGCGCGAGGAGGAACGGCGCATTGTACGCGTTCTCCGGCGGCGTGATCCAGAGGAGCGCCGCAGAGAGAGCCGCCGCGAGAAGAAGGCCGGCGACGACCTTCATGCGCGCCCGAGCTGCTCCGAAGCCGCCGCGACGACCTCGTCGACGGTGATGCGCTGCATGCCCGGCCGTCCGGGCTCGTCGGGGCGATGGATCACCGTGTGGCCGGTGCCGTACGGCGCGTAAACCACCGGGTCCTTCGGTCCGAAGAGCGCCACGCACGAGACGCCCGTCGCCGCGGCGAGATGCATCGGACCGGTGTCCGCCGAGACGAAGAGCCGCGCCGCGCGCAGGAGCTCGAGCAGCTCGAGGAGCGAGTGCGTCGGCGGACCGGCGATCACACGGCCTTTCGAGTCGCCGCAGACTGCACGCGCGAGCTCTTCTTCCCCCGGTCCCCAGGTGACGACGACGCGTCGCTCCAGCTCGGCGTCGATCCGCCGTGCGAGCTCCCCGAAGCGGTCCGCAGGCCAGCGCTTCTCCGCGCCGTGGCCGCTCGTTCCCGGGTGGACGACGACGATCTCGCCCGCGGCGAGGCCGCGCGCCTGCAGGAAGCTCGCGACGCGCTCACGCGCCTCGGGCGGCGTCGGCGGGAAGACCCACTCGCGCTCCGTGCCTTCGATCCCGAGAGGCCGCAAGAGCGAAGCGAACTTGTCGACGCGATGCAGGCGCTGCGGCCGCGGCGTCACCTGCTCGGTCGAAAGCCAGTGGTTCCCCTCGTAGTCGTACCCGCGCGCGAAGCCGATGCGGCGCCGCGCGCCCGAGAAGAACGAGTGGAGGCCGCCTTTCAGGTTCCCCTGCACGTCGATCGCGACGTCGTAGTGGCCGTCGCGGATCTCCTCGGCGTGCGCCTGAAGCTCGTCCTTCAAATGCGCCCACTCCGAGGGTCTTCGCATCTGCTCGCGCAAGCGACGCCGCGGGAAGACGTGCACGCGGTCGACCATCGGATGACCGACGAGGAGCTCGCTCGTGCGGTCCTCGACGACGAATCCGATCGTCGCGTGCGGGCGAGCGCGGCGCAGCAGCGAGAGAGTCGGCAGCGTGTTGACGACGTCGCCGAGCGCGCTCAGGCGGATGAGCAGGAAACGCGACGGGGACGCCGGGTCGTCTCCGACGCTCGCGGCCGCGGATGGCGCGAACGGGGTCATGAACCCCTCCTCCTTAGAACATCGGTGCCCGGCGCGCTTGCCGCCGTTCGGATCGGCGAGCCGACCAGCATGCACCGGCGATGTCCCCGTCCGAGCCGGTTTCCGAACCGCGCCTCGGTTCTGCTATCCTTTTGCGGTGGAACCGGATGCCCGTCGGATGGCGGAGGCGAGCCGCGAGCTGATCGAGGAATACCGAGATCGCTGCCTGTGGTTCCTCCGGAAGGACTACCGTCCGAGCGGACCCGAGGAGATCCTGCGCCTCCTTCGCTACATCGAGCGCTACGGCGATCGTGACGGCTACCGCAGGGCGGCGGAGATCCGACAGTGGCTATCACGCGGTTCCAGCGCGCCGTCTGCCGCCTCCTAGCCCAGACGCGGCGCGCGTCGGGCGAGTCCTACGTCGCCGGCGGGGTCGCACTGAACGAGCTCCTCGCGGCGCCGCGCCGCTCGCGCGACGTCGATGTGTTCCACGACACCGAAGCCGCGCTCGAGGCAAGCTGGAGCGCCGACCGCCGAATCCTCGAGGCGAGCGGTTTCGCCGTACGGGTGCTCCGCGAGCGTACCGGTCTCGTCGAGGCACGTGTCTCGAGCGGGCGCGATGCCGTCGTCGTCGAATGGGCCCGCGACAGCGCCTTCCGCTTCTTCCCCCTGCTCGAGCACGCCGATCTCGGCCTCGTGCTGCACCCTTTCGATCTCGCCACCAACAAGGTACTCGCCCTCGTCGGTCGTCTGGAGGCACGCGACTGGATCGACGTCATCGAGTGCGATGCGCGCCTTCAGCCCCTTGGTTACCTGGCATGGGCCGCGTGCGGGAAGGACCCGGGGTTCAGCCCCAAGAGCATCCTCGAGCATGCGGCGCGCGGTGCGCGCTATGCGGCGGTCGAGATCGATGCCCTCGACTTCGAAGGAAGCCCTCCGGATGCAGCCGATCTCTCGCGCCGCTGGCACGCGATGCTCGCCACGGCGGACCGGGTGGTCGACGCGCTGCCGCCCGAGGAAGTCGGACGCTGCGTGCTGCATGGACGCGATCAGCTTTGCCGCGACGACCCGCCCGCTCTCGCGAGCGCTCTCGAAGAGGGACGCGTACGGTTTCGCTCCGGCTCCATCCGCGGGGTGCTTCCTCATCTGGCTACGGGTCGAAGGGAGACGTAGGCGTCGGCCCGCTCGCAGGCCTCGACGCGGCCATCCGGAGCCACCGCTGGAAGGCCCCCTCGATCCCGTCGGCCTGGTACCTGACGCACGGGTGCCCGTCGACGAAGCTCGCTTCCGCGCGAGCCGCCCGCTCGTTCGGCCGCGCGCTGCTGACCGCCTTGGACGCCTCGGTACCGGTCATCCTCGGCGATCCAGGACACACGTCGCACTCGACCGCCGAAACGCTGGTCCGCCTCGGTCGATGGATCGGCGACGTCGAAGGATATGGGAACGTGGTCCTCGCGGACCGCGCCAGGGACATCGCGATCGTCGGCCTCGCCCGTTCGAGCGCCGATCTCCGCTACTCGCTGGCACCGATCACCCGCCAGGTGAAGTCGCTGCCGGTGGCAATCGACGCGCCGGCGGCGCGGGCGCCGATCTTGAACGCCGAGGCCAGTTCGCCGCTCTTCGCCGTGGATCGAGACACGACGGCCCTGGAGCTCGAACGGGCTTGGTCGCTTCACTCCGGGGGCTTGGACCGCCTACGACCTGATCCGCACGGAGCGCTTTCTCGACGCGGACACCGAGCTGACGCGGCTCGCCGCGGAGCGAGAGGCGTTGAGCGAGGCGCTCCGTTCCTCGCCTTGAAGGCCGTGTCGTCGTTGCGCGTCGCGGCCGGGTACCGGCCCCCGCAGGCGAAGCCAAGGTCGCCGATGAGGATCTTCCGAGGGCGCCCTACTGGTTCAGTGCCCGGTGTGCTCTCCGGCGTCCGCGCCGCCGTGTCCGCCGTGGCTCGCGTGCGACGAGGTGCACCCGGGGCTCGGTCCGAGCGCGATCTCCGTGTAGTCCGAGCGGCCTCCGCCGGCCTTCGCCGAGAAGAAGCTGCCCACCGAATCGCCGCCGCCCGCGCCGTCCTCGAGGTAGTACGAGCCGATCAAGATGAACATCTCGTTCTCGGTGCTCTCGCCTCCCGTGATCCGGCAGGCGTCGCAGTCGCCGTCGCCCGCGCCGGGCGAGCTGTCGCACGCCGCGTCGTCCTCGCTTCCCCGGCACGCTTCACCGACCATGCCCTCGTTCACGCAAGCGGTCGGGTCACAGCGCCCGAGGGTCTGCTGCGCGCTGAACGGCACGCGCGAAGCACGGGTGACCTTCTCCGGATTGGGCGAGCCGTCCTCGTTCACGCCGTTGTTGTACAGCGAGCAGTAGCGCAGCGTGCGCTCCGCCACGTTCGGCGAGTCGAAGGCGAGCGGCGGATCGAAGTTCTGGTCGACCGGATCGTTGTAGACGAAGCTCTCGTAGATGCGCGTGCCGTCGTGCAGGTCGACTGTGAAATGCTTGCCGTGCTTGTGCGTGTGCGAGCTCAAATTGAAGAGGCGCGCGCCTTGCGGGAGCACCTGGTCGTTGCACACGAGCTGCGTCGTGTAAGGCGCCGCATTCGCCGAGAAGATCATGCTCGTGTTGAAGATGCCGCGAATCGGCCAGCGCTGCTCCTCCGGGCTCGCGAAGTAGTAGTTCAGGCGGCCCCGCATCGGATGGTCTTCGCTCGTCAGGTTGAACGCGTGGCTGTTCCAGAACAGCACGCCGCGCATCGGGATCTGCGCGAAGACGCCGTCGGCGTACTCGTTCCGCGACTGCGACTGCTGCGAGCCGCCGATCGGGAAGAACGGCCGTCCGCCCGTGTTCGGACCGAAGCCGATGCACGCGAAGCCGTCCCGGAACTCGCTCGAGCACTGGCCCGATCCGCAGAACCCGAGGTCGGTCGGCTCGCACGTCTCGCCGGCCTTCTCGCCGCTCTTGCAAGTCCACGCACCGAACGACGGGTCGTCGAGCTGATCGACGCCGATCTGCGCGTAGTTGAGGATCAGGTGATGGCTCTGCGGATCCTGCCGCAGCTCGCGCGTCTTGAAGCGGAAGAGCTGCCCGGTCGGATCCTTCATCTCGTCCGGCACCTGCGCCGTGATGTCGTAGTACGAAGCGAAGCAGATCTCGTGCTCGCTCGCGGCCGGAAGGTTCCACTCCGGCATCACGAGCTGAATGCCCTCGCCTTCCGCGGGCGGATCGAGCGGGCGGATCGTGATCGGCTTCGGATCGGGCAGGCACGCTCCGAGGATGTCCTCGGTGCCCGGCACGCTCGCGCTCTCGGGGGCGCCCGCGTAGATCCACATGCGGACGAGCTCGAGCTCGTCCTCGCTGAGCGGCGGAAGGCCATTCGGCATCGGCGCGCCGGCGATGTCGTACTCGCCCGGACGCGTGGCGGCGGCGAGCTTCAGCCAGAGGAAGCTTCGCTCCTCGTCGCCCGGCGTGACGCGCGGATGGGCGCTGCCGAGCGAGCCCTCATCGAGGAGCTCGCGGTACGCCGCCTCGGGCCGCAGGTCGAGACCGCCGATCGCGCTCGAGCCGTGACAGACGTCCTGCGTGCAGCCGTGCCGCTCGAAGATCACGTCCTGGATTCCTTCGAACGTGCTGTCGTAGGACTTGCCCTCTTCGCACTCCTCACCGGGCACCGGCGTCGGATCCGGATCGACGATCGGTGTGCCGCCGCCCGAGCCTCCGCCTCCTCCTCCACACGCCGCGAGGGTCGCAGCGAGCAGTCCGACGAGCGGGATGATCGACCGGGCGCAGAGCTTGTGCGACGTGATCACGCGATCCCTCCTGGCGGTGCGGCTCCCGGAATCCGAGAGAATCCGCGGCTGTCCAGATACCACGGGCCAGCCGGCGCGACCATGCGGTTTCGGCGACGGCGGCCCCCACGGCGGGTGAGGGGATCGAACCCGAGGGCGAACGGTCGCCGCAGCTCGCGGGCTGAGGGCGGAAACCGCCCGGACGGCCCAAATCGCATTCTCGGGTCCATCTCGATCGGCTAGGGTCCCCGCGATGCGCACCTCCGCCCCGCTCGCTCTCGCCGCCGTCCTCCTGCTCGCCGCCTGCGGCGGGGGCAGCGACGGTTCGTCCCCCTCGGATACGACACCCACCCCGCCGCCCGAGTACGACTTCTCCGCGGTCGAGCAGGAGATCGACGACTTCATCGCGGAGACTCCAGGAATCGAGGGCGCCGGCGCGGTCATCGTCCACCGCGATCACGGCGTGATCTTCCAGCGCGGCTTTGGCGCCTTCGAGGAGAGCCGCATCTACCTTCTCGCATCGTCGAGCAAAATGATCACGGCCGGCGTGCTGATGCGCCTCCAGGACGAGGGCATCCTCGACGTGAACGAGCCGATCATCGACGCGGTGCCCTGGGGCGACGCGAATCCGACGATCACACCGGCGCAGCTCGTCTCGAACAGCTCGGGCCTGGTCGGGCTCGGCCCGAACCCGACGTTCGGACCCTACCTCTGCCAGTACATCTACTCCGGGTCTCTGCAGGACTGCGGGCGCCAGATCTTCACGACTGCGGGCGACGACGACATGGTGATCCCACCCGACACGGAGTTCCGCTACGGCGGCGGCCAGTGGCAGGTCGCCGGCGCGGTCGCCGAGATCGTCTCCGGCAAGAGCTGGGAGCAGCTGATTCGCGAGACCTACGTCGAGCCCTGCGGCCTCGAGACGCTCGGCTTCAACAACCACTTCGTGCAGCTCGTCTCCGAGGCGGGACTCTTCAGCTATCCGACCGCGTTCGCGAGCGACCCGGCGAACCTGCAGCCGACGGCGAACCCCAACATGGAAGGCGGCGCGTACGCCTCGATCGGCGACTACGGAAAGCTCCTCCTGATGCACCTCCGAGGCGGTCTATGCGGTGAGAACCGCGTGCTCTCGGAGGAAGCGGTGCGGCAGATGCACGAGGACCGGATCGGTGCGGCGTACGATGGCTCGACCGGCGGCGGCTGGGGCGGCTACGGCCTCGGCTGGTGGGTCGATCGCGAGGGCGGCAACGTCGTCGACCCGGGCGCGTACGGCGCGTTCCCGTGGCTCGACGAGGAGCGCGGCTACGGCGCGTTCCTCGCGATGGAAGCGACGAGCGCGCACGGCGCGGTCCTCTATGAGCGGACCGTCGACCTCATCGAGCAGGCGATCGACGGAGCGGAGTAGCTCGCATGTCGCCGGGCACGTGCCAGGTGACGAGGTCGCGCGAGCGTGCGACGCCGAGCTTTCCGTGTCCGCGGAGCGCGAAGCGCTCGCCATCGTCCGAACCGGCGTAGAACAAGTAGAAAAACCCATCGTACTGGCGCCAGTCTGCGAGGTAGGCGGAGTTCGCGTGCATGACCGAATTCCAGCTCTCGAAGGGAACCGCGAGTAGCGTCCTGTCGACCCACCGGGTCCAATCGGCGAGGTCGGCGCCGTCCCCCTCCATGCGGTAGAGAAATGGCTCGTGATCGCAGGTGTAGATGCGAAAGGCGGGGTCGTCGGGACAGCGGTTGGGTCCGGGGTCACGACCGGTAGCGATCATTCGCCATACGCCATCGATGCGCAGGAACTGGTAATTCTCTGCGAACTCGCCAGGAGCTCCAGCGTCCGCGGGCGATTCCGGCAGCCACTCGCGATCGAGAGCTCTGCTCTCCGACCGCGTAACGTGGAAGCTCTGGATCTTCTTCCATCCAAGAAAGAAAAATCCGTCTGCGAGCGCCAGCGCACCGTCGATATTGCGCAGCGTCGCATCCAGCAGGTTCGGCGCCAGATCGACGGGTGCCGACCAGTCGAGCAGATCGTCCGAGGTCGACAACCGCAGCACCGTCGCGCCGCCGCCGGCGCCCGAGTCCGATTGGTAGACCATGTGCCACAGGTCGCCCAGCTTCGTCACATCGGGCGAGCTGGTGCCGTAGCCTGGGCCATTGATGTCGAGATCGAAGAGTGACTCGTACTCGCGGAAGTCGCGGGTACGGTAGAAATAACGCGTCTTGCTCGAGGTCTCCGGGTCATCTGCCTCTAAACTGAAGTTCCCCGACTCGCCAGACAGATTCCTGCGTAGTCTCGCACAGTTACCCTGGAAGTAGAGTGCGTCGTTCTGTCTACGGGCGGATCTCGTCAAGGAGCGAG
>VGTG01000073.1 GCA_016874795.1 Deltaproteobacteria bacterium | reverse complement strand
TGCCGGCGGCATGCGGTCTACCGCGAGCGTCTCCGCGTCGCGCTCGAGCAAGCGGGCCGGGGAGAAGTCCGCTTCGTTGCGGGCCTCGACGTCGACTCCCTCCACGCGATCTGGTGGGAGCTGCACGCGGACCTCCTCGCGGTGCTCGGCCGCACGCGCACCGCGTCCGACGCGTAGCTCTTTACACATGCGTGGCGGCGTGGCAGCCACACCGCGATGGACGAGAAGGTTCGTGCGATGCTGGAGTCGGACGTCGAGATCACGCAGGAGCGCTTCTGCGCGGCGATGAGCGCGCGGTTGCCGTCGCTCCCGCCGGACACGCTCGAAAGCTACTTCGGCGCCCTTTCGAAGCTCGTCGAGAAGCTCGAGGACCCGGACAAAACGCTGGGTCAGATCCTGAACGAGATGATGGTCGAGGTCGCCGGTCTCGTGATGAAGGAGATGCAGCGCGGCTAGAGGGGGCCTGCTAGGGAACCGGCATGGCTTCGTCGTTCGCGCCCCGCCTGGTGAACGGGCCTTTCGGGGATCCCGGCCTTCTGGTCGAGCTCCGCTGGCACGGCCACGCCATCCTGTTCGACCTCGGCCGCAACGACGGCTTGCCCGCGGCGGAGCTCCTGAAGGTGAGCCACGTGTTCGTGTCGCACACACACATGGATCACTTCATCGGCTTCGATCGCATGCTCCGCCTCTTCCTGAATCGCGATCGGCGGCTCTACCTGTACGGCCCCGAGGGGATCGCCGAATGCGTCGGCGGGAAGCTCCGCGGCTACGTCTGGAATCTCACCGAGAGCTATCCGTTCGTGATCGACGTGACCGAGATCCGCGCGGGGGGTGCGACGCGTGCCGTATTCCGTGCCTGCACGGGCTTCGAGCGCGAGGACGCCGAGCTCCTTCCACCGCAGAGGTCCCCGAAGGCGGCCGGCGAGCCGCCGGGAACGCCGGTTCTCGTCGACGAGGAGCACTTTCGCGTTCGCGCGGCGATCACGAACCACCGCATCCCGTGCCTCGCCTTCGCGATCGACGAGCCCGTGCACCTGAACGTCGACGCGGACCGGCTCGCGCGCGAGGGCTTCGCGCCGGGGCGATGGCTGAAGGACCTGAAGGAAGCCGTTCGCGACGACCGCTCCGACGACACTCCGATCCTCGCGCAGCGCGCGGATCGCAGCGAGGCCGAGACGCCTCTCGGCGTCCTCCGCGAGCTCGTCCGCGTCACGTCGGGTCAGAAGCTCGGCTACATCGTCGATACGCGGTTCGCGCCCGAGAACCTCGCCGTGCTCCTGCCGGTGATGCACCGTTCCGACATCCTGTACTGCGAGTCTCCGTTCCTCGACGAGGACCGCGACCAGGCGGCGATGCGCTACCATCTGACGGCCGCCGAGGCCGGCACGATCGGCCGCATGTCGCGCGCGCGACGTCTCAAGGTGTTCCATTACTCGCCGCGCTATCAGGGACGCGGCGACATGCTGCGGCAGGAAGCGGAAGCGGCCTTTCAGGGACGGAAGGATCCGGGCGTCCTCGCCGAGCTCGAGTCCGCGGTCGGCTGACGGTGTCCGGAGAGCCTCGCGTCGCGCGCCTGAGCGCAGCCGATCGGCGGCTGCTCGAGGAGGCGCGGCGCGGGCATCTCGCGACCGCGACGCGCGATGGACGGCCGCACGTCGTGCCGGTCTGCTACGCGGTGCTCGACGACGCGACCCTCGCGTTCGCGATCGACGACAAGCCGAAGCGGCCGGGGAAGACGCTCCGCCGGCTGCGCAACCTCGCGGAGAACCCGCGCTTCGCGCTGGTCGTCGACTGCTGGGACGAGGAGTGGTCGCGGCTCGCGTTCGTCCTCGTCGAGGGGCGCGGCGGTCTCTGCGCCGACGAGGTGCGACGAAACGAGGCGATCGAGGCTCTGCGGCGCCGCTATCCGCAGTACGTCGGGATGCGGCTCGAGGCGGGGCGCCACCCGGTCGTCGAGCTCGTGATCGAGCGCCTGCACCGCTTCGGCGACGTCACTTGATTCACGAGCGCCGGCGCCAGCGCTCGAGGCGCTCGCGGATCTCCCCCTCTTCCCCCTGGTCGCTCGGCTCGTAGAAGCGCCGGCCGCGCACCGGCTCGGGGAGATACTCCTCCTCGACGTGGTGTCCGGCGTGGTCGTGCGGGTAGCGATAGTCGCGTCCGTAGCCTTCGGCCTTCATCAGCGGCGTCGGTGCGTTCCGCAGGTGGAGCGGAACGGGAAGCGTGCCGGACCGGCGCACCTCGTCGACCGCGCTTCCGATCGCGAGGAGGCTCGCGTTCGACTTCGGTGCGGTCGCGAGGAACGTCACGCCCTGCGCGAGAGGAATCCGTCCCTCCGGCAGGCCGACGAAATGCACGGCATCCTTGACGGAGAGCGCCACCTGCAGCGCGCGCGGATCGGCGTTCCCGATGTCCTCGGCCGCGAAGATCACCATGCGTCGCGCGATGAAGAGCGGATCTTCCCCGGCCTCGAGCATGCGCGCGAGCCAGTACATCGCGGCATCGGGATCGCTGCCGCGCAAGCTCTTGATGAACGCGGAGATGACGTTGTAATGCTCGTCGCCGGCGCGGTCGTAGCGGAGGGACCGCTTCTGCGCCGCCTCGACGACGTGGTCCGCCTCGATGCGCTTGGCGCGGCTCTGCGCGACGAGCTCCGCCGAAACCTCGAGCGCGCCGAGAGCGACGCGCGCGTCTCCCTGCGCGTGCGCGACGAGCGCCTCACGCGCCTCGCTCGAGAGCTCGAGGCCTCGCTTCCCGAGCCCGCGCTCCGGATCGGCGCGGGCGCGGTCGAGGAGCGCTCCGATGTCCGCGTCGGTCAGCGGCTCGAGCGTGAGAACCCGCATCCGCGACAACAGCGGCGAGATCACCTCGAACGAGGGGTTCTCCGTCGTCGCGCCGACGAGGACGAGCGTGCCCTTCTCGACGTGCGGGAGGAGGGCGTCCTGCTGCGCCTTGTTGAAGCGATGGATCTCGTCGAGGAAGAGCACGGTCGGACGGCCGTTCATCGCGAGATCGTGCTCGGCACGCTCGACGACGGCGCGGACGTCCTTCACCCCGGCGTTGACGGCGGAGAGCGCGGCGAAGGGCAGGTCGAGCCGCTTCGCGACGAGCCGCGCGAGGGTCGTCTTGCCGCTTCCGGGCGGCCCCCAGAGCACGAGGGAGTGCGCGTACCCGCCTCCGAGCATCTCTCCGAGGACGCGCCCGGGACCGAGAAGGTGCGCTTGCCCGACGAACTCGTCGAGCGTCGCGGGTCGCATGCGCTCGGCGAGGGGTGCGGATCGCCGCGCCGATGCCGTCGCGGGAGCCGCTTCGCCGCGTCGCGCCCGCGTGAAGAGGTCGGGCTCGTGACTCATGCGGATCGTTCCGAGGTTAGACACGATCGAGCGGCATATGCTAGCGGCGACCCGGGTGTCGCGTTCGATCCGGAGGGTGGGTCTCGTCCTGAAGCGCGGCGCCTCGCACGCGCACGAGGTGGCGCAGGGCGTCGTCGAGTGGCTCGCCGATCGCAAGATCCGGATCCTCGCCGAGCCCGAGCACGCGACCGCGCTCGGCGTCGAGCCGGCGGAGAAGGTCGAGATGTTCGCCGCCGCGGACCTGATCCTCGTCCTCGGTGGCGACGGGACCTTCCTCGCGACCGCGCGCCTCGCCGGCGAGCGCGAGGTGCCGATCGTCGGCGTGAACCTCGGGAGCCTCGGCTTCCTGACGGAGATCACGCTCGACGAGATCCGCCACACGCTGCAGAGCGCTCTCGAAGGCGACATCACGATCGACCGCCGGCGGATGCTGCGGGCGGTCGTGCGCCGTCGCGGCGGCGTGAAGGAGACGTACCAGGCGCTGAACGACGCGGTCCTGAGCCGCGGGTCGCTCGGTCGCACGATCGACATCGAGGCGAACGTCGACGGGGTCTTCCTCGCCCTCTTCAAGGCGGACGGCGTGATCATCGCGACACCGACCGGCTCGACCGCGTACTCGCTCTCGGCGGGAGGGCCGCTCGTCCATCCGTCCGTCCGAGTCGTGGTCCTCGCGCCGATCTGCCCGCACACGCTCAGCGTCCGGCCGATCGTGATCGACGACGACGCCAAGCTCGAGTTCCGTCTCCGCTCGCCCGGAGAGGAGCTGCTCTTGACGCTCGACGGACAGCAGACCGTCTCGCTCGGTCCCGAGGACGCGATCGAGGTCGTCCGCTCGCCGCATTCCGTGTGCCTGGTGCGCTCTCCGCAGCTCAGCTTCTACGACCTGCTGCGGACGAAGCTCGGCTGGGCGCGGGTGTAGGACGCGAAGCCGTGCTGCGCGATCTGCACGTCAGCGACTTCGCGCTGATCGAGGACCTGCACATCGAGTTCGGCGTGGGCCTGAACGTCGTGACGGGAGAGACCGGCGCGGGAAAGAGCCTCCTACAGCGCGCCGTCGCGATCGCGCTCGGGGCTCGTACGGGTCCGGACGTGATCCGCGCGGGGCGCGAAGCGGCTCGCATCGAGGCTCGCTTCACGTGGACGTCGCCGCCGCCCGGCCTCGAGAGCCGTCTCGCCGGGAGGGAGGTGCCGCTCGACGGCGACGGGCTCGTCGTCCGGCGTACGGTCGCGCGGAGCGGTCGCGGGACGACGCTCCTGAACGGAAGGAGCGCGCCGGTCGCGGCGCTCGTCGAGGCGGGCGAGACGCTCGCGCAGATGCAGGGGCAGCACGAGTCGCTCCGGCTCGCGCAGCCCGAGGCGCACCTCGGGATGCTCGACGAGTTCGCGGGAACGACCGAGCTCGCGGAGCGATATCGCGCTTCGCACGCGCGGGTGCTCGGCCTTGTCGATCGCCTCGACGTGCTCGAGCGCGGCGCGGCCGAGCTCGAGCGGCGCCTCGAGCTCGCACGCTATGATCTCGAGGAGCTCGAGCGCGCCCAGCTCGTCGATCCCGAGGAGACGGAGTCGCTCGCGAGCGAGCGGTCCCGGCTCCGGAACGCAGAGAAGCTCGCGAGCGCCGCGGCGGAGGCCCTCGATCGCCTCCAGAGCGGCGAGGGCGCGGCGCTCGGACTGCTCGAGCGCCATGCGACCCGCATCCGCGAGCTCGCCTCTCTCGATCCGGCGCTCGATCCGATCGCGGCGCTCCTCGAGCAGGCGGCTTCGCCCCTCGCGGACGGGATGCGCGATCTGCAGGACTACCTGAGCGACCTCGACGGCGATCCATCGCGCCTCGAGGCGCTCGAGGAGCGCCTCGCCCTGCTCGAGCGACTGCGCCGGAAGCACGACGTCCCCGACGTCGCCGGCCTGATCGGACGTCGCGACGAGCTGGCGAAGCAGGTCGAGCGGCACCGCCGCGACAGCGAGGATCCGGGCGCGCTCCGCGAGGAGCTTGCGCGCGCCGCGGAAGCGGCGTGGCAGCTCGCGGACGAGCTCTCCGAGGAGCGGCGCGAGGCGAGCAGCCGGCTGTCGAAGGCGATGGGCACCGAGCTCGCGAGCCTCGGCATGGCGGAGGCCCGCTTCCTCGTCGACTTCGAGGCGCTCGCTCCGGGAGCGAGCCGCGGTGCCGCCGCAGCGCTCGTCCGAAACGGACGCGCGCTCGGTCCCGAGGGACCGCTGCGGATCGAGTTCCATCTCGAGGCGAACCGCGGCGAGGGAGCGCGACCGCTCGCGCGCGTCGCCTCGGGCGGCGAGCTCTCGCGCCTGATGCTGGCCCTGCGCAACGTGACGGGCGGCGGCTCCGTGCCGACTCTCGTGTTCGACGAGGTCGATGCGGGAATCGGGGGTGCGGCCGCCGAGATCGTCGGTCGTCGGCTGCGCGACCTCGGCTCGCGTCATCAGGTGATCTGCATCACGCATCTCGCGCAGATTGCCGCCTTCGCGGATCGCCACTACGCGGTCGCGAAGAGTCGCGCCGGCGGCCGGACGCAGACGCAGGTCGTCGCGGTCGAGGGCGAGGAGCGCGAGCGAGAGCTCGCGCGGATGCTCGGGGGAGCGGAGCCCGGCACCGAGGCGCTTCGTCATGCCGCCGAAATGCTGCGGCGCGCGCGCGGCACGAAGGAGAAGACGCCGTCGGCTGCACCGCGCGCCCGTGCGGCTTCGCGCGGGAAGCGCTGAGGACGGAGCACCGCGTGCGGTTGATCGATCGTGTGGCCATCGTCACGGGTGCGGGAAGCGGCATCGGCGAGGCGATCGCGAAGGCGTTCGCCGCGGAAGGCGCCGATCTCGTGCTCGCGGGCCGGCGGGCCGAGCCGCTCGAGGATGTCGCGTCCGTCGTTCGCGGTCTCGGCCCGCGCGCTCTCGTGATCCCGACGGACGTGGGCTCCGAAGTCGACGTCCGGGCGCTCGTCGCGCGTACCGTCGGCGACCTCGGGCGCGTGGACGTCCTCGTCCATGCCGCCGCGGCGCCCGCGGACGAGACCTCGGTCGCGAACCTGACGCTCGCAGCCTGGAGCGAGACCCTGCAGAGCACGCTCACCGGGGCGATGCTGTGCGCGCGCGAGTGCCTGATCCGCTCGATGCTGCCGCGCCGTTCCGGCGCGATCGTCAACATCGCCTCGACCGCGGGCCTTCGCGGCGTCCCCGGACGCGCGCACTTCAGCGCCGCGAAGGCGGGCCTGATCCGCTTCACGGAGGCGCTCGCGCGCGAGGTCGGCCCGCAGGGAGTTCGCGCGAACTGCATCGTACCGGGAGCTGTGTCGACCGAGCGTCTCGATCTGCATCACGAACGGTTGTCCGCGATGCGCGGAGTCGCTCTCGAGCGCGTCGTCGAGGAGGCTTCGCGGCGGGTTGCGCTGCGTCGGCTGATCTCTCCGGAAGAGGTCGCTTCCGTGGCGGTGTTTCTCGCGAGCGAGCAGGCGAGCGGCATCACGGGCGAGACGGTGCGCGTCACCGGCGGCTGAGCGGCCGCGCCGCGCGTCGCGGACGTTGCGCCTCCGGGGCGAATCCCGTAGACCACCGCTGAATCCTCGCGGGGCCGTAGCTCAGTTGGGAGAGCGCCTGAATGGCATTCAGGAGGTCGTGGGTTCGACTCCCATCGGCTCCACTTCGAGGCCGCCGCCGGCAGGTCGCTCAGCGTGACTTCGCGACGACCTCCTCGGCGAAGCGTTGCAGGCGCTCGACGTAGGCGGCGCGCGTCGTCGCCGGGAAGCCGACCGTCAGCCAGGTGACGCCGTGCTCGGCGAGCCGCGCCACGCGCTCGCGCGTCTCGTCCGCGGAGCGCTTCGCGGATTCGCCTTCGAGCGAGAAGCAGATGTCCCACGGCGTCTTCCGTCCGACGCTCGAAGCGTGGGCGCGCGCGTAGGCGATGCCGGAGATCAGGTCGTCGTCCGTCTCGAGGCTCGCCGACCGCGTGAAGGGTGCCATCGCGGCGGTGTTCGTGAACGGCACCCATCCTTCGGCGAGGTCGATCGCGCGGCGGATCGCCCGCTTGCTGTTGCCGCCGACCCAGATCGGCGGATGCGGCTTCTGCGGAGGATGCGGGAGCATCGTGTTGCCGCGCGCGTGGAAGTGGCGGCCCTCCAGCTGCACGTCTTCCTCGGTCCACGCGCGCTTCATCGCGACGATCGCTTCGTCGGACAGCTCGTTGCGCAGATCGAAGTCGGCGCCGAGCGCCTGGAACTCGCCCCGCAGATACCCGGCCGCCGCGCCCAGGATCACGCGACCCCCGGAGAGGACGTCGAGCGACAGGGCCGATTTCGCCGCGAGGAACGGGTTCCGGTACGGCAGCACGAGGACGTGCGTCTGCAGGCGCAAGCGCTCCGTCGTGCTCGCCGCGAAAGAGAGCGCCACGAACGGATCGAGGGCGTGGTGGCCACCGCCCTCGAGCCAGCGCTGCACGGGATACGGATGGTCCGTGACGAAGCAGGCGTCGTAGCCGGCCGCCTCGGCCGCCTGCGCCACCTCGCGGATGGCGCGGGCGCCGAGGAACTCGTCGCCGTACTGGATCCGATCGGTCGGAAGAGCGACGGAGAAGCGCATCTCCGCGGCTCTAGGCCGGCCAGCCGACGGTCTTCGTCTCGAGGTACTCGAGGAAGCCTTCGCGTCCGTGCTCGCGGCCAAGGCCGCTCTGCTTGTACCCACCGAACGGCGAGTCGGCTCCGAACCACATCCCGCCGTTGACCGAAAGGGTTCCCGTGCGAATGCGACGCGCGACCGCGAGAGCGCGATCGAACGACTTGCTCATGACGCCGCCAGAGAGACCGTAGACGGAGTTGTTCGCGATTCGCACCGCGTCATCGTCGTCCTCGTACGGAATCACGGCGAGGACCGGCCCGAAGATCTCCTCCTGTGCGATCGTCGCGTTCGGATCGACGTCGACGAAGAGCGTCGGCTCGACGAAGTAGCCCTTCGGAAGGTGCGCGGGACGGCCCCCGCCGACGACGAGCTTCGCTCCCTCCGCCTTCCCCTTCTCGATGTAGCCGAGCACGCGCTCGCGCTGCTTTGCGTTGATGAGCGGGCCCATCAGGTTCTCGAAGTTGTTCGGGTCGCCGTATTTGATGCCGCGGAACGCTTCCGCGAGCATCTCGACGCCCTCGGCGTAGCGCTTCTTCGGGAGCAGCATGCGCGTCGTGATCGCGCAGCCCTGACCGGCGTGCGTGCAGACCATCGCACCGCTCGGGATCGTCTTCGGGAAGTCGGCGTCGTCGAGGACGACCTGCGCGGACTTGCCACCGAGCTCGAGGAACACCTTCTTCAAGGTCCCCGAGCACTGCCTCATGATGTGCTTCCCGACCGCCGTCGAGCCGGTGAAGCTGATCATGTCGACGCGCGGGTCGGACGTGAGGATGTCGCCCACCTCGGCGGGATGGCTCGCGGTGATGACGTTCAGCACGCCCGGAGGAAGGTCCGTCTCCGCGGCGAGGCGGCCGAGCCACGTTCCGCTCCACGGCGTGTCGGGCGCGACCTTCAAGACGACCGTGTTCCCCGCCATCAGCGCGGGCACGATCTTCGAGAGGTTGAGCATCAGCGGAAAGTTCCACGGCGTGATCGCGCCGACGACGCCGACCGGCTCGTGGTAGACGCGGCGCTGGCTCTTGATGCCGAAGAACTCGTGCTCGGGGAGGTCGCGCTCCCAGGAGTGCTTCTCGGCGACCTCGATGTCCCACAGCATGTCCTGGATGCTCGTGTCCTGCTGGATCGCGTAGGTGAGGCCGATCGGCGCGCCGACCTCCGCGATGATCTGCGGTCGGAGCGTCTCCTTGCTGCGTTCGAGGGCCGCGTGGAGCTGGCGCAGGCAGCGCGACCGGAGCGCGAGGTCCGTCGACCACTTCGTCTCGTCGAAGGCGCGTCGCGCCGCGGCGATCGCGCGCTCCATGTCCGCGGCCGAGGCGTCGGCGACCTGGCCGATCGTCTCCTCGGTGGCGGGGTTCAGGTTGGGGTAGGTACGGCCGCCCGTCGCATCGACGAGCTTCCCGTCGATGAAGAGCCGGCTCTCGGCCTCGATTGCCATTCTCTCACTCCTTGCGCCTTCGCGGCCTTCGCGGCCGTGCTCCGTTGCGTCTCCGTCATCGCTTCACGCGTTGCAACCCGTTCAGGAGACGACGCCGTCTTCCTTCCACGCGGCGATCTGCTCCCACGTCGAGCCGAGCTCGAGGAGGATCTCCTCGGTGTGCTGGCCGTGCTCCGGCGCGCGCACGAGCGCGTCGGGCTTCTGGTCGAACTGCACCGGGTTCGCGACGAGCGTGAACGTCTGCCCGTCGCCGCGATCGACCTCGGCAAGGTATCCGTTCGCCTGGACCTGCGGATCGTCCGGCAGCTCGAGCGCGCTCTGCATCGCCGCCCAGACGCCCTCGACGTCGGCGAGCTTCTCGCGCCACTCCGCGAGCGTGCGCTTCGCGAACACGCCTTCGAGCTCTGCGACGCACGCCGCGCGATTCTGGAAGCGCGTCATGCCGTCGCGGAAGCGCTCGTCCTCGATCAGGTCCTCGCGCTCGAGGTGGCGGCAGAGGTCGGCCCAGAAGCGATCCGGCTGGAGCATGTTCAGGAAGAGCCAGCGGCCGTCCTTCGTGCGGTAGCTGTTGACGATCGGGTTCGGCGCCTGCTTGCGGTCGAACGCGGGGAAGGGGCTTCCGCCGAGGAGCTTCCCCGCGACGATGTCGGGGGCCATCAGCCACATCGCCGTCCCGAGGAGCGAGGTGTCGACCACCGAGGGCTCGCCCGTGCGCTCGCGGCGGAAGAGCGCCGCGGCGATGCCGCCCGCGAGCGACATGCCTCCGGTCGAGTCGCCGAACGCCGCGCGCTGCATCGTCGGGGCGATGGCGTCGTCGCGCGTCAGGGCCTGACCGATGCCGCCGCGACACCAGAACGAAGCGGCGTCGTAGCCGCCCTTCTCGCGGTCGGGCCCGCGGTCGCCGTGCCCGTGACCGCGCGCATAGATGATCTTCGGGTTGACGCGGCGGATGTCTTCGACGTCGAGGCGAAGACGCTTCCGCGCGGCGGGGAGGAAGTTCGTCAAGAACACGTCCGCCTTCTCGACGAGCTGGTCGAGAAGCTCGCGTCCCGCTGTCTTGCCGAGGTCGAGCCCGAGCCCGCGCTTGCCGCGGTTCGGCTGCTCGATCATGAAGTTGACGCCACCCGTGTCCGGAACGAGTCCTGACGTGACGAGACCGCGCTGCGGATCGCCGGTCACCGGGTGCTCGATCTTGATCACCTCGGCGCCCCAGTCGGCGAGCACGGCGCCGGCGGCGGGGACGAACCACCACTGGGCCACCTCGACGATTCGTACGCCTTCGAGGGCTCGGCTCATTGATCCTCCTGCGCTGCGCTGAAGCGGCGAGGGGAGACGCTAGCCGAGGAGTCCGCGGTCGGCCAGACTCGGTGCGTCAAGAGGCTGGCGGCGGGGGGGTCGGCCAGTCGATCGAAGAAAGCGAGGCGAGGGCGAGGAGGAGCGCCTGCGTCCCGTCGCGCGCGTGACCCTGCGCCGCGAGCGCGACGTAGAGCTGCCGGGCGAGCGCCAGGCCGGGGAGAGCGAGCTTCAGCCGCTCCGCCTCCGCGAGCGCGATGCCGAGATCCTTCACGAAGTGCTCGACGAAGAAGCCGGCCGCGAAGTCGCCGCGAACGATCCGCGGGGCGAGGTTCGACAGTGCCCAGCTGCTCGCCGCTCCGGAGGAGACCGATTCGAGAGCGGTCGTCACGTCGAGACCCGAGCGATGGGCGTAGAGCAGGGCTTCGCAGATCCCGACCATGCTGCTCGCGATGACGATCTGGTTCGTCATCTTCGTGTGCTGGCCGGCGCCGGGGCCGCCCTGGTGCACGATCGTCTTGCCCATCGCCGCAAAGCAGGGGCGGAGCGCCTCGACGATCGCGGCTTCGCCGCCGATCATGATCGAGAGGCGTGCCTCGCGTGCACCGACGTCGCCGCCGGAGACCGGAGCGTCGACCGCGTGCACGCCGCGCGCCCGAGCGGCCTCCGCGATCTCGACGGCGAGGCTCGGCTCGCTCGTCGTCATGTCCACGACGACGCCGCCCTCCGCGAGGCCGGCGAGGACGCCCCTTCCGCCGAGCACGACCTCGCGCACGTCCGCCGGAAAGCCGACCATCGTGAACACGACGTCGCTGGCGGCGGCGACGTCACGCGGCGTCTCCGCCCACACCGCTCCGCGCGCGAGGAGCGGCTCCGCCTTCGCGCGCGTCCGCGTGTAGACGGTCGTGCGAAAGCCGGCGCTTCGCAGGTGCCCGCCCATGCTGGCACCCATGACGCCGAGTCCGATCCAGCCGATCCGCGTGCGCTCCGGGGAGACCTCGAGTCGGGCCATCCTCGCTGCGTAGCGCGCCGTCAGGCGCCGTTGAAGTGCGGCAGGACCCTTTCGCCGAGGAGCTCGATCGACTTCATCACGCGGTCGTGCGGGATCTTGTACGGATTGACGAGGCAAAGCAGCAGGTCGCAGCCGGCCGCCTCGTAGCGCTTCGCGATCTCGACGCAGCGCTCCGGTCCGCCGACGACAGCGGAGCCCGTCTCGCGGAGGAAGTCGAACGTCAGGTGATCGAGCGCTCCGCTCGCGCGCACGTCCGCGAGGTCCTTCGCGTACTGGTAGGTGCCGAGGTTCTCCCCCTTCATCCAATCGGAGAGGGACGCGATGTGGTTCACCGCCGTCTTCACGTACCAGGGGAACGATTCCTCGGCGTCCGCGAAGGCCTGAGCGTCGGTCGGCGCGCAGTGCACCATCGTGAAGGTCGCCGCCTCCTCGTTCTTGAACTTGCCGACGGGCTTCGTGCACTCGGCGAGGCCCTCGCGATAGAGCGTCAAGCGATCGGTCAGGTCTTCCGGCGGCACGCCGACGGTGAACGAGCAGAGGCCGAGCCCGTGACGGCCGATCTCGCGGTGCCCGTCCGGGCTGCTCGTCGCACCCCAGATCGGCGGATGCGGCTTCTGCAGCGGCTTCGGCTGCACGCGCCGCGGCGCGCCCATCTGCCAGTACTTCCCCTGCGCCTGGTAGTACTCCTCGGTCCACGCGCCGACGATGTGGTGCAGCGCCTCGGACCACTGCTCGCGCGTCGCGTGCGGATCGACGTTGAAGCCTTCGATCTCCGCGCGGGTCGAGGAGCGGCCGGTGCCGAGCTCGACGCGTCCGTTGCTGATCAGGTCGAGCACGGCGACGGACTCGGCGGTGCGGATCGGGTGATTGTAGGGGTAGGGCAGGAGCCGCACGCCGTAGCCGAGCCGGATGCGCGAGGTGCGAGCGGCGATCGCGCCGTACAGGATCTCCGGATTCGGACAGTGCGAGTACTCCTCGAGGAAGTGGTGCTCGACCGTCCAGAAGCTGTGGAAGCCCGCCTGCTCGCCGAGGATCGCCTCCTCGAGAGTGTTGCGATAGGCGTCGAGCTCGCTCCGCTCGTTCCAGGGCTTCGCCACAGGGATCTCGTAGAACAGCGCGAATTTCATCCTCGTCCGCCTCCGACTTGCCAACGGGTGAGACGCAAGTCTAGTCTCGAGTCTCAATGCCGCGCAAGGGTCTCGGAGGAGTCGCGATCGCGACGCGAGACGCACGTGACGGGACGGTCACGTTCGCGCGGCGTCTGAGCGGCGTGCAGGCGGAGCGCCGGGCGCGAGCGGTCGCCGCGGCACGCGAGCTCGCGACCGAAGGCGGCTACGCGGCCGTCAACATGAACGACGTCGCGGAGCGGGCCGGGATCGCCCGGGCGACGCTCTATCGCTACTTCGCCTCGAAGGACCACCTGCTCGCGGACGTGACGCTCGCCTGGGGCGCGGAGATCGCGCTGCAGCTCCGCCGCGATCCGCCGCGCGGGAAGACGGCCGCGGCGCGCGTCGGTGCGACGTTCGCGCGCGTGATCGACGTCGCGTGCGCGACGCCGCGCTTGACCGAGGCGGCCGTCGCTGCGGCGCTTTCTCCCGATCCGACGGCGGCCGGAATCCACGCCGGGGCGATCACCGTCGTTTCCGGCTACCTCGATCAAGCACTCGGAGACGAGCCGGTCGCCGACCGCGAGGCGGCGAGCCGCGTCCTCGGGCACGTGTTTCTCTCCGTCTTGATCCAGCTCACGCAGGGACGCGCTTCGCGCGACGAGGCGATCCGCGAGCTTCGCTCCGCCGCGCGACTTCTTTTTCCGACGAAAACGTAGGAGGCAAAGGTGTTGACGAAGGATCGTTTCTACATCGGCGGCCGCTGGGTCCAGCCGGCGGGCGAGGGCACTCTCGACGTCGTCTCGCCGTACACCGAGGAGGTCTACGCGCGCGTTCCGCTCGCGACCGAGGAGGACATGGATCGCGCCGTCGCGGCCGCGCGCGAGGCGCTCGATCGCGGCCCGTGGCCGCAGACGCCGCCTGCCGAGCGGGCCGAGAAGATTCGCGCGCTCTCCGCCGGGATCCAGGAGCGCGCGCAGGAGTTCGCGGACACGATCACCGGCGAGATGGGCGCGCCCGCCTCGTGGTCGCTGATCGGGCAGGTGCTCTCGGCGACGATGCTCCTCGACTCGTTCGTCGAGATGGCGCCGCGCTTTCCGTTCGAGGAGAGCCGCGGGGGACTTCTCGGACCGAACCTCGTCCGCCGGATGCCGGTCGGCGTCGCCGCCTGCATCATCCCGTGGAACGTTCCGCTCTTCATCACCGCGATCAAGCTCGGCGCCGCGATGGCTGCGGGCGTACCGGTCATCCTGAAGCCGGCTCCGGAGACGCCGCTGGACTCGTATCTCCTCGCGGAGGTCGCGGAGAAGATCGGGCTTCCTCCGGGCGTGTTGAACATCGTTCCGGCGGGACGCGAGGTCGGCGAGCACCTCGTGCGTCACCCGGGCGTCGACAAGGTCGCCTTCACCGGCAGCACCGCCGCGGGACGCAAGATCGGCGCGATCTGCGGCGAGATGCTGAAGCGCTGCACTCTCGAGCTCGGCGGGAAGTCGGCGGCGCTGATCCTCGACGACGCGGACCTCGGCGCGACGCTGCCGTCGCTCATGCCGAACGCGATCATGAACAACGGGCAGGCGTGTCTCGCGCAGACGCGCATCCTCGCGCCGCGCTCGCGCTACGGCGAGGTCGTCGAAGCGGTCGTCGGCGCGGTCGAGGCGATGAAGGTCGGCGATCCGATGGATCCTTCCGTCGCCGTCGGTCCGCTCGCGGCGGCGCGGCAGCGCGAGCGCGTCGAGGGATACCTCGCGCTCGGAAAGAAGGAGGGCGCTCGCGTCGCGATCGGCGGCGGCCGTCCGAAGGGCCTCGGGCGCGGCTGGTTCGTCGAGCCCACGGTCTTCGCCGACGTCGACAACCGGATGCGGATCGCGCGCGAGGAGATCTTCGGGCCGGTCCTCTGCGTGATCCCGTACGAGGGCGACGAGGAAGCGCTCCGGATCGCGAACGACTCGGACTACGGGCTCTCCGGCTCGGTCTGGACGAAGGACGTCGCGCGCGGCGTCGGGCTCGCGAAGCGTGTCCGCACGGGCACCTACGGCGTCAACTCGTTCGGCACGATGGACCTGAAGAACCCGTTCGGCGGCTTCAAGTCGTCCGGCGTCGGGCGCGAGTGCGGTCCCGAGGGCATCGAGGCGTTCTGCGAGGTGCAGACGATCGTGCTCCCGGCGGACTACACGCCGGCCGCGTGAGGCGGGAGGAGCGCATGAGCAACGCGGCGAGCAACCGGCAGCTCATCGAGCGGTTCTGGCGCGACCTCTACTCGCGCAAGTTCGACGCGATCGGCGCCTACTTCGCGGAGGACGGCGAGTACACCGACGTCCCGAGCCCGGAGGACGACGTCGCGCGCGGACCGCGCCAGATCGAGGCGCGGCTTCGCCTCGGCCTCGAGCCGCTCGAGGCGATCCATCACCACCCGCGCCACATGGTCGCGGAAGGCGACCTCGTCTTCACCGAGCACTCCGAGGAGTGGCACTGGGGCACCGGCGAACGCGTCGTCGTGCCCTTCGTCTCCGTGCACGAGATCCGCGACGGCAAGATCGTCCGCTGGTGGGATTACCCCGACCTGGCGAAGCTCCTCGCCGCCGCGCCGCAGTGGTGGCTCGAGCACATCTCGAAGGGCTACACGTGAGAGTCCGCGCGCGGAGCGTGCGGCCGAGCGGAGCGCGAGCGGGGGAGTGGAGAAGGCGTGGCTTTGCCGCGCCTTCGGCGAGGGGGCGGCGCCCCCTCGCTTGCGATCAACCGTGGAGAAGGCGTGGCTTTGCCGCGCCTTCGGCGAGGGGGCGGCGCCCCCTCGCTTGCGATCAAATGTCGTCGCTGACCATGTCCTCGCGGTCCGACGGCGGCGGGCGCTCCGGAATCGCAATGTAGTGGCGCTCCTCCTCGCCGACGTAGATCTGCCGCGGACGGCTGATCCGCTGCTCGGGGTCGCGAACCATCTCGGCCCACTGCGCGAGCCAGCCCGCGGTGCGCGCGATCGCGAACAGTACCGGGAACATCGTCACCGGGAAGCCCATCGCCTGGTAGATGACGCCCGAGTAGAAATCGACGTTCGGGTAGAGCCTGCGCTTGACGAAGTAGTCGTCCTGCAGCGCGATTCGCTCGAGCTCGAGGGCGATCTCGATCAGCGGATTCTTTCCCGTGGCCTCGAAGACGTCGTACGCGAGCTTCTTGATGATCTTCCCGCGCGGATCGTAGTTCTTGTAGATCCGGTGGCCGAAGCCCATCAGCCGGCCGTCGCCGTTCTTGAAGCCCTGGATCGCTTGCGGCACGCGGTCGACGGAGCCGATCTCCTGGAGCATCCGGACGACCGCCTCGTTCGCGCCGCCGTGGCGCGGGCCGTACAGCGCGCCGATGCCGGCGGCGACGGCGGAGTAGGGATCGACGAGCGAGCTTCCGACCGAGCGCACCGCGTTCGTCGAGCAGTTCTGCTCGTGGTCCGCGTGCAGGATGAAGAGCACGTCGAGGGCTCGCTCGATGATCGGGTCGGGCTCGTAGAGACGCTCGCCCATCCGGAACAGCATGTTGAGGAAGTTCCCCGTGTAGCTCAGGTCGTTGTCCGGATAGACGTACGGCCGGCCGCGCGTGTGGCGGTAGGCGAACGCGGCGATCGTCGGGAGCTTCCCGATGAGACGCCGCGTCTGCAGGCGGCGGGACTCGAGGTCCTCGACGTCCTGCGCATCGGGGTAGAACGTCGAGAGCGCGCCGACGGTGCCGACGAGCATCCCCATCGGGTGCGCGTCGTAGCGGAACCCCGCCATGAACGCCTTGACGTTCTCGTGCACCATCGTGTGCTGCGTGACGTTCTTCTTCCAGCGCTCGAAGTGGGCGCGGTCCGGGAGCTCGCCCTTGACGATCAGGTAGGCCGTCTCGAGGAAGGTGCTCTTCTCCGCGAGCTCCTCGATCGGATAGCCGCGGTAGCGCAGGATGCCGCGCTCGCCGTCGATGAAGGTGATCCGGCTCTTGCAGGAGGCCGTGTTCCCGAACGCCGGATCGTAGCCGAGGAGCCCCTCGCGGTCCGGCGCGATCTTGATCTTCGCCAGCTGCTGCGTGGCGATGGCGCCGTTCTCGATCGGCACCTCGTACGTCTGCCCGGTGCGGTTGTCGGTGATCGTAAGCGTGTCCCTCGGCATGTCCCCCTCCCTCGGAAGGGATATCACTCCGTGCGCGCGGTTGCTTCCAGGGGTGTGGCGGCGCTCGTCGCGCGGGTGGCCGGCGGGAGATGCGGATGGTAGCCGCGTCCGTGCGCGAAACCCCTCGCTCCAGAGCGCACCACCACCCGCACGACTACACCCGCGGCTCGCTGCTGCGCGCGCTGCTGCGGCTCGCGGTGCCGCTCCTCGGCGGCAGCTTCGCGATGGGGGTGATCTTCCCGATCGCGGACCTGGCGCTCCTGAGCCGTCTCGGCGAGGCGCCGATGGCGTCCGTCATCATGGTCAACCAGACGCTCTGGCAAGTCGTGATGATGATGACGATGGGAGTGAACTTCGCGACCCAGGCGCAGATCGCGCAGGCGGTAGGCGCGGGCGAGCCGCAGCGAGCGGAGCACATCGGCGCCCAGAGCCTGACGCTCGGATGGATGATCGCGGTCGCGGTCGCGGTCGTGGGCTGGTTCGGGGCCGAGAAGCTGTTCGACCTCGCCGCGCCGGCGGAGAGCTTCGTCCCGTACGGCGGGCCCTACCTGCGCGTCCTTTCCCTGCTCTCGCTCGGGTTGACCGCGGGAATGACGTCGCGCGCGATCCTGGTCGGCGCGGGAGACACGACGACGCCGCTCGTGGCGATCCTCGTGCAGGTCGTGACCTCGCTCCTCGCGGAGTGGATCCTCATCTTCGGGCACCTGGGGTTTCCTCCGCTCGGCGTCACCGGGGCCGCCATCGGCGTGTCGCTCGGACAGTGGGCCGCGATGGCCGTGACACTCCTGGCCCTTCGTCGTGAGAACGCGCCGGTGCATCTGCGCGTGGAGAAGCTCCGCCCCGACGCCCGCGCACTCGCCGCGATGGTGCGGATGTCGTGGCCCGCGGCGCTCCAGATGATCGGCATGGTCGCCTCGGCGTTCGTCTTCCTGCGTCTCGCGGGCGCGTTCGGCGCCGCCGTACAGACGGCGTATTCGATCGGGCTTCGCCTGGCGATGATCCTTCCGGGGTTCTCGTTCCCCCTCGCGACCGCGTGCGCGACGCTCGTCGGACAGGCGGTCGGCGCGGGCGACGTGGCGCGGGCCCGCCGGGCGATCCGCGTCGGCGTCCTCGTGCACGGGTCGGTCATGGGCGCCTTCGCGCTCGCTCTCGCGGTCTTCCGCGAGCCGATCCTGCGCGTGCTCACGACCGACCCCGAGGTCGTGCGCGTCGGCGGGACGTATCTCCTCTACCTCTCGGCGAGCTTCGCGATGATGGGATTCAACCTCGTCGTGCTGCGCGCGATGCAGGGCGCGGGTGATTTCATGATGCCGATGGTGATCTCCCTCACGAGCACCTTCCTCCTCAGCATCCCGCTCGCGCATCTGCTGGTCGCGCGCACGACACTCGGACCGGAAGGAATCTGGTGGGGCGGGGTCGCGGGCTCGATCTTCACCATTGTTGCGACGGCCGCCTGGTTGGCGACCGGTCGCTGGGCGGGACGGTTCGCGCGACCTCGCCTTGACGAGGCGGGTCACGCATAGCAGGGAAGCGATGGCTTCGAGGCGGTGAGCATGGGTCGTTTCGATGGAAGAGTCGCGTTCGTCACCGGCGCGGCGTCGGGAATCGGATCTGCGAGCGCGGTCGCGCTCGCGCGCGAAGGTGCGCGAATCGCCGGTTTCGACGTCCAGGAGGAGGGCGACGCCGAATGGCGAGAGGTGCTCGAGCGTGCACCGGAAAGCTACCTCGATCACGGCGACGTGCGCGACGAGGATGCGGTGCGAACGGCGATCGCGCGCGCTCACGCGCGTCTCGGTCGGATCGACGTCGCGGTCAACGCGGCGGGCGTCGCGGGAGGAGGCCCCGTCCACCTCGTCGAAGCGAACGAGTGGGACCGCGTCCTCGACATCAATCTCAAGGGAACGTTCCTCGTCTGCAAGCACGTCCTGCCCGTGATGCTCGAGCAGGGCGGTGGCAACGTCGTCAACATCGCGAGCATCGAAGGGCTCGAGGGCAGCGAGGGCGGCAGCGCCTACAACGCCTCGAAGGGCGGCGTCGTGCTCCTCGGCCGGAACCTCGCGATGGACTACGCCCGCCGCGGGATCCGCGTGAACAGCGTGTGCCCCGGCTTCATCGAGACGCCGCTCCTGGAGAACGTGCTCGGCATCGAGGGTCTCGGCGAGCTCCGCGACCGCATCCGGAACGCGCATCAGCTCGGGCGCTTCGGCCGCCCCGACGAGGTCGCCGCCGTGGTGGCGTTCCTCGCGAGCGACGACGCCTCGTTCGTGACGGGCGTCGCGATGCCGGTCGACGGCGGCTTCACGGCGGGCCATCGCTTCGGCTTCGCTGCTCTCATGGGCCTCGAGTAGGGAACGCCGTGCCTTCGCATCCGACGAATCCGGCCGTCCGTCTGACGGACGGGACCTTTTACTCCGACGGACCCCACGAAGCGCTCCTCTGGATGCGCGAGAACGCGCCCGTCTACTGGGACGAGGCGGGGCAGGTGTGGGGCATCACGCTCTACGAAGACGTGATGGCGTGCTCGAAGTCGCCGGAGACGTTCTCCAGCGCGGGGGGCATCCGGCCCGAGATCGGACCGATGCCGCACATGATCGACATGGACGATCCGGCGCACAAGCGCCGCCGGAACCTCGTCAACCGCGGCTTCACGAAGGGCCGCGTGGCCGACCGCGAGCCGCGCGTCCGAGAGATCTGCGTCGACCTGATCGAGCGTGCGAAGAAGCGCGGCGAGTTCGACTTCGTCTTCGACGTCGCGGCATGGCTCCCGCTGATCGTGATCGGCGACATGCTCGGCGTCGAGCCGGAGCACTATGCGGATCTTCTGCGCTGGTCCGACGAGATGGTCGTCGGAAGCGGCGCCATGGAGGCAGCCAAGGTCGAGCGCGCTTCGGAGGCGTTCGTCGCCTACAACGGACACGCGCAGCGCGTGCTCGAGGACCGCCGCTCGCGCCCGCTCCAACCGGATCTCATGAGCATCCTCGCGCACGCGGTGATCGACGGCGACAAGCTGACGGACGACGAGATCCTCGCGGAGTCGCTCCTGATCCTGATCGGCGGCGATGAGACGACGCGGCACGTGATCACCGGCGGCATGTACGAGATGCTGCAGCGTCCGGACGCCTGGCGCGCGCTCGCCGCGAGCCCGGAGAAGATCCCCGCCGCGGTCGAGGAGATGCTCCGCTGGGTGACGCCGATCCAGAACATGGCGCGGACCGCCGTCCGCGACGTGGACCTGCGCGGGCAGACGCTCCGTCAAGGGCAGAAGCTCCTCCTGCTCTACCCGTCGGCGAATCGCGACGGCGCGATCTTCGAGAGACCGTTCGAGTTCGACGTCGCGCGCACGCCGAACGATCACGTCGCCTTCGGCTATGGATCGCACTTCTGCCTGGGAGCGAGCCTCGCGCGCCTCGAGCTGACCGTCTTCTTCGAGGAAGCGCTGCCGCGCCTCGCCGGGCTCCGTCTCGTGGGCGAGACGCCGCCGCCGAAGCGCGCGTCCGACTTCATCTGCGGCTTCGAGAAGATGCCCGTGAGGCTTGCCGGCTGAGCGAGCTCACCCGATCGGTCGGCCTTCTGAGCTCGCAGCGGCTCCTGCTGCTGGTGCTCGGTGCCGTCCGCACGAAGATCGCTGCTTCGCTCCTCGGCCCGAGCGGGATGGGCTTGCTCGCGCAAGCGATGAGCCTGCGGGACCTGCTCTCGTCCGCGGCGACGTTCGGCTCGCGGACCAGCTACCTGAAGCTCGTCGCCGAGCACTATGGACGCGACGAGCGGCAGGCGCTCGAGCGTCTCCTCGTGAGCGCGCTGACGCTCATCATGGTGCTCGCTCTCGTCACGGCGGGGGCCGCCGCGATCGCCTCGGAGCAGATCTCGGAGTGGGCGTTCGGGAGTCCCGCGTTCGCCGTGCTGGTCGTCGTCGCGGCGCTGGTGGTCGTCGTCGGCGCACCGGCGCGGATGGTGGCGCGGACGTTCACGGGCGTCCTCGACTTCCGGACGTATCTGCAGATCGCCGCGGTTGAGGCGGTCGTCGCGGTCGTCGCGATGGCGATCCTCGCGAAGCTCTTCGGCGTCGCGGGCGCGATCGGGTCGTTCGCCGTAGCCGAGGCGGCGGTCCTCGTGACCGGAGGATTTCTCCTCTGGCGGCGGCTCGCGCGTCCTCTCGGGCTCGACCTCCGTCCGCGGATGCCGGCGGGGGACGTGGTCCGGCGTCTCGCGCGTCTCGCGAGCGCGCTCACGGTCACGAGTCTCGCGGCGAGCGGAGCCGCGGTCTGGGTGCGCGCGGAGGTGCTGCACGAGCTCGGGACGGACGCGAGCGGCTACTACCAGGTCGCCTGGCAGGTGGGTCAGAACTACCTGAGCCTCCTCGGCGGGGTGCTCTGGAGCTACGGGATGCCGAAGGTCGCGACGCGCCTCGAGGACCCGGCGTTGATCCTGCATCTGCAGAACAACTTCCTGCGGATCGTCCTGACGATCCTCGCGCCGGGAGTGATCGGGCTTCTCGCACTGCGCGAGGTGTGGATCCCGATCCTCTTCAGCAAGGCGTTCCTCGCCGCGGGCACGCTCGTCGCCTGGCAGCTCGTCGGAGAGCTCGTCGCGATGACGCGGCAGTCGATGAACATCTCGGTGCTCCCGCGCGAGCGCCTCGGCTTCCTCATCGGGCAGGCGATCTTCTACTGGGGGCTCTGGGCCCTCGTCGCGACGGTCTCGCTCCCCTGGCTCGGCGCGACCGCGCCGGCGGTCTCGTACCTCGTCGCGAACCTCTTCACTCTGGGATTGACGTGGTGGTACCACCGCACGCGCTTCGGCTATCGCCTCGAGGCGGAGAACCGGCGCCTCCTCGCGTGGTGCGTGCCCGGCGTCTGCGTCGCCCTCGCTCTCGTGCATGGCGAAGCCGGCTGGACGGAGCGGGGCGCCGCGATCGTGCTCGCGTCCGCATGGCTCCTCGCGAACCGCTCGCTTCTGCTGCGGCTGTGGGCGCGCGAGGCGTAGGGCACGCCCCCTTGCGCCACCGCCGGCCCCGCGCCATAGCAAGCGAGTCGGGGTGGACCGACGAGACGAACGCGCGCGGCGTCCGCCGCGTGCGAAGCGAGGAGACACATGGCGATCAAGGAAGGCGAGGCGCTCCCGAGCGTCGATCTGACGGAGATGACGGACGAGGGACCGAAGCCGGTCTCGTTGTCCGAGCTGACGAAGGGCAAGCGCGTGGTCCTGTTCGCGGTGCCGGGCGCATTCACACCGACGTGCTCCGCGAAGCACCTGCCCGGATTCATCGAGCAGGCCGGTGCGATCCGTGGCAAGGGCGTCGACGAGATCGTGTGCGTGTCGGTGAACGACGCGTTCGTGATGGGCGCCTGGGGAAAGCAGGCCGGCGCGAGCGGCAAGGTCCGCATGCTCGCGGACGGGAACGGCGACTTCGCGCGCGCTCTCGGTCTGCAGATGGACGGCCGCAAGTTCGGGATGGGCGAGCGCTCGCAGCGCTACGCGCTCGTCGCGAAGGACGGCAAGGTCGAGAAGCTCTACGTCGAGCCGGGCCCAGGGCTGACGGTGTCGAGCGCGGAGTCCGTCCTCGGCGGACTCTGAGCGCTACGGCATCTGGCGCTCGCGACGGCGGTGGAACGCGCCGTCGCGGCGCCACATGTAGCAGGAGTCCGGGAACCCTCCGGTCTCGGACGAGGTCGCGCCGCGAAGCTGCGTCCAGGTGTCGCGGTACGAGGCGAAGCACTGGATCGTCGCCGGGGCGAGCATCAGGAGAGCGTCCAGAAGAGGACGATCGTCACCCGGGTCGCCGAACTCGCGCAGGAGACGCGCGGATACGCCGCTTGCGAGGCTCGCACCCGCGACCTGCGCGGCGCGGTCCTCGCGCGACCGCCACTCGGCGCTGTCGAGGGTCGCGAGATCGCGGCGGCGCTCCCAGAGCTCGATCTCGGCGAGTAGCATGTTCTCGAGCCCGAGCCGACCGCGCATCCGCACCTCGAGCTGCTCCGCGAGCCGGTCCTGCGCCGTCGTGCAGCTCGCCTGCTCGCGCATGTGCAGGTCGCTCATCTGCCCGACGAGCTCGAGCGCGCCGTCGGCGACGAAGCCGTCGACCGTCAAGTCGCGTCGATAGTAGCGCTCGCCGAGAGCGCGCGGGACGGCGGGATCGTGAAGAGCGCGCTCGCGGCCGATCGCCCACGCGATCGTCGGTCCCACGAGGTGCGCGAGCGTCAGCACGTGCGAGCAGCCGAGGGCTCCGCCGATCTGCGCGCCGACCCGCCTCGAGTAGGACGCATCGAGCGGCGTGCCGGCGAGGTGGTCGACGCGATCGATCCGATCGCGGCAGCTCTCGCCTTCGCTCGAAGCGCTCGGCTCGAAGGCGACGGTCGGCATGCGGGCCTGGATCGTCTCGAAGACGAGCCGCTCCTCGTCGACGGTCCCGTCGAGGTGCATCTGGTGGATGATTCCCGTCCCCTGCAGGTCTCCGCCGACCGGAACGACGCCACGCTTGCGCAGGTCGAGGACGTACGCGGCGAAGGTCGACCTTCCTTCGCAGGCGACCCGCAGCGTGACGGAGAGCTGCCGCGTATGGATGGGGATGCCGCTCGCCGTGAAGCTCATGCTTCACGTACTTCGACAGCCAGGAGCTCGTCCGCAAGCCAGCTCTGCAGGAGGCGAAGCGCGGTCTGCGAGGCCTCGCCCTCGGGGACCCGCTCCGCCAGCCACTCGCAGAGCGAGGCGAAATCGGTCCCGTGCAACACGCGCGCGAGGGCGGCTTGCTCGATCGGCTCGATCCGCCGCTGGTAAACGGTGAACCCCTGTCGCCACACGCGGAGCCGACAACCCGCCTCGTTCGGATCCGGGAGCGGCTCGCCGTCGACCAGGCGACGATGGATCGTGTCGGCCGGGACGGCGTGCTCGAGGAGGAGGAGCGACGGGACGGCACGGAGCCGGAGCGCGGGCCAGTCCTCCGGCGGGAGCGCTTCGAGATCGGCCACGGCGAGCGGCACGGCGTCGGCCGCCTCGAAGGCGCGTACGAGAGCCCACTCGAGCTCTGCGACGTCGCCGATCCACGCGGCCGGCCCGGTGCACGCCGCGCGCAGGTAGGCCGGAAGATCGCGGCCGGCGCGGCGCAGGTCGGGATCACTCGTCGGGTGCACGCGGAGGTACGCGCGCAGCAGCGGCTCCCAAGCGTCCGAGCCCGTCGTCGACTCGATCGCGGCGCGCGTCGCCGGGAAGTCCTCGGTGACGGCGTCCCGGATCCGGATGAAGATCATCTCCGCGTAGATCGCGAGGCGTGCTGCGCCGTCGAGACGGTGATCGCTTCGGATGGGAAGGGAAGGCGCCGCGCGTCCGAGCCGCTGCTCGCAGTCGGGATCGCCGCCGAGGGAGAGGAGCGTCTCCAGCTCGTGCTGGAGCTCACGCAGCCGGGGAGCTCGCGGCATGCGCTTTCCCGGCGGCCCCGGCCTCCGCGCCGTGGACGGACGCGAACACCTCGCGCGCCCGCTCGGCTTCCGCTTCGAGACGCTCGAGGGGCGGCACGTCGCCGTCCCATTCGATGAGCGTCGGGACGCGGCCCAGGCGGCGAAGCGCATGGGCGTAGAGGTCCCACACCGCGCTCGCGACCGGAGCGTCGTGCGTGTCGAGGAGATGTGTCCCGTGATCGGAGTGGCCGGCGAGATGGATCTGCGCGACGCGCTCGGGCGGCATCGCGTCGATGAAGCGAAGCGCATCGAAGTCGTGGTTGAAGGCGCTCACATAGACGTTGTTCACGTCGAGAAGGATGTCGCAGTCGGCGCGCTCCGCGAGCGCCGCGAGGAACTCCCACTCGCTCAGCGTGGAATCGGAGAAGGAGAGGTAGCTCGAGACGTTCTCAAGGACGAGACGGCGCCCGAGCGCGTCCTGCACGCGGCCGACGCGCTCCGCCACGTGCTCGAGGACCTCCTCGGTCCACGGAAGCGGCAGCAGGTCGTGCAGGTTGTGACCGCGCACGCCGGTCCAGCAGAGATGGTCCGAGACCCACGTCGGCTCGAAGCGGGCCGCGAGCGCGCGGAGCTTCGCGAGGTACGTTCGATCCAACGGATCGGTCGTGCCGATCGAGAGCGACACGCCGTGAAGCACGACCGGGTAGTCGCGACGCACGCGCTCGAGGACGTGCAGCGGACGGCCGCCGTCCATCATGAAATTCTCGGAGATCGCCTCGAACCAGTCGACGCGAGCGCGGCGCTCGAGCAGCTCGCCGAAGTGACGCGTCCGAAGGCCGATCCCGATCCCGAGCGCGGCGGTGCGTGGCATCGCGAATGGCGACGGCCGGAAGCGGGTACGGCGCCCGCTTCCGGCCGGCTTCGTCTACTGCTGGACGGTGCCGCCCTTGGCCTTGCACTCGTCGGCGGAGAGCATCACCATGCCCATGCTCTTGCATTTGTTCTTGCCGGCGCACTCGTTGCCCTTGCCGCCGCATTCGCCCTTGCCGGCGCACTCGTTGACGCCGACGCACTTCACCTTCGGCGCGTCCTTCTTCGCGGCCTCGTCGTTCGAGCCGGCGATGGCTTCCCGTGCGGAGAAGAGCGTCGCCACGGAAAGGGCGATCAGGGCTCCCTTGCTCGTCTTGTTCATCTGTCGTGTCCTCCTCGTCTCGGCCGAGGTCCATCCCCGGCGGTCGAAATCCCGCGGGTCGTCCGTTTCAGGCCCGCTCGAGCTGCGAGCGGATGGCACGGGCGACCGAGGCGAGCTCCTGCCTCGTTCCGTGGGGAAAGATCGAATGAACGCTGCCCGCGCCGTCCCCGGTGCGCCGGGGAACGACGTGGACGTGGACGTGCGGCACCGTCTGCCCGGTCGCCGCGCCGTCGTTGATCCCGATCGTGGTCCCTTCGGCCCCGACCGCGGCGCGAATCGGCCCGACGATGCGATGGACCGCCCGGAAGAGCGCCGCCGCCGTGTCGGGCTCGAGGTCCTCGACGCGGCCCACGTGGACGTTCGGGATCACGAGCACGTGTCCATCTGCGAGCGGCGTGACGTCGAGGAAGGCCGTGGCGCCATCCTCACGGGCGATCACCTCGGCGGGGATCTCGCCTCCGGCGATCCGGCAGAACACACACGCCATAGGCGCCGCCTACCTAGAACGGTCGGCCCGTCGGGTCAATGGCGACCTTTCGAGGAATCGCGAAGAAAACGCCTTGAATCCGCCCGCGGCGAGTGGGCAGCATGGCGCTTCGCCGCACCGCGGCTCGCGCCGCACGCGGGACGGGGGCCGCTGCATGCCGAAGAAAAAGGGAGACGTGAGCCGCCAGACCCTTTGGCAGCGAAAGCACCGCGAGCTCGGGCTCTGCGTCGTCTGCAGCGAGCCGGCGTACAAGGGTTGGCGGTGTGTGAAGCACTACGAGCAGCACAAGATCGTGATGCGGCTGCGCTACATCCCGCGCGTGCGCGGTCGCTACGACGTCGGCGGCTCGGCGGAATTCCTCGCCGCGGCCGCGCGCGACGTCGAGAAGAAGAAGCGCAGTCGTGCAGGAGCGGCCGCGTCGCTCGTCGCCGGCGCCCCTCTCGACGCTCCGCGGAAGCGCGCACCGGCGAGCTCGAACGGCGACCGTCGCGAAAACGACGCTCGGACTGCAGCCGACCTGCAGGGCGCTGCGGAACGCTCTCTGGCGCAGGCTTCGCGCACGACCCGCCGCACGACCCGCCGCACGACGCGCGCACGCTGACCGCCGCAGCGGCGGCGCTTCGCGACGCGAGAATTTCTCCGTTCGAGGCATGGATTCGTCGACCTTCCACTGATACCTTCCGCTCACCCCCCGCGCTTTCCGCACGTACCGGTCCAGCCAGAACAGGGCCCTCCGCGAGGCTTTCCGCGATCAGCGAGCGAACGTTGACGCTCCTCCGGCACACGTCGAGGCGGGGGTCGTAGAGCCGGACGAGCAACTGCATTCGGAGGACGCGCCGTTGAACGAGCAGAAGGTGAACGAGCAGAAGGTGAACGAGCAGAAGGTGTTTCCGTTTCGCGCGCAGCTCGCGAAGCATGGCTCGGCGCAGAGCCGCTCGGAGCGCACCGGCTGGCTGACACCCTACGAAGTCGAGACCCTCTTCGCGGACGCTCTCTGGGCCGGACAGGGCGCGCGTCTGGAGGTCTCGGTTCCCGCGCGCACGAGCGATGCGGGCCTCGACTGGATCCGGATGCGCTTCGATCGCCTGCGGAAGCGTGGCATCGGCGTCCGCGTGCGCCGGGACGAGAACTGGCAGTTCCGCGATCTCGCGGGCGCCCGTCCGTCCTGAGCGATCCCTCGAGCGCTCCGCGCGCATAGCGCGGCCGAGCGGAGAGCGAGCGGGGGAGTGGAGAAGGCGTGGCTTTGCCACGCGTTCGGCGAGGGGGCGGCGCCCCCTCGCTTGCGATCAACCGTGGAGAAGGCGTGGCTTTGCCACGCGTTCGGCGAGGGGGCGGCGCCCCCTC
>VGTG01000072.1 GCA_016874795.1 Deltaproteobacteria bacterium | reverse complement strand
GTAGCCTTGCGCGGCGAAGTTCCCCTGCGTGCACATCCGCGGCGGCAAATCGGTGCCTCCGAAGAAGCGCACGACCGGGCGCGTGCCGCTCGTCGCGTACGTCTCACGGCGCTTCAGCGCCTCGAAGATCGAGTCGCGCGAGTTCTCCTCCGCCCACGCGGCGGTCATGCCGCCACCGTTCGTCTCGAGACCGAGGAAGAACTTCTCGTTCAGAGCCTGGTACGAGACCGCGAAGCTCTGGAGTCCGTGCGCACCGTGCCGCGCATAGTCGATCTCCTCGCTCTGCCCCGGCGTTCCGTTGTGGGTGTCGAGCGCGCCCGCGAACCCGAGCTTGAACGGGTTGATGCCGTTCTCGGCCTCGTACGCGATTCCGTTCTTGAGCGTGTTCCGGACGTAGCCGTTGGGCGGCAGGTTGTCGGTGTTCCGGTTCTCGGACGCGATCCACGCGCCGTTCAGCTCGCTGAAGTTCATGCTCTCGAAGGAGCACTCCTCGTCGGTCGCGCCCCAGGCGCCCGGCATCGAAGCCTGGAAGCGGCACTCGGAGCTGCCTTTGACCTGCGTGATCTCGACGAGCGGCTCCATCTCGTTCCGGACCTGTGCCTCGTCGAGGCTCTCCGGCAACAAGAACATCGCGCCGCGGCTCATGTTCGGGTTGTGCGGGATCGAGAGCGCTTCGCAGCGCGGATTGTCCGCCGGATGGTCGTTGCAGGCCGCGCGGAGGTCCGTGAGCATCTGCTCCGGCGAGCCGATCGGATAGGGCTCCGGTCGATCGCAACTCTCGCCCGAACCGCAGCCGACGGGAGCCTCGATGTTGCTGATCGGCAGCGGGAGGACGTCGTCGTTCCGGAAGATGATGTTCCGGTGCATGTTGCTCGAGCCGCCGGCACCCGGGAAGTCCGTGGTGCAGAGCGCGTCGCCGCCCGCGGGGCAGTCGACGGAGACCTCGCCCGTGTCGAGCTGGTCCCAGCACGGCAGGTCGGTGGCGTTCTCGCAGCGTCCCGTCTGCATCATCGCGGTGTACTCGTAGGCGATGAAGGACGTGAACGTGCACGCGGACGAGCGGTCGTACGCTTCCTCCGCGTCGTCCTGGATCCGCTGCCAGACGTGCTCCGCCTGCTCGAGACAGCGAATCCCGAGATCGTCGTTCGGATCGACCTTGCAATAGTCGACGCGGCTCGGGTTCTCGCTCGTGTTCTCCGGAGTCGAGACGAAGAAGCCGGCGGCACCCGCGTTGAGGCGGGTCAGCTCGTCGCGTGCGAGCGTGCAGAGCGGGCTGCTGTATCCCTTCGGGACGCACATCGCGTTCGTCGAGCCGCACTCCTGTCCCTCGGGACAGTCGTCGTCCGAGGTGCAGTCCTTCACCGGAGGGAACATGCAGATGTTCGACTCGCCGAGCTGCTCGGAGTGATCCGTGATCGCCGCCCAGTCGAGCGCGCGACCCTCGGGAAGCTGCGCCAGCCGCGACGCCGTGAACTCGCAGCGCTGCGGCGGGAGACAGTACGGGTACTCCGCAACGAGCGGCGACGTCTGGGGGGGCGGCGGCTCGCGATCGTACTGCTCGAGAGTGTTCGCCCACGGCGGCAGTCCGACGACGTTCCCTTTCGCGTAGCGGTAGGCGTCGGCCGTCGTGTTCCGCGTGTCCATCGTGGCGGCGTCGAAGGAGTACGCCGTGTGGATGTGCGTCTCTCCGAAAAAGGGCTGCCGAAGCTCGTCGAAGTGGTCGCAGGGGGCCCGGTCCTCGGTGCGCTCGAACGGCTCCGCCGCGGCGAAGCGCGGCAAGAGCGCCGAGCCCACGACCAGCATCGCCGCAAAAGTCGAGATCCTAGGGACGCGTCTACTTCCCCGGCCCATGGCGGAACCCTCCCGGCGGGTCTATCGGCGCCCGGGCGCAGAATCTTTACCGATCCCTATCGCTCGCGACCGAGGAGCGCGGCGATGCGCGCTCGCACGAGCGACTCCCTCGGCGCGGGCCGCCCCTCGGCGCCAGCGAGGAGCCGCTGCTGGATCGGAGGCAGCGCCTCCGGCTGCCACGAGACCTCCTCGGCAAAGGGATCGGACAGGTCGAGCCACCGCCGTCCCGTGAGGTCCCGGACGCTCTGCCAGTCGGCGCTCACGCAGCCGCGTCGTCCCGCGAGCTCACCAATCGCCGCGCCGCGCACCTTCGCTCGACCCGCCGGGGGCGGCGTCGTCATCGCCCCCTCGACGTCCCCGACGCCGTCGACGTGATGGCCGAGGAGGCGGGCGCGGTCGAGCGCCGTGAAGATGCCGCGCTCACCGAGCTGCCCGAACCGCATGTCGATCTCGAACAGCTCGCGCGCGGTTGCGACGAATCGCTTCACCTCCTCCTTGGGGAAGTCCCTCCTCGGGCTCGCGCTCGGGCTCGAAGCGGGTGTCGAGGTGCCGCGCGCCGGACGATCGGGAACGAGGTCCTCGGACGCGCGCGCCCTCGGCTGCAGGGACAGCCCGAGGCGCGCGGCCGCCGCGCTCCATGCGGGGAGCTCGTCCCACGCGAAGCCGCGACGCTCGCAATGGCGGCGGAAGAGAACCAGCTTGATCGCCCAGTCGAGCTCGGTCGCGACGCCCTCCGCTCCCTCCTCGAGACGCGCCAGCGTCGCGCGCCAGCGCGCGCACACCGGTCCCGCCCACGCGGGAAGCCAGCTCTCGCCGAGACGTCGCTCGACTTCCTCGAGATAGTGACGCTGGATGTCGACGGCACGAGCCCGCTTGTGCCCGGCGATGCTCGCGCAGAGCGCCGAGCGGCGCTCCGAGCTGCACGCTGCGGCTCAGGTCGACGCCCGCCTCGGCGAGGCAGACGACGAGGGCCGTCGTCCCGACGCGAAGCCACGTCGATGCCTGGGAGCAGAGCGCCTCGCCGCACAGGACGTGCAGGCGCCGGTAGCCGCCTTCGCAGAGCGGCTCCTCCTTCGTGTGGAAGTTCCCGCGCGTGTGCATCGACTCGTTCGAAACGACCCGGACGAGGTGCGGCACCCGGGGAGACAGGAGGAACTGGAGGCCGGAGGGGAATCAAAGAGCACGTCCACCGTGCTGCCTCAAGTCAGAATGGCCTCTCAAGAGATGCCGAGGGATGACGTGTGCATCCCAGTGGGGCCGTCCCGGTCGCGGGGAAGGCGCCGTAACCCCTGGATCGGACGGCAGAATCGAAGGAGATTTCCGATGATTCCGAGCCGCTACCTCATGCTGTGTCGCCTGAAGGAGCTGATGACCGAACGCCGGGTCCTGGTCTCCGATCTCGAAGAGGACCTCGGCCTCACGAAGCAGACAATCGCAAATTTGAGGAACAACTCCTGGAAGTTGCTCTACAAGAAAAGATCGAAGCGCTCTGCGAGTACCTGCAGGTGCCCTTCGATCAGCTCTTCGTCATGCACGTGTGCGACCTCTGGTTCCCTTGCTTCACTCCTCCGGGCCGGATCGTGACGATCCACGTGGGAACACGCGTTTACCCCGCGACGAAGCACCGGGCGAACGGCGAGACTTCCGCCTACGAGCAGGAGGTCGTGTACGAGCTCGACCATCGAGCCGCCTGCCAGATCAGCGAGCATCTCTATCGCAAGGGCAATGCCCGCGTCCTCATCGAGGGACACTCGCCGGAAGGATCCGCTGCGGGCGATCGCACCCTCGACGCGATGGTGAAGGAGATCTTCGCCAAGGAAGTGCAGATCTTCGTCGGCTCCCCGATCGCTTCGGCGCTCTCGGAGAAGCTCGTTGCGCGCCTGTTCGCGCGCAAGCCGTTCACGCCGTCGGAGCGCGACGGCTTCCCGTACTGCTTCAACTACCCGTCGGCGACGACCTCGTCGTTCGGCTCGCACGAGCCCCGGAGGGAGCTCGGGATCTACTCGACGAAGACCGGCCGCCTCGTCGCGCGTCGAGACCGCATCCCCAGGTGCGGCCAGGCCGAAGGCCAGGTTCTCGAGGATTGCGGATTGATCGTGGTCGCGCGGCTCCGCGTGGCACCGCGCAATCGGCAGTTCGCGCAGGACAGCCGTATCCTGATCGGCTTTCTCGGCAACGGCGGACTCGGGACATACGGCGCCGCGATCGCGGCTTTCCATCCCCACCACGCGGCGCAGCTCTTTCCGAAGGAGATCGGCACCGTCCGGGCTGCCGTCGTGCGCGTTCCCTACGAGCGGTCCCTCGGCTCACCGCGCATCCTCGCACCGGAGCTCGTCGAGATCACCGATTTTCACGACGGCGAGCTCCGCGAGATCCCGGTGACCCCACCGCCGACCGATGCGCCGAGCGGCGACGAAGCGCCACCGACCAACGGCACACCTCCGAGCAACGATGTCCCGACCGCACGTCGCCGGGCGAAGCGGAAGGCCGCCGCTCATGCCACCTCCGGAGGACTTCGCGACGCGCTCGGGAGCGGCCTCGCGATCCAGAGCGGCGCGCGCGCTCGCAAGCGCAAGCGGAGGACGTGAGGCTCGCGAGCGAGGACGGCTCAACCACCGCGGACACGGCGGAGATCCCACACCTCCACCGTGTCCGCGGCGACGTCGGGCGGTCCCCACGCGGTGCGAAGCTCGCTCGAGAGGCTCGCAGCGGCGCCGCGGAGAAGGCTCACGTCGAGCGCCGAGCCGACGCGCGGCGGGCTCGTGTCCGCTTCTTCCCCGGGTAGGTCGTCGTGCACGACGACCCATTCCGCCCCGCTCGCCAGAAACGCCTCCGGAGTCGGCGGAAGCAGCGTCTTTGGGCGGAACCGTCGGAAGTCGACCGCACTCGCATGGCTGGGACACGAGAGCCGAACCGGCCTCCCATGCACGCCCTGGTACACGTAGTACGCGCGCGTGTAGTCCCAGCGCGCGTCGCAAGGAGCCTCGATGATCGCGGCGGTCCCGCTCTCGTGTGCGAGATCGAGGTAGAAGCCGGGAATGGCGTCCGCAGCCCGGGTCGCCTTCGGCTTCGTGAAGTCGACGAAATCGTTGTGGTGGACGAAGGAGCTTCGCGCGTACACGGGATCGACGAAGGGCCCCGTCGCGACGAGAGCGACGACCGCCGCCGCGACGAGGCCGCGCGTGACCCAGCGCACCGGGGTCGATACGGCGACGCTCTCCGGAGCGAGCGCCATCGCCACTCCCGCGAGCGTGAAGGGAAGCGTCAGGAGGAGATAGCGGCTCAGGATGATCGGCTCGCCGAATCGCTGCGGCGAGAGGAGGACGAGCCCGATCGCGTTCACGACGAGAACGGTGAGCACGTAGCTTCCCCAGACGGCGTCCCGCTGCAGCAGCCGGATCCAGCCGAGCACGGCGGCGGCCGCGAGCATCGCCGCGATCGGAAGCGCGCGTGTGCCGAGCTGCAGCCGAAGGACGTCGGGAAGCGCGGTCGGGTCGATCGCGCCTCGTCCTCGCTTCAGCGAGACGAGCTCGATCAAGCTCGGCGCGCTCGGCAGGAGCCACACGAGGATCAGGACGAGCGTGAGCAGGCCCAGGACGATCGCCCGCGCGAGCGGCGGCAACCGCGAGCGAAGCGGCGTCAGGTAGGCACCCGCGAGGAAGACGAAGGGTGCCAGCACGAACGGCGCGCTCACGAGGTGCGTGTACATCGCGAGGCTCGCGCAGACCGCGTAGGCGACCGCACTCGACCGGGCCCCGCTCTCGAGCCATGCATGAAACGCGATCACCGCGAGGAAGCTCAACAGCACCACGGGCATGTAGGGCCGCGCGATCCGGCTGTAGAGCGTGAGCGCCGGCGAGACCGCGACGAGCCACGCGAGCAGCACGGCCGCCGGTGCGCCGATCCGCTTCCGCAGGAGCCACGGCGCGAGGACGAGGAGGAGGAGCCCGGCGATCAGGACCGGCGCACGAAGCACCGTCTCGTCGATCGGCCCGAGCGACGAAGCCGCGCGATAGAAGCCGGCGAGCGGCAAGCCGTGATCGCGCTCCGCATACGTCGTCAGGATCTCTCCGAGCGGCATCGCCGAGACCGCTCGCACGGCGTGAAGCTCGTCGCCGAGGAGGACCTGCTCTCCGAGACGATGGAAGCGAAGGAGCGATCCGACGACGACCGGCGGCAGAAGACAGAGCAGAAACCGGAACCGGGTCACGCGACCCGCAGTCTGCCGCCGCGCCGATCGGATGTCGAGGTGCGCTACGTGCGCCACGTGACGGGGCGCCGTCACCAAACGCCGCACATGCGACGGCGTCGTCCTGCAGACGGGACCTCAGACGGGACCTCAGACGGGACGGAGGATCAGCGCGCGCGAAGCTGCGACGATTCCCTCGAACCGTCCGCCCTCGCCCACCCCGTCGCTCGCCACGTCGACCACGAGCGCGGACGGAAGCTCGATCGAGGCGGACGCTTCAGCGGTGTTGACGAGGATGACCCGCGCGTCCTCCGCTGCGACCCTTCGGTACGCGAGGAGACCTCGGGGGCTCGAAAGGAGCTCCAGCGCACCATCCCTCAGCGCGCGCGAAGCACGTCGCGCGTGCAGGATCCGGCGGTAGAGGTGCAGCATCGAGCCCGGATCCGCGATCGAAGCCTCGACGCTCCGCTCCGCGGCGTCGGGAGGAAACGGCAGCCAGGGATCGGACGGCCAGCCGTGTCCCGCTTCGCGTATCCACGGCAGCGGCGCCCGGCAGCCGTCGCGTCCGCCCGGATCGACCACGCGCTCCGCCGGAATCACCGCGTTCTCGAGGCCGAGCTCCTCGCCCATGTAGAGAAAAGGCGTGCCTCGGAGCGTGAGCAGCAGCACCGCCGCCGCACGAGCGCGCGCTTCGCCTCCGTAGCGCGTGCGATGGCGCGGCTGGTCGTGGTTCGAGAGTACCCACGTCGGCCATGCCTCGATCGGATCGAGCAGCGCGCTCGCCTCCTCGATGCACGCGCGCCACTTCTCGGCGCTCCAGGGCGCGAACATCGGCGGGAAGTTGAACGAGAGATGCAGCTCGTCGCCGTCTCCGTAGTAGGGACGGATCTGCTCCGTCGTGAGAAGGAACACCTCGCCGACCATCATGCGGTCACCGGAGTAGGAATCGAGCACGCGACGGATCCGGCGCAGGTGCCCGTGCGTGCGCGGATCGTCGTTCAGGACGCAGTGCGGGAGCGCGGCGTACTTCTCCTCGGCGTCCGCCAGCGCAGGGTCCTTGCCGATGTTGTGCACCACGTCGACGCGGAACCCGTCGACGCCGCGGTCGAGCCAGAAGCGCACGACGGCGAGCATCGCCTCCTGCACCTCGGGATTCTCCCAGTTGAGGTCGGGCTGCTCCGGAAGAAACGAGTGCAGCCACCACTGGCCCGTGTGCTCGTCGAACGTCCACGCAGGCCCGCCGCTGGTGAAGGCCGACACCCAGTTGTTCGGCGGCTTCCCGTCCGGTCGCGGGTCGCGCCAGACGTACCAATCGCGCTTCGGGCTCGAGCGCGAGGAGCGCGCCTCGACGAACCACGCATGATCGCTCGACGTGTGCCCGGGAACCCAGTCGACGACGACGCGCAGATCTCGTGCGTGCGCGGCGGCGACGAGCGCGTCGAAGTCGGCGAGCGTGCCGAAGACCGGATCGACGTCGCAGTAGTCGGAGACGTCGTAGCCGAAGTCGCGCATCGGCGAGCGGTAGAACGGCGACAGCCACAGGGCGTCGACGCCGAGCCACGAGAGATGGTCGAGTCGGTCGCAAAGCCCCTTCAGATCGCCGACCCCGTCCCCGTTCCCGTCCGCGAACGACCGCGGATAAATCTGATAGATGACGGCGCGCCGCCACCACGGTGCTTCCCCTGCGTGCGGCGCCACGGAGCGGGAGTCTGCCGCCCGAAGGCCCGGAAGTCGAGGTCGGGACTGCACAATTTCCGGGGATGATTTTGTGTTGTCCGAACCGGACCGCCGGCCTATAGCGTCCGCAGCGGTACGTTCTACACCTGGGAGCGCCCTCTCGGCCGCCCCTGCCCTCGCGCACACGGAGACCGAACGATGACCAAGCGAAACAGCTCCCTCCTCCACCCTCGCCTTCTCGCCCTGGCGCTCCTCGCGGCTTGCCTCTTCGCGAGCCCGAGCTGGGCCGCGCACTGCGACGGCCTCGGCGGCGACACCGACGGCGACGACGTCTGCGACCCCGTCGACAACTGCCTGCTCGACGCGAATCCCGGGCAGGACGCACCGACGGCGTCACGTGCAACGGCGCCGAGACCTGCAACCTCGGAACGAACCAGTGTCAGCCGGGCACGCCGCCGAACTGCGATCTCGGCGGCAGCGAGGCGGACTGCAACGTCGCGGAGTGCGTGCAGGGCGTCGGCTGCCAGGTGACGCCGGTCGAGGACGGAACCACCTGCGACGACGGCATCGCCTGCTCGGTCGCGGACTCCTGCCAGGCCGGCGACTGCATCGCGGCGGGTGGCGGTGACGCGGACGGCGACCTGATCTGCGCCGCCGACGACAACTGCCCCGCGGTCGCGAACGCGGGCCAGCAGGACCTCGACCAGGACGGCATCGGCGACGCATGCGACGAGACGGTCGGCGACATGGACGTCGACAAGATCGCGCTCCGCTCGGCGTCCGGCGGGCCGAACGGCCGCGTCGTGATGAAGGGCGCGCTCGTCATCGGACCGGGCGACGTCATCGACGCGACCGGGACGGTCACCGTCCGCGTCACGGACAACAACGGCTTCGTCTACCAGGCGTTCTTCTCCGCGCCGCAGTGCAGCGAGAAGAAGGGCAAGGTGATCTGCCGGAGCTCGGACAAGTCGCGCCGCATCCAGTTCAAGCCGAACAAGGGCAGCGGCGTGCCAGGCGGCTACAAGGTCAAGTACCAGGACAAGAAGATGAACGTGTCCCGGCTCTTCGTCGGGCCGCTCACCTTCCAGGTGCAGCACAGCGACGGGGTGGTGCGGGTCGGAACGGCGGCGGACTGCTCGCCAAACTCGCTCTTCATCCAGTGCGAGGGATGAGAACGAAAGGAACGGAGGGCTCGTGCACGCAGCACGGGCCCTCCGCCCGCCCGCCCGCTCGCTCAAAATCTGTAGCTGAGCTCCGCGCCGAAGAGCGCCGGCGGCGAGTAGAACCGCGATAGCGTCCCGGTCACGTTTGCGAGCGAGATCGTCGCGTCGAAGTACTCCTCGTCGAGCATGTTCTTCGCCCAGAGGGCGACCTGCGCGTGATCGTCCCAGAAGTCGTACGAGAGGCGCGCGTGCAGCAGGTTGTATCCCGACTGCGTCGCCTGCGGCAGCTCGACGAAGTCCCAGTGGACCTCGCTCTGGTAGTACCACTCGAGCCGCGGCGTCAGCCAACCCTGCAGCCAAGCGGGCCCCTGGAGCTCGACGGGGAAGGAGTACTGCACCGCGAGGTGCGTCATCCACTTCGGCACGCCGTTGAACGTCTGCCCCTCGCGATTCACGAGCGCGTTGTCGATGGCGCTCGGACCGAAGAACTCGTCGTACCGAGCGTCCGTCAGTCCGGCGGAGCCGCGCACCTCGAGGCCGTCGATCGGTAGGGCAAACGCCTCGAGCTCGAAACCCTTCGTCGTCGCCTTCGCAGCGTTCAGCGTGATGCGCTCGAAGTTCGCCGGGTCCGTGTTGCCCGGATCGAGGACGCGGATCGTCGTGACCTGGATGTCGTCGTAGTTCCCGTAGAAGAACGAAGCGTTGAAAGTGAGCCGCTCCTCGAAGGCGATCGTCTTCACGCCGACCTCGAAGGAGTCGAGCGTCTCCGGTGAGAACGGATCGAGCCGCTCGGCGGGCGCTCCCGTCGCGAGGTTGAAGCCGCCGCCTTTGAAGCCCTGCGAGTAGGTGAAGTACGCCATCAGGTGATCGAGGACACCCGTGTCGTCGAGGAGGTCGTCCGGAAGCCGCGCCGCGAGGCTCGCCATCGGCGTCCACGCATCGAAGAGCCCGGAATTGGCCGTCGAGATCGTCGGCATGTCCGGCTCGCCGAGCTGCACGGTCGTCGCCTCGGCGCCCTTCTTCTCCTTCGTGTAGCGCAGGCCCGCCGTCAGGCTCAGCCAGTCGAGGAGGTCGATCGAGCCCTGGCCGTAGAGCGCCCACGCCCAGTTCTTGAACTGCTGCCGCTGCTGCGTGACCTGGCCGAGGATGTCGGGGACGACGGTCAGGACCGACGTCGCGTCCTGGCTCTCCCAGAGACCGAAGAGGCCCGAGACGAACTGGATCCGGTTTTCCCACGCGTTCGAGTTCACCTGCAGCTCGCCCTGCTCGACGTTCAGGATGTAGGGCTCGCCCTGCTCTGGACCGCTGCCGTTCGCGGCGAACGTGGCGACGTCGAACTGCGTGCCGTCGAGGTCGATGCGATTGCCGATGTCGTTCAGCCGCCACGCGCCGATCGCCTTGACGGTCAGGTCCTCGAACCAGCCGACGTCGCCGACGTCCCACGTGCCCACGGCCCACGTGCCCGGAGTTTCGGAGGACTGCAGGCCCGGCGCGTCCGCCTGGAAGACGAACGGCTGCGACTGCCGACAAGCATCGTAGAAGCCGGGGATCAGCCCTCCGAGACCGGCCTCGACGACGACGCGGCACTGTGGACCCGGGCCGTGGCCGTAGCTCTTTCCCCACGTGCCGCTCAGGTCGATGGTGATGTCGTCCGTCGGCAGGAAGCGGAGCGTGCCGAGGAACGAGAGGCTGTCCGGGTCGTTGTACTCGAGGTCGTCGAGGAACGTGTTCTTCGTGTAGCCGCCGCTGTTCCGCGAGCCGAACGCGAACCGCGAGAGGATCTTGTCGGTGATCGGGACGTTCAACGTCGCGCGCGTCTCGACGGAGCCGAAGTTCCCCGGCCGCACGAGCACGAACGCTTCGAGCTCGTCGTGCGGCTTGACGCTCGTCACGTTCAGAGCTCCGCCGACGGTGTTCTTCCCGAAGAGCGTCCCCTGCGGGCCGCGCAGCACCTCGATCTGCGCGATGTCGATGATGTCGAAGATCTGGAACGCGGTCCGCGAGAGAAAGATGCCGTCGAGGTAGATGCCGACGCCCGGATCGAAGATGCCGTCGATCGCCGATGTACCGACGCCGCGGATCTTGATCTCCGAGTCGACGCCGGTGAACGACGTCGTGAACACGAGGTTCGGCACGAGCTGCTGCACCTCGTCGATGCTCGTGACACCCGCCTCGCGGAGCTGCGACTCGCCGATCGCGGTGACGGAAACCGGGGTGTCCTCGAGGAGCTCGGCGCGCTTTCTCGCCTGGACGACGATCTTCTCGACCTTCGCCGCCGTGCGCGGAGTGACGCCGGGAACGGCTTCGTCCTCCTCCGCACGCTCGGCCTGCGCTTCGCCCGCGTCGACCTCCTCCGCGATGCCGCCCTCGGACGGCTCGGTCTCGATCGAATCGAGATATTCCGCCGGCTGGGCGAACGCGACACTTCCGGCGACGAGCCTGCCGACCGCCGCGAGGAAGAAGAGCGCCGCCACGTGCGGCCGGATCCGGAACTTCGAGAGCCAGGTCGACATGGCGGGTCCCCTTTTCGGTCGAGGGTTGTAGGGTTTCGTTCAGCGCACGTTCCGGAAGCAGGCGCGGACCTCCTGCACGAACAGCTCGGGCTGCTCGAACGCAGCGAAGTGGCCGCCCTTCTCGAGCTCGTTGAAGTAGATGAGGTTCGGGAACCGCTTCTCCGCCCAGCGGCGCGAGGTGCGGAAGATCTCCTTCGGGAAGATGCTGCACCCGGTCGGCGCCGGAACCGGATCGAGGCTCGGCGTGCGGAAGCTCTCCCAGTAGAGACGCGCGGAAGAAGCGCCCGCTCCGGGCAGCCAGTAGAGCATGATGTTGTCGAGCATCTCGTCGCGCGAGAGCGCGTTCTCGGGATGGCCGTTGCAGTCCGTCCATGCCCAGAACTTCTCGAGGATCCAAGCCGCCTGTCCGGCCGGCGAATCGGCGAGCCCGTAGCCGAGCGTCTGCGGGCGTGTGCTCTGCTGCTTGGAATAGCCCGAGTCCCACTCCTGGTAGTGCATGAAGCCGGCGATCGCGGCCTGCTCCTTGTCGGTGAGCGAGCTCATCGTCTCCGGATCGGGCGGCGCGATCGGCATGTTCGTGTGGATCGCGGCGCAGTGCTTCGTGTCCTGGATGCCGATCATCGTCGTGACCATCGACCCCCAGTCGCCGCCTTGCGCGACGTAGCGGTCGTAGCCGAGCCGGACCATGAGCTGGCTCCACAGATCGGCGATCTTCTGCACGTTGAAGCCGGGCTTCGCCGGCTTGTCGGAGAATCCGTAGCCAGGAAGCGTCGGGCAGACGACGTGGAACGCGTCCGCAGCGTCGCCACCATGCGAAGCCGGATCGGCGAGCGGACGGATCACCTTCAGGAACTCGACGACCGAGCCCGGCCAGCCGTGCGTGATCACGAGCGGCAGCGCATCGGCGCGCGGCGAGCGGACGTGGATGAAGTGGATGCCGAGGCCGTCGATCTCGGTGCGGAACTGCGGAAACTCGTTCAGCCGCGCTTCGCGCTTCCGCCAGTCGTACTCCTTCTCCCAGTAGCGGCAGACCTCCTGCGTGTACGCGAGAGGGATTCCTTGCGACCAGTCGTCGACCACCTCCGCGTTCGGCCAGCGCGTCGCCGCGAGGCGGCGGCGCAGGTCTTCGAGCTGTGCGTCGGGGATCGCGATTCGAAACGGGGTGACGTCCGTTGCCATGCGCCCCTCTAATCAGGGTCCGCCTTGGCCATCAATGGCCGGAACGTCGATCGGGTCAGCGACCGGGCTACCGCCCCCTCGGCACCGTGTTACGGTGACCAGGATGTCGCAGCAGGATCGTAGCCCCGATCGCGCCGGCCCCGGTGTCAGCGCCATGAGCCTGTACGTGCCGCCGCTCCGCGTGGACCTCGAGCAGTGGTGCCAGTGGACGGAGAGCTCCTGGGACAAGGTCCAGGCGGTGGTCGGGCGGAGCTTCCGCGTGCCCGCGCCGAGCGAGAACGTCTACACGATGGCCGCGACGGCGGTCATGCGTCTCCTCCGCCAGAACGACGTCGACCCGAGCCGCATCGGCTTCCTCGGGCTCGGCACCGAGTCGAGCACCGACAACGCGGCCGGCGCGGTGATCGTGCGCGGCATGGTCGATCGCGCGCTCGAGCGTCTCGGGCAGCCGCGGCTCAGCCGCCACCTCGAGGTGCCGGAGTTCAAGCACGCGTGCCTCGGCGGCGTGTACGCGCTGAAGAACGCGATCCGCTACCTCCGCACGGACGGCAAGGGACGCCAGGCGATCGTCGTCTGCGCCGACATCGCCGAGTACGAGCGCGGCAGCAGCGGCGAGCAGACGCAGGGCGCCGGCGCGGTCGCGTTCCTCCTCGAGGAATCGCCGCGGCTCTACACGGTCGACCTCGATCACTCCGGGAGCGCTTCGGACTATCGCGGCCCGGACTTCCGGAAACCGTTCGCGCGCCATTTCGACGATCGCTACCTGCCGTCGCGGCAGCGCGTCGCGGACTTCCCGGTGTTCAGCGGGCCGTACTCGACGTTCTCCTACCTCGACGGCACGGTGCACGCGGTCGAGGAGATGCTCCGCCGTCTCGACGTCTCGGCGGGCCGCTACTACGCCGACGTCCGCGCGCTGTTCTTCCACCGGCCGTACCAGCAGATGCCGGTGCAGGCGATGTCGTTCCTCTACGTCCGGGGCCTCGCGCGCGGCGATCACCACCACGACGAGCTGCGTGCGCTCTGCGCGGAGGCAGAAGTCGAGTACGAGGCCGTGCTACGCGAGACCGTTTCGTCGCCGGACCTCTTCGGGGAGCTCCTGCAGAAGGGACCGACGAATCCCTACGCGGCGACGAGCGCCGCGGCGGGAGTGCTGCGCCGCAAGCCCGCGTTCCGCGATCTCCTCGAGCAGAAGATGAGCCTCGGCGACGACGTCGTGCGCGACCTCGGCAACCTCTACTCGGCGGCGCTGCCCGCGTGGATCGCGGCCGGCTTCGAGGACGCGCTCGCGCGCGACATCGAGCTCGCCGGAAGCCCGATGGTCGCGGTCGGGTATGGCAGCGGCGATGCGGCGGAAGCGATGCCGCTCGCGGCGTGCGCCGGCTGGCGCGAAGCAGCGAGCCGCATCGGAGCGCGCCGCGCGCTCTCGGGCGCGATCGATCTTTCGCGCGAGCAGTACGAGGCGCTGCACGACGGCGGGCGTGCGGAGGGGCTCGCCGATCCGCTCCCCGGCACGTTCGCGATCACGCGTGTCGGCGACCGCTACGAGCCCGCGTTCCAGGACCTCGCCGTCGAGTACTACGAGTTCGTTCCGGGCCCCTGAGTCCGGCGCGAGCTCACGACTCTACTCGACGACGCAGGCGTCGCCGACGCGGACCGTGCCCGCTTCGAGCACGCGGCAGTTGATGCCGCGGAGGTGCCGGTCGCGGTGGTCCTTCCAGTTCACCCAGCGGAGCGCGTCCTGACCGAAGCGCGCCGAGAACTTGCGGCAGCCCGTGTGCGGGAGCGGCGTGATCTCGAGCAGCGCGCTGCCGACGCGGAGACGCGAGCCCACCGGCAAGGCCTCCGTCCCGAGGTCGAGATCGACGACGAGGTTGTCGCCCGGTAGGTCGAGCGGCCCGCCGTCGGCGACCAGCTCGGCGGCGCGCGCGTTCATCAGCGACACCTGCCCTTGCGGATCCGGAGCGCTGCCGAGCTGCCAGCGGTCGCCGACGATCCCGTGCTCCGGATCGATCTCGGCCGTAGCCGGCGTCTCGTGCACACCGTCGCCCTTCCGGAGGACGATCAGGCGCAGCGTTCCGCTGCCGCGCGGCGCAGGAGGGGAAGCGCACCACAGCGACTCGAGCTCGTCGAAGCTCCGCATGACGGACGGAGAGTGTCGAAGGTGCCGAAGGAAGGCAACTCGCCCCGTTCTCACGAACGTCGACGAACGAACCCCAGCTTGCTGCAGACCCGCTGCCCGAGGGGGAGAAGGCCGAGATGCCGCATCGCCTCCTCCCTTCCTCCGGCGTCGCGGTCTGCCCGTCCTCGTCCTACCGTCCGGAATCGGAGATTCGTCTGTTGAGGGCAACGACCAACTGCGTCAGCTCCGCCTTCGAGTCGAGGCTCACGAGCCTCGCCAGCACGAGATGCGAACCGTTCCCGAGAACGGCCACGAGCTCGTGCTCTTGGCGCGGCAGAATTCCGGTGCTCTCGCGCGTATGGATTTCGAACCGCTCGAGGTCCCGCATCGGGATTCGACGGAGTGAGCGAAGCCGCCTCCAAGAGAGCCCGTCCGCGTCGAGCTCGAAGCGACTCGCCGTCCCTCGAAGGAGCCAGAAGGCTGACAAGCAGACGTAGAGAATCGTCGCAGTCGTCACGATCGACGCGGGGAGGGGCGAGCTCTATCGAGCCGCCTTTCCGTCCGGCAAGATCCACATGAGGAGCGGCACGGCGACGATCGCGGCGAGCAGGTAAAAGAAGACTCCGTCGAGGAGGGGCGTCCTTCGTCGCCAGGCGCGGAGCGCGCCCGGAGACTCCTCCCAGTACAGATCGGAGCCCGCGATCCTGTTCGGGCGCAAAATCCGACCGGCTTGTCCTTCGGTTCCCGCCACCACGGGCGTCCCCTGCGAGACGAGCTCTCCTTCGCCACAGGAGGTGGTCGACGTCAAGCCCCGCCGAGCCCGCCTTGCCGCTGCACCGAACGATTGGTTGCGAGCCTCATGATGTCGTCCGCCCCAAATACGGTCGCTCCGGCTGAGCGCAGCCGCCTCAGCCATAGGACGTTCAACTGCCGAAAAACGGCGGCGTCGTCGATGGCGAGCAGGCGGTGGTTGGCGAGCCCGGTGCGGTGCGTGTAGCGGCCGAGGTAGCGGAAGACCTGTCCCGGGCCGGCAAAAGGGCGTTTGGCGTAGACGACCCAGTCGAGGCGGTAGAGGCGACGTTTGAGCCGAGCGAAGGCGCGCGGGTCCTGGAGTTCGGCGAGGGAGCTGGAGAGGTCGAGGTGCCCGCGGGCGTACTCGCGCGCGAGGGCGGCGAGGAATTTCCCGCGGAAGAGGCGGCCGAGGACGCGGACGGGGAAGAGGTGGTTTGGCCGGGCGCGGATCCAGCGATCCGCGCTTGGCGTGCCCGCAGGCGCTTGCGCGCGCAGACCGCCGCCGGTCACGATCGCGTGGAGATGGGGATGGAAAGGTGAGCGGCCCGGCCGCGCCTCAGGGCGGGCACGCCGCCGGGGCCGGCTGCTTCTTCCCGCGGAACGTCTTGCCATCGCTCCCGTCGGCGCCCTTGTAGTCGTCGAGCCGGGCACAGTGCCGGAGCGTACCCGTCGTCAGGACGGCGTCGACGTTGCCTTGGTCGACGCCGGGTGCGAGCAGGTAGGCGAGCGGGCTCGGCCCGCGGTTGTCGCAATTGGCAGAGAGCACCTTGAATCCCTTGATCTCGACCTTCCGGCACGGCCCGTCGTCCTGCTCCTTGTCCTCGTAGGAGTACGTCCGCCCCGGCGTTCCCGCCGACCCTCCGACCTTCCAGTTCTGGCACGGCAGCGGGATCGCGCCCGTATCCGCGCCCGACGTGCTGCTCGCGAACCGAAGAGTGGCTCGGACGGTTCCGGAGGGATCGCCATTGCAGCGCGGATCCTCGGGAGTCGTCTCCATCCCGGACTCTGCGTCGCCGCTCGAGCTCCACTTGATCGAGGTGAGAAGGCCGCCCGCCTGGTTCCGGATTACCAGCGACGTTCCGGGCAGGCGGCAGTCGCGTCCCGGCGCGGGAGGGCTCGCCTCGACTTCGAAGGCGGCGAGCGTCTGACCGAGGTGGTCGATGGCGTACGCGTGAGCGCCGTCGGGGCTGATCGCGAGGTCGCTGACGCGATCGAGCGGTGGCAGGTCGCCATCCTCGGCGACCTGGATCTCGAGGAAGGAGACTGCGCCCGTCGTGCCGTCACGGTCGAACGCCGCGACTCCGTGATCGCCCGACCCGGACCCGGACCGCCGACCGACGTGGGCGAGGAAGCGCCCGTCCGGGAGGAAGTGGAGCGACAGCGGGTCCCCCGAGAATTTCCAGTCTTGACACTTGTCGACGAGCTGACGGTCTCGGAGTGTGGGCTCTCCTGTGAGCGCATCGAGCTCGTAGGTGTCGAGGGCGACCGGCGAGACACTGGAGGCGGTGTAGAGATGGCCGCCATCCGGGCTCGGCTCGATCGCCTCGAAATCCGCATCGAGCGAAGGAGGTATGATGTCCTTGTCGATCCGCGTGAGTTGACCGTTAGACGCGCTTCTCTGGAACGTGCTGATGGTGTTGAACTCAATGACGTAGACGTAGTGGGGAAACGCGCCATCCGGGCTCACGCGCGCCCCGCGCGCGACGAAGTTGCTCTGATCGATCGTCTGCACGAGCGTCAGCGCCCCCGTGGGCACGTTTCTCGAGAACACGAGAAGAGGCCCTGATGCGGGAGCGTACACGTACTCGCCGTCGAGGCTGAAGACGAGGCCGAGGATGTCGTCCACGACCTCCAGCTCCTCGACGAACGTGAGCGCGCCGGTGCCCGTGTCTCGCGAGAACCCGAGCAGGGCGCCGCCGAAGGTGCTCACGTAGTAGTGCAGGCCGTCGGGGCTCATCGCGTGACGGGCGAACGACCCGTTGACGTCCGGCGTGTCGACGCCCTCGGTGACGACGTCGACGAATGCGACGGCCCCGGTGCCCGAGTCCCGCGAGAAGATCCCGATCGTGGAATCCGGGCTGCCCGCATTGATCGTGTAGACGTGGTTTCCGTCGGGGCTCACGAGCACACGCTGCGGGTTCTCCAGGCCCTCCGTGCCACCGACGCCCTCGCTCAAGGAGTTGATCGGGCTCAGAGTCGCGCTTGCTTCGAGCGAGCTCAGGACCAGGGCCACCAGGATCGTGAACACGCGTACGAGGATCATCGCTTGCCCTAAGAATTTGCTGCAGTTCTGAATGAACGAGATAGGTCGCATCGCCCCGTTCGGTCAAGTAGCTAAGGAGGTTCCTTATCTCGAGCTCGCCTGCGTCGGGTCCAACTCGAGGTCGCGCGCGGCCCCCTCGTCCAGCCCCGCGGTCGAAGGTGCCGGAGGAAGGCAACTCGCCCCGTTCTCACGAACGTCGACGAACGAAACCGAGAGTCCCTCGGAGCCGCTCACCCAACGAGAGGAGGCCGAGCCGCCGCATCGCCCTGGCCGGCGTCGAGAAGCGAAATCGTCTCACCAGCGGATGCGAAGCGACGAAGTCGAGATTGGCGAGGACCACCTCACGCGCGTCGTTGCAAGAATCGTCGGCGCGCACCATGAAGCCCAGGTACGGCCGCGGCGAGCCTTCGATCACGCGTTCGACGACCGCCCGGAAGATCGCCGGCTCGATCGTCAAGTTCAGGGTTCGCCACGGCGCAGAGGAATCGCTCCGGTCGCTTCCCGTCCCCGCGGTGAGCGGGATCTCCCACAGACCGCCCCTGCGGCGTGGATCGGGCCGCCGGAAATCCTCGCGTGAGGGCCGATACGGCGCGCGCGGAATCCCGACCCAGCCGGGCAACGAGCCGGTGGCCGCCTCTCCGGGAACGAGCGACGGGCGCGGCTGTGACTCCGGCTCCCCGGTGAGGTCGTATCGCACGCCGAACGCTTCGATCCGCGCGAGCGCCGCGTCGCTGCACCAGCCGTCGCCGAAGCGGAACGAAGTGCAGCGACGCCCGAGGCTCCGAGCGAAAGCGTCGAAGGAGACGTCGAGGCAATGCGCCACCCAGTCCGGATCTCCGTGATCGACGATCCAGGCACCGATCGGCTCGTCCCAGCGATGCATGTGCGCGTGCAGGCCGATCTCGTCGCCACTTCGCGCGAGCGTTGCGATCGCCGCCGCATGCTCGCGCGCGAACCAGGCCGCGTCGCCGTAGCAACCCTCGACCTGCGGATCCATGCGCAGGAACCAGCAGAAGTGCACCGGCGAGCGCGTTGCGCTCCGAAGACGCGAGCGCGCGCTCTCGAAGAACGCGACGCTCGCCTCGAAGCCGCGCCACGGCGGCGGGTTCTCGCGGTCGATGCAGCGCGGATCCGGCTCGACATCGATGCAGACGAGCACCGGGATCGCGCGCGCAGGAACGAGCTTCACCGCACCTCGGCCCTCAGTGCGCGCATCGGAACCCTCGGATGCTGTCGTTCAGGCCGAAGGACGGGTTGCCGATGCTCTCCATCGCGAAGACGCCGGCCCACTCGTGATAGCTGAAGTCGCCACCGCGGACGAGGACTCCGAAGCCGCCGTCGGGGTTGAGAGGCCCCGTGCAGTTCCTGTCGGCGGTTTCGGGAAACATCGGCGGAATGCAGGGGAGCTCGACCGCGGCACCCAGTCGGCTACCCATTCCGACGTGTTGCCGACGAGGTCGAAGGCGCCGACGGCGGACACGCACTTCGAGCGCGAGCCGGTGTTCACGCTCGTTCCCGCGACCGAGACGTTGCAGCGCAGGAGGCCGTCGTCGGGCTTGTCGGGAGTGCCGAGAGCCGCCATCAGGCGCGCGGCCGGAGCACCAGCACGTCGAAGACGTGCCGCGTCCGAAACCCGAGAGCCTCGTACAGGCGGATCGCGCCGACGTTGTCCGCGACCGCGTGCAGGAACGGCGTCTCGCCGCGGCCGACGATCGAGGCGACGAGGGATCGGACGAGCTCCGTCCCGAGGCCCCGGCCGCGGTGCGACTCCTCCGTGCAGACCGCGCTGATCTCCGTCCAGCCGGGAAGTCGCATGCGCTCGCCCGCCATGGCGACGAGGCTGCCGTTCTCGCGAATTCCGAGATAGGACCCGAGCTCGATCGTCCGCTCCACGAACGGACCGGGGCGGGTTCGCTTCGCGAGATCGAGCATCTCCGGAACGTCCGCGTCTCCCAGACGCTTCGCGAGCACGCTCGATGCGCCGGCGACGGTTTCGCCGATCATCTGCAAGGTCGGGATCCGGAAGAGCTCCTCCCAGTCCTCCGGCGGGCTCGTTTCGCGACGGAAGAGGACGGCGAGCGGGTTCGGTCCGAGAACCGCCGCGAGCTCCGGCCAGTCCTCGGCGACGGCCTCGTCGGGCAAAGCGGAGAACAACGCCACGTCGGGCCGGTAGCGCACGGCGCGCTCGCCGCCCTCGGCGAACGGGCGATGCGGGCCGCGCAGCGCATGCCAGACGGGGTTGTCGAGGACGTGCACTGTCCCTATTCTCCGAAGCGATCCGAGAAGGGTGCGCGATGGTCTGGGAGCTCGACGAGCAGAAAATTGCGGAGCACACCGCACGCATCGACGAGGAAGGCTACACCGTCCTCGAGGGCGGCATCGAGCCGGAGCTCGTCGCCGCACTCCGCGACGCGATCCGGCGGCTCGAGAGCGAGCTCGACGTCCAGCCGCGCGGCACCGCCGCCGAGGGACACTCGACGCGCCGTATCTACAACCTCCTTGCGAAGGATCCCGTGTTTCAGGCGATGCCGCTCCACCGGAACGTCCTGCCGCTGATCGAGCGCCAGCTCGACCGCGGCTGCCTTCTCTCCGGGATGACGGCGATCGACATCGGTCCGGGCGAGGACGCGCAGCCGCTCCACGGCGACGACCTCGTGATGGCGAAGCATCTCGCGCGTCCTCATGCGCCGATGATGGTGACGTGCATGTGGGCGCTCACCGACTTCACCGAGGCGAACGGCGGCACGCGCTTCGTGCCCGGCTCGCACCGCTTCCGCTCGGGCCCGCCCGCGAACGGCGAGGCTCCCGACGTGGAGGTGAAGGCGCTCGAGATGCCGGCGGGCAGCGTCATGGTGTTCCACGGGAGCCTCTGGCACGGCGGTGGGCCGAACACCAGCTCGGAGTGGCGGCTCGGCGTCAACGTCCAATTCTGCCCGGGCTTCGTGCGCCAGCAGCAGAATCCGTATCTCGGGATCCCGCGCGAAGTCGCGGCGACGTTCCCGGACCGCCTCCTCTCGCTGCTCGGCTACAAGCTGTACCGCGGCATCATGGGCCACGTCGACGGCAAGAGCCCCGGCGAGGTCGCCTTCGGCGAACGCTTCGCGGAGACCGCGTACCGAGACGCCGAGGAGCGCCGCGCGCGCCGCTGATCTTCACCCGTTCCGTTTCCGCTCGACGTCGCAGCAAGAGGGATCTCCATGTCCAGACGTCCTGGCGAGCGGGAATCGCGGCGGGCAGCGCGACCTCGACGTCGGCGACCTTCCCGTAGCCCGGCTGCGAGCACCTGGCCTTCCCCGCGTGCCGTCGTACGCTAGCGGAGCCGCGGCAGCACCTTCTCCGCGATGTAGCGAAGACGCCGGCTCCCCGATTCCACGGGCTCGCCGGGGAACTGCGCCCAGAAGTGGATGTCGCGGATCATCGGATACCCCGCGATGAGCCGGCCCAGCTCGGCAACGGCCGTGTCCGCATCCCAGAGCTCGTAGAGCCCGTGCTCGATCGCGCTCGGCGCGTCCTCGAAGAGCGGCGTCTCGCCGGGCGGACCGAACGCGCCCCACTTGATGTACTCGTTGATCTGGTAGAGCACGTGCGCGCCGACGCGCGCGGCCTCCGCTTCGGGATCCTCCGCGATGATGGCCCAGCACCCGAGAACGACCTTGCCGTCTCGGGGCGCCTTGCCGAGCTTGCGCAGCGCCTCGACGTAGAAATCGAGACCGATCCCGCCCGTGCAGAGAAAACCGTCCGCGATCCGGGCGGCGCGCTCGACGGGACGCTGCATCATCCCGCCGAGGAGGATGTCCGGCCGATGCACGGGCGCCGGCGTGACGCGCACGCCGCGGACCGTGAAGCGCTTGCCGGTGAAATCGACCGGCTCTCCCGACCAGGCGCGGCGGATGATCTCGACGCCCTCCTCCACCAGCGAGGGACGCTGCGAAAGCCGCCTCTGGAATTGCTCGAACTCGACCTGCCGGTAGCCGCTGCCGAGCCCGAGGTCGAAGCGCCCGCCCGTGCAGAGCGACAGCGTGGCGCCGTCCTCGGCCAGGCGGACCGGGTCGTGCAGCGGCAGCAGCATCAGGTTCGTGCCGATGCGCAAGCGCTGCGTGCGTGCACCGATCGCGGCGGCCAGCACGAGCGGCGAAGGCGTGTAGTCGTCGTCGCAGAAGTGGTGCTCGGTGAGCCAAACGGAGTCGAACCCGGCGGCCTCCGCTTCGGTGATCTGCTGGAGGCGCTCGGCGTAGAACGACTCGGGATCCTGCCGCCAAGGTGTCGGGTTGCGGAAGTCGTACCAGAGCCCGTAGCGCACCGTCGCCGCCATACGCGTCAAACCTTCCTCAGGACCTTCACGAGGTTCGTCTCGTAGTCCCGGAACAGGGCGTCGAGGTTCAGCGCTTCGGGCTGGACCAGCCACTGGTACACCGTCCCGAAGATGAACGCACAGTACTGCACCGCGAACTGCTTCGCGTTCACGCGGGGGTCGATCTCGCCCGCCTGGATGCCGCGCTCGATCCAGCGCCGCGCATCCTCGCGATAGATGCGGTGGTGGTCGGCGAGGCGCGTCCGGATCTCGGAGTCGTGGCCGAGCGACTCGTACCAGAGGATGTACATGCCGCGCATGTAGTCGGACTCGAGTCCGAGGAAGTCCCGCAGCGCCCGGGCCGCAGCCCGGACCGCGGAGATGCCGGTCTTCACACCGACGTAGCCGTTCAGGTGCTCCTTCCAGCGCGCGTCGAAGCGCGTGAAGAGCTCGAGCAGGAGCCCATCCTTGGAGCCGAAGCGATTGTGCGCGAGCCCCCGGCTGTAGCCCGCCCCCTCGCCGATGTCCTTCAGCGTGGTCTTCTGCGTGCCGCGGTCGATGATCAGCCGGATCGCCGCATCGAACATCCGCTGATCGGAGAGCGCGCTCCGCTCCGCCTGGGTGCGACGGCGGCGCGTGGCGACGGACGCACGCGGCTTCCCCACCGATCTGAACTTGCTTGATCGCGTCTAGTAAGTGTACGTTCAGCCCCTGTCGAGTCAAGCCGCGGCGCGCCGGAAGGGCGAGGAGAGCAGCCATGAAGGTCGGGCTTCTGATGGTGTTTCAGAACTTCCAGGACCGGATCACCGACACGGAGGCGTACCGGCGCGACATCCACCTCGCCGGCCTCGCCGAGCCGCTCGGCTTCGACACCCTGAGCGCCGTCGAGCACCATTTCTGGAACTACGCGATGTCTCCCGACAACACCGAGTTCCTCGCCTACATGGCGGCGCGGACCGAGCGCATCCGGCTCCTGACCGGAGCGATCATCCTTCCCTGGCATAGCCACCCGGTGCGTGCGGTCGAGCGCATGATCCTCCTCGACCACCTGAGCCGCGGACGCGCCCTGATCGGGATCGGACGCGGTCTCGCGCGGCGCGAGTACGAGGCCTTCGGCATCGACATGAACGAGGCGCGCGACCGCTTCGACGAAGCCGCCGAGATGATCCTTCGCGGCCTCGAAACCGGCGTTGTCGAGGGCAACGGTCCCTACTACCCGCAGAAGCCCATTCAGGTGCGGCCGGGCAACTACGACGGCGCGGCACCGTGGCGTGAGCGCTTCTACGCGGTCGGGATGTCGTCCGACTCCGTGCCCGTCGTCGCGCGCCTCGGCGCGAAGATGATGAGCTTCGCGCAGAAGCCGTGGAAGGAGATGACCGGCCACTTCGCGCGCTATCGCGAGCTCTTCGCCGAACACCATCCGGACCGCGCGATCCCCGCGCCGGTGTGCGTCGACTTCCTGTGCTGCGACGAGAGCGCCGACCGCGCGGAAGCCCTGTCTCGCGAGCACATGGCCAACTACTACGTCACGGTGCTCGAGCACTACGAGATGACGAGCACGCACTTCTCGCAGATGAAGGGCTACGGCGATTACGCGACCGGCGCCGCCGCGCTGCGCGAGGCCGGGATGGAGAGTGCCGCCAACGCCTTCGTCGACATCAATACCTGGGGCACCCCGGTTCAGATCCTGGAAGGGCTCGAGCAGCGGCAGCGGGACATCGGCGATTTCGACCTCACGGTGCAGGTCAGCTACGGCGGCATGACGCACGAGAACGCGGAGAAGAGCATGCGTCTCTTCGCCGAGAAGGTGCTTCCCGAGGTCCAGTCCTGGCGGCGCGCCGCCTGAGCGGCGACATCGCCTTCGTGAAGCGAAGCGGAGCGGTCTCCTTGCAACGGAGGTTTCGCAGTTGATCTCGCGTGAAGAAGCCCTTGACGTGTACCAGCAGCTCCGCACCATCCGCTCGTTCGAGGAGAAGCTCGAGGCCCTCGTGATGGCCGGGCGGCTGCCCGGCTTCCTGCACCTGTACGTCGGCCAGGAAGCGGTCGCCGTGGGCGTGTGTGCCCACCTGCGCGAGCGCGACGCGGTGAGCTCCACGCACCGCGGCCACGGGCACTGCATCGCCAAGGGCGTCGATCTGACCGGCATGATGGCCGAGCTCTTCGGGCGTCGCACCGGGATCTGCAAGGGCAAGGGCGGCTCGATGCACATCGCCGACGTCGATCGCGGCATGCTCGGCGCGAACGGGATCGTCGGCGCCGGCTTGCCGCTCGCGGTGGGTGCGGCGCTCACCGCCTCGGTGAAGAAGACCGGCGGGGTCGCGGTCGCGTTCTTCGGGGACGGCGCGACCAACCAGGGACAGTTCCACGAATCGCTGAACCTCGCCGCGGCGTGGAAGCTGCCGGCGATATTCGTGCTCGAGAACAACGGCTACGGCGAGGCGACGCCCACCGAATTCGCAACGCCGCTCACCGACCTCGCAGAGCGAGCGGTCGCCTACCGCATGCACAGCCTCGTCGCGGACGGCATGGACTTCTTCGACGTGTTCGAAAAAGCCGGCGAAGCGATCGGTCGAGCCCGCGACGGCAAGGGACCCACGCTCCTCGAGTGCAAGACCTACCGCTTCCTCGGGCACTTCGTCGGCGATCCGCTCGGATACCGCACGGAAGCGGAGCTCGCGGACTGGAAGACGAACCGTGACCCCCTCGAGGTCTTCGTCGCGAAGGCGACGGAGATGGGGCTGGTGAGCGCCCCGGCGCTCGCTCGAATCGATGCCGAAGTCGATGCAAAAATCGACGCCGCCATCGCGGCCGCCGCCGAGGCTCCGTTCCCGTCGCCGGAAGACGTCCTGACCGACGTCTACCCGGCGGAGTAGAGCGATGCCGCGCGAGCTCTCCTTCACGGGCGCCATCAACGAGGCGCTCCACATCGCGATGCGGTCCGACGCGGACGTCATCGTCCTCGGCGAGGACGTCGCGGGTGGCGGCGGCCGTAAAGATCAAGGAATCGAAGACGCGTGGGGCGGACCGTTCGGCGCGACGCGCGGGCTGATCGGAGCGTTCGGGCCCGAGCGCGTCCGCGACACACCGATCAGCGAGATGGGATTTCTCGGAGCGGCGGTCGGCGCCGCGGCGACGGGTCTCCGCCCGGTCGCGGAGCTGATGTTCATCGATTTCCTCGGCGTCGCGCTCGACCCACTGCTGAACCAAGCCGCGAAGATGCGCTACATGTTCGGCGGCAAGGTCCGGGTGCCGCTGACGGTGCGGACGAACGTCGGGGCGGGAAACTGCACCGCGAGCCAGCACTCCCAGGCGCTCTACGGCTTCACGGCCGCGATCCCGGGCCTGAAGACGGTGATCCCGTCGACGCCCGCCGACGCGAAGGGCCTGCTTCTCGCGTCGATCCGCGACGACGCCCCGGTCGTCTTCTGTGAGACGAAGTCGCTCATGAACCTGAAGGGCGACGTTCCCGAGGGCGACTACGAGATTCCCCTCGGCCTGGCGGCGGTCGTGCGCGAGGGCGGCGACGTCACGCTGGTCGGACTGGGGAGGACGGTGCACACCTCGCTCGAGGCGGCGGCGAAGCTCGCGGCCGAAGGGATCGAAGCCGAGGTCGTCGACCTGCGCTCCCTCTACCCGCTCGACGAGGCGACGGTGCTCGAAAGCCTCCGCCGGACGGGTCGCGTCGTCGTCGTCGACGAGGCGACGCCCCATTGCGGCATCGCCAGCGAGATCGCCTCCCTCTGCGTCGACCGGGGCTTCGACTTCCTCGACGCACCGGTGAAGAAGGTCACGGCGCCCCATACGCCGGTTCCGTTCAGCCCGGTCCTGGAAGAGGCCTACCTGCCTACGGCGGACGGGGTAGTGGAGGCGGTTCTCGAGCAGCTCGGCTGGAACCGCTGATGCCGTCGGCCATCGCCATGCCGAAGCTCGGCATCACGATGGAAGAAGGGACCATCGTCGAGTGGACGACCGCGGTCGGCTCCCGAATCGAGAAGGGAGAGGTCGCCCTCGTCATCGAGTCGGAGAAGGCCGAGGTCGAGGTCGAAGCCCCCGCCACGGGCTTCGTGCGGCACTACTACGCCGAGCCGGGCGACACCGTGCCCTGTGGAACGTTGCTCGCGGCGATCACCGCGAGCCTCGAGGAGGCTTTCGACCCGGCGGACTTCGCGGCGGCGCAGGCGATACCGGCAGAGCACGCTTCGGCCGAGCCGCCGCGCACCGCCGCCACCGTCAATCCAAAGGCAGCGCCGCTCGTGCGGCCCGACCTCGCCGCACCGGAGCTTCGCCGGAGAAGAGGCACCGTCGCCACGCCGGCGGCGCGCGTGCGCGCCCGCGCCCTCGAGATCGAGATCGCGCGCGTCCCGGGAACCGGGCCGCACGGCCGGATCACGCGACGGGACGTCGAGGACTGGTTCGCGCGCCGAAGCCGTCTCGTCCCGGTCGGCGACGGCATCGCCCTCGACGTCCCGCGCCAGGGTGCCGGCGACCCGGTCCTCCTCCTCCCCGGTCTCGGCACCGACGTCTCGGTCTTCGCGGCGCAGGTGCCGGCGCTCGCGGATCGTTTCCTCGTCCTCGGCGTGAATCCGCGCGGCATCGCCGGCTCCGATGCACCCGATCTGGAGCGCTACTCCGTCGCCGCGGCGGCCGCCGACGCTGCGCGCATCACCGAGCGGCCGGCGCACGTGATCGGCGCGAGCCTCGGTGCTGCAGTTGCGATCGAGCTCGCGCTCTCGACTCCCGAGCGCGTGCGTTCGCTCACCTTGGTGACGCCCTTCGTCGTCGCGGACGCGCGGCTCGACGTCGTGACGGACGCCTGGGCTCTTCTGGCCGGGGCCGTGTCGTCCGACATCCTCGCGCGCGCTCTCCTCCCCTGGCTCTTCTCGCCCGGCTTTCTCGCCGACCCACGTCGCCGGGACCGCACTCTCCGGGGCCTCGGGCAGACGCTCGCCCGGGCTCCCGCCGCCACGCTCCGGCGCTCCGTCGCGGGGCTGCACGACTGGTCCGGGAGCCGCGCGCTCGAGCTCGGAGCGATCGCCGTGCCGACGCTCGTCGTCGCTGCCGGCGCCGACCTCCTCACGCCCGACGCACCCGCCATAGCCGCCGCGATTCCGGGGGCGACCTGCCTCGTCGTTCCCGACTCGGGACATGCCGTGACCATCGAGTCTCCCGAAGCGGTCAACCGGGCGATCCTCGCCCATCTTGCGGCCATCGAGTAGCCGCCGGAGGAACCCCGCATGCAGGAAAGCGCTCTCGCCATCGCCGATCGTACCGCACTGCTCGACTTGATCTCGGCCTACAGCCACACCTGGGACGGAAGGGACGAAGAGGGCTGGGTCGACCTCTTCCTGGAAGACGCCGTCCTGCAGGCCTCCTTCCGCGGGAAGCTCGCCTGGACGTACGGCTCCAACGCCGAGCGCTCGCAGTTCATCGCGAGCTTCTACGAAGGCGCGGCCCAGGCCGGGATCCTGCAATCGCGCCACTTCCAGACGAACACGCTCTTTTCGCCGGAGGGCGACGGCAGCGTCCACGCCGACACGATGTTCGCCGTGATCTTCCAGCACGAGGGCGAGCCCACACCGCGCTTCAGCAACACCGGGATCTACCGCGACCGCTTCGTAAAGACAAAAACCGGCTGGAAGTTCGCACGGCGCGACATCCTCGTCGACCAGGATCCGCCGCCCGGGCAGTGAGCCCCTCGTTTGACCAGCCGGCGCGCTCACCCTCGTGCGCGCCG
>VGTG01000071.1 GCA_016874795.1 Deltaproteobacteria bacterium | reverse complement strand
AGCTTCTCCCTCCGGGCTCCTCGACGTACTGTTCAAGTACGCCTGCGTCGCCCTCCGGTCCGAGGCTCGCGAATCTTCGGCACTCTCGACCGCCTCGCGACGTGATCTGGTGAGAAATGCAGGCTAGTGCACCGCCGTCGAGATAGCGCCAACATCTTACCGCCCCTCGACGCCCCTCGCGGCGTCACACCTCCTCGAAATATGCCAGATATTCCTTCGTCGGCGCTCCTTGCGAGGGACGCCGATGAACGGCAATCTGCTTGACGCTATCTCGACGGCGGTGCACTAGGTCAGAGCCCGGCGGAGCTCGAGGGCGGTCTGGCCGTTCGGGTAGCGCGTCGTGCCGCGCTCGCGCCGCTCGTATCCCGCGCGGGAGAAGAACGAGCGTGCGACGCGATTCGTCTCCGCGGTGTGCAGTCGCATCTCGTGCGCGTCCCAGGCGCGCGCGATGCGCTCGGCGTCCTCGAGGAGACGTCGCCCGAGCCCGCGGCCGCGCGCCGACTCCTCGAGCGCGATCGCGACGAGCTCCGCCGAGGCGCGCCGGAAGAAGCCGAGCGGCTGATGCCGCGCGATCAAGGTGAAGCCGCGACGCTGCGCGCCCTCGAGTGCGATCCGCGTCGTCACGCGCGGCGTGTCGAGCCACTGCGAGAGGATCGACCGGTAATCCCCGAAGTCGGCGAAGATCTCCGCCGCGAGCTCGATCACGTAGCTCCGGTCCGCGGGGCTGCTTTCGCGGCAGCGCACCTCCGGCGCGATCGTCGCGACTCCCATGCCGCCGAGACTATTTCGATGTCGGGCACGAGTCCAACCGCCGGTTGCCGTACCCGCGACGGCATGGAACAGACCCGGAATGGCGGCACCGCTCGAGCACGTGCGCGTCGATCGCTGGCTCCTCGCCGCGCGCGTCTTCAAGACACGCACTCTCGCCCAGGAGGCTTGCGCCGGCGGCAAGGTCGAGGTGAACGGCGCACGCGTCACGGCGCACAAGCTCCTGCGCGTCGGCGACCACGTGAGCGTCCGCGGATCGCGCGGTCGGCGCGAGCTCGACGTCGCGGCCCTCGCGGAGCGTCGTCTCGGCCCTCCCGAAGCGCGCCTGCTGTACGAGGACGTCACGCCCGCCCCGCCGCCGGAGATCGCCGCGCCTCCGCTCGCGGCGCAGCGCGAGGCGGGCGCCGGGCGGCCGACGAAGCGCGATCGCCGGCGGATCGACCGCTTCCGCGGCGCCTGAGCGTGTGGCTTTGCCGGCCAGGGCTCGCTAGGAAGGATCGAGCCCCGGGGGAGGACGATGAGCCAGCGAGACGACGAAGAGATCCTCTACGAGTGCGAGTGTTTCCGTATCGTCCGGTTCGTCGACGACGAGGGCTCCGCAAACGTCAGCATCTCCTTCTTTGATCACGGCATCGACCTCTATCTGAGCGACGAGGAGTTCTCGCATTTCTCGGAGGCCGTGACGGGCCTCCAGCCCGCGGCCGCCAAGGCCTTCCACCACTGATCGGCCCGGCGACGCTCGCCCCTCTTCCAGCAGCCCCGGGAATCGGGATACTCTGCTAGGCCGTTGTGGCGGCGCCCTGAGGTGGGGGGGGGTGCGGAGGAGGGTCCGATGGTTGGGAGTGGACGGAGGGGGCGCTCGGCGCTGGCCCTGGTGACGGCGGTGGTCCTCGCCGCGTGTGGCGGCGGTGGCGGTCAGTTCAATGCCCTGCCGCAGCCGGCACCGCCCGCGCAGACGACGGTGTCGGGGCTGAGCGGTCCCGAAGGTCTCTGCTTCGATTCGAACGGGAACCTCTACATCGGGAGCATCACCGGCGAGATCACGCGCGTCTTTCCCGACGGCTCGCGCGAGATCTTCGCGGACCTGAATCGCGAGCTCGCTGGGCTCACGACCGGTCCGCAGAACGAGATCTTCGCGGCGTCCCCGCGGACCGGCGAGGTGCTCGCCGTCTCGCAGGACGGCGTGGTGCGCGTCGCGACGAGCGCGCTCGATACGCCGCGCGCCATCGTCTTCGACACGATGCAACGCGCGATCGTGTCCGCATACGGGCTCGGCGGCGATCCGCAGATCGCGGTGATCGAGTTCAACGGCACCTACCACACGCTCACGACCGAGATTCACTCGCCGAACGGCATGGCCTTCGGTCCGAACCACCTGCTCTTCGTCGCCGACACGGAGATGAATCGCGTCGTGAGCATGGCGCTCGACAGCGCCGGCAACGTCGAAGAGCCGACGGTCTACGCGAGCGGCATCGGCCGCCCGAATGGGATCGCGTTCGATCAGAAGGGGAACCTCTACGTCGCGAGCGGCGGCCAGGTGTGGGTCGTGCAGCCGAACAACGCGACGCTGATCCCATTCGTCGAGTCCGGCGACCTCGACGAGCCGGCGAACCTCGCGTTCGGATTCGGCACGGGCCGCGACACGGGAATCCTCTACTTCACGAACTTCGGCTTCCCGCTCGGAACGGGAACGACCGTCGCGCGGACGACCGCCGGAATTCCCGGCTACCAGCTCTTCGCGCCCTGACCGGAGGCGACGAGGCGCGCGCTTCGGGCGCGCGCCTCGACACCAGAGGGAGTCGGCGGTCTAACCGGCTCCGGCGTGACTCGGGAAGCGCGCAGCCGAGAGGGAGGCGCTGCCGCGATGCCACCGGCCGCGTTCTTCGAGGAGGCTCTCCCCGCCGCATTCGACTCCGATCCGGGCGAGGTCGAAGCCGAAGAGGGCGCCGAGCGGCCGCGCACCCCGGTCGAGATGCGGCTCGCGGACTACCTCTCGATCCGGGAGGCGAAGCAGAGCCCGCCCGAGGCGTTCACCTCGGCGCGGATGAACGTCGAAGGCGACCTCGCCTTCCTGATGCAGGTCGGGCTCGCGATTTCCGGCTGAGCGCGCGCTCGCCTACGTCACTTCGGAGCGGGACGTCCGCAGCGCTCGGCGAGCTCGCCGGCCTTGTCCGTCTTCTCCCAGGTGAAGTAACCGCCCTCGGGCGCCTGCCCGAAGTGCCCGTACGAAGCGGTCTTCTTGTAGATCGGGCGCAGCAGGTCGAGCGAGCGGATGATGCCGTGCGGCCGGAGATCGAACAGCGACAGCAGCGCCTCGGCGATCTTCTCGTCCGGCACGACTCCGGTCCCGAACGTATCGACGAGAACGGAGAGCGGACGCGCGATGCCGATCGCGTACGCGATCTGCACCTCGCAGCGCGGCGCGAGGCCCGAAGCGACGACCGTCTTCGCGATGTGCCGCCCCATGTACGCGGCGCTGCGGTCGACCTTCGAGGGATCCTTGCCCGAGAAAGCGCCGCCGCCGTGACGGCCGTACCCGCCGTACGTGTCGACGATGATCTTCCGGCCCGTCAAGCCGCAGTCGCCCTTCGGTCCGCCGACGACGAAGCGTCCGGTCGGATTGACGTGGTACTCCGTATCCTTGCTCAGGAAGCCCGCGGGGACGACCTTCTTGATCACCTCTTCGATCATGGCCTCGCGGAGGCGCTCGTTCGAGACGTCGTCGCTATGCTGCGTCGAGATGACGACGTTCTTCACCGCCTTCGGCTTGCCGTCGACGTACTGCACGGTGACCTGCGACTTCGAGTCGGGGCGGAGGAACGGAAGCTGCCCTTCCTTCCGGATCTGCGCGAGCCGCTTCACGAGGTGATGCGACAGCGAGATCGGAAGCGGCATCAGCTCCGGCGTCTCGTCGCACGCGAAGCCGAACATCAGGCCCTGATCGCCCGCGCCCTGGTCCTCGGCCTCGGCGGCGGTGCGCGAAACGCCCTGGCTGATGTCGGGCGACTGACGATCGATCGCCGTGAGCACGGCGCAGGTGTCGTAGTCGAAGCCCATGTCCGACGACGTGTACCCGATCTCCTTGATCGTCTCGCGCGCAATCTCCGCATAGGCGACCTTCGCTTCAGTCGTGATCTCACCGGCGATCACGACCATGCCGGTTTTGCAGAGCGTCTCGCACGCGACGCGTGCACGCGGGTCCTGGCGAATGATCTCGTCGACGACGGCGTCGGAGATCTGGTCGCACATCTTGTCCGGGTGGCCCTCCGAGACGGACTCGGAGGTGAAAACGAAATTCTTCAGGGTCATCAGACAGCCTTCCTGGGAAGACGACGCTCGGTCCGCGCCGCGAGGGACCCTCGACTGTAACAGCCGTCCCCAGCCAGGTACAAGGTGGAGACGTGGAGGCTCGGAGCTCCGCCCGCGACGAGAAGCAGCGCTTGCGCCGGAGCATGCGCTCGGCCCGGCGCGCTCTCGCACCGGAGGCGCAAGCGCAGGCCGCCCGAGCGCTCGCCGCGTTCGCGCGGAGCGAGCCGCTCGCGAGCGCGAGAACCGTCGCGGCCTACGTCGCAACCGATGGCGAGATCGACGTCGCCCCGCTGCTCGACCGCCTCCGTGCCTCGGGCTCGCGCCTCCTCCTGCCGCGCCTCCGCGCCGACGGCGCGCTCGACCTGGTCGCGTTCGAGAGCGGAGCGACGCTTCGTCCCGCGGGCCCCGGCGCGATCCCGGAGCCGGACGGCGAACCCGTGACACTCTCCGAAGCCGCCACGCCCGCGGTCCTTCTTGCGCCCGCGGTGGCGCTCGATGGCCGGGGAGCACGCCTCGGACGCGGCGGCGGCGGCTACGACCGCTTGATCCCCGATCTCCGAAGAAGCGGCTGGTGCCTCCTCGGTGTCTGCCACGCTCTGCAGATCGTCGATCGCCTGCCGATCGAAGAGCACGACCAGCCCGTCGACGGCACGCTCTCCGAAGCGGGTCTCGCGTGGGTCGATCCATCCCGAGGCGGCGCGCGCTCGTGACGGCCCTCGAGCGAAGCGGCCTTCTCCTCGCGGGCGGCCGCTCGAGCCGCATGGGACGTCCGAAGGCGCTTCTCGATCTCGCGGGAGAGCCGCTCGTCGCGCACGCGGCGCGCTCGCTCTTCGCGGTCTGCGACGAGGTCGTGCTCGCGGTCGCTCCCCGCGAGCAAGCCGACGACGCGTACATCGCTGCCCTCGCGGATGCGGTGCGAGGCGTCGCTCCCCAGGGCGAAGCGCACGTCCTCGTCGTGCGGGACGCGGAGGCGTTTCGCGGACCCGTCGGCGGTCTCGCGACCGCGCTCGCCGCGGCACGAGGGCGTCTCGCCATCGCGGTCGCGTGCGATACGCCCTTCGTCGCAAGGCCGCTCCTCGAAGGCCTCTTCGCGCGCGCCGAAGCGCCGTGCGAGTACGACGTCGTCCTTCCGGTGCGGGACGGGCGACCGGAGCCACTCCTCGCCGTCTATCGCGTCGCGACGGCCGGGCCGCACTTCGCGCGACGGCTCGCCCAGGGCGGCGGACGTCCGACCAACGGCCTCTCGGACGCGCTTCGCGTCCGCACCATCGAAGGAGAGGAGCTACGCGCCCTCGATTCCGACGAGGCGAGCTTCGCGAACGTCAACTCGCCCGACGAGCTGGAGACGGCGCGCTCGAGACTCGCTTCGCTTACTGCGCGGGGATCCCGTCGTACACGTAGTCGGACAGGATCGAGCGAAGGCGGCTGATCGCCTGCGTGTGGAGCTGCGACACGCGCGACTCCGTGATTCCGAGGCGCGCGCCGACTTCCTTCATCGTGAGCTCGGAGTTGTAGTAGAGCGGCATCACCATGCGCTCCTTCTCGGGGAGCTGCTGGATCGCCTGCGCCACCGCACCCGCCTGCTCCTGCGCGAGGAGAGCCGCGATCGGGTCGCCGCTCGAAGAAGCGATGTAGTCCTCGAACGAGACGCGCTCGTTGCTGCGTCCGAAGGCGACGTCCTCGAGCGACACCATCGCGAGATCGCCGACCTCGTTCATCAGGCCGTGCAGCTGTTCGAGCGAGATGCCCATCGCGCTCGCGAGCTCGTCCTGCGAAGCCTGGCGGCCGAGATGATGCTCGAGGCGCTGCACGTTGCGGAGGAGCTGGTTCGCCTTCTGCCGTGTGGTCCGCGACACCCAGTCGAGCGAGCGAAGCTGGTCGAGGATCGCGCCGCGGATGCGGATGCGCGCGTACGTCTGGAAGTGCGTCCCCTTGCTCGCGTCGTACTTGCGCGAAGCATCGAGCAGCCCGTCGACGCCCCAGCTCATCACTTCGTCGTACTCGATCGAAGCGGGCAGCGCCGCCTGGATCTGCTGCACGACCTGTCGCACCAGCGGGAGGAAGGCCGTCAAGTCCTCCTCGTCCGTGGGGCGGGGCCGCGCGGCGCGTGCGGAAACGCCCTGGCGGCGGGAGCCGCTGCGGCGGTTGCGCTCGGCGCGACGGCGATTCGTGGTCGTGGTCGATCTCGCAGCGCTTCGAATCATGCTCGCCCCCTCTGCTCGGTGACGGTCTCGCGCGTTGAGCGACAGACCGGTGACGCGTGGCCGGTGCAACGGTCGTGCCGGTGCGCACGATCCCATTTTGTCGATCTTGCGGAGCTGCCCAGGACGCGCACACGGCGCGGCAAAGCCGATGAACACCGCGTCGTTCGCGGCGCGGACGCAGCTTCGGCAGGTCTCCGCTTCCTTGACGGAGGCCGCGATCGCGGCGGGATCCGACCCGCGGCGGCGCGACGAGAGCGTGACGGTCGGCAAGCGTTTGCCGCGACTTGTCACCTTACGCCGCCGGCGCGAAGCTTCGCCTCGTGGACGCCAGCGCGAAGCGAAAGGCCATCCGCGAAGCCGGCGCCCGACTGGGCTTCGTCGACCCGAGGATCGCGCGGATCGAGCCGTTGCCGCGCGGCGACTTCTACGAGCAGTGGCTCGCCGAGGGACGCGCAGGCGACATGCGGTTCCTCCTGCACCATCGCAAGGCGCGGCTCGATCCGCGGACGCGCTACCCGTGGGCGCGCTCCGTCGTCAGTGCCTTCTTCCCCTACGACGTGCCACCGCCACCGCACGTGCGCTGGCGGGAGGAGCTCCGCGGTCGCATCGCCGCGTACGCGCGCGGGCCCGACTACCATGACGTGATGACGGAGCGGCTCGGGCAATGGGCGGAGGCGATCCGCGCTCTCACGCCGGAAGGGCGCGTCAAGTGCTTCGTCGACACGGGTGCCGTGTTCGAGCACGAATGGGCTGCGCGCGCCGGCGTCGGATGGACCGGCAAGCACACGCTCACGCTGAGCGAGGCTTCGGGATCCTACGCCTTCCTGGGGGAGCTGTTCCTCGAGGCCGAGATCGAGCCGGACGCCGCGGTCGCAGAGCGCTGTGGCAGTTGCGAGCGCTGCATCGCCGCCTGCCCGACCGGCGCGATCGAGCCCGGCTACCGGCTCGAGCCGCGGCGCTGCATTTCCTACCTGACGATCGAGCACCGCGGTGCGATCGATCCCGCGCTTCGCCCGGCGATCGGAGAGTGGATCTTCGGATGCGACCTCTGCCAGATCGCCTGTCCCTGGAATCCCGATCGAGCGGAGCCCGACGAAGCGCTGGCGCCGCGCCTCGCCGACGTCCTGTCGTTCGACGACGCCGGGTTCGCGGTCCTCTACGGCGAAAGCGCGATCCGGCGCGCCGGGCGCGTCGGGCTCGCCCGAAACGCTGCCGTCGTTCTCGGCAACACCGGCAATCCCGACGCCGTGCCCATCCTCGCGACGACGGTCCGCACGCACGATGCTCCGCTCGTCCGCGCGCACGCGGCCTGGTCGCTCGGGCGCCTGCTTCCGGAGTCGCCCGCAGCCGCACGTCGTGCGCTCGAGGTCGCAATGCGCGACCCCGTCGCGAGCGTCGAAGCCGAAGCCTCCGCCGCACTGGCGGGATCGCACGCCGACGATCTCACCACCAAATGAAGAGCGCGCGTTCGCTCGGCGCAGTACCTTCCTTTCGGGCTTGCACGTCCGTCTGCCGGCGGGTTACGACCTCCCCGCCCTCTCGGGTCAAACCAGGTCGTGGGAGGTGGCGGAGCCGATGCCGAGTCGCTGCAGGAAGCGCTCCTTCACGCGCACGGCCGCCTTCTCCCGCTCGAGACCGTTGCCGTCGAGGCGAATCCGCCCGCCGGCGATCATGTCGTGACCGCCCGCCGAGCGGCTGCCGAGCACCTTCTGGAGGATCTCGCCCGCGTTCGTGTCGCGATCGGTCGTTCGCAGCGACACGAAGAGGTTCTTCTTGTACGAGCCCATCGCGAGCGCCCACTCGACCTCGTCGAGGCGAAGGAGGAAGTCGGCGACCTCCGCGACCATGTCCGGATAGAGGACGTCACCGAGGTCCGAGATCACCGCCTTGTCGTAGACCGTGGCCTCGTCGATGGCGTCGCGGAACGCGCGGAAGTATTCGCGCGGCACGCGGGCGTTCTCGATCTTCCCGAGGCGCCGCTTGTTCGCGTACGGATAGAGGAAGTGGCTCGCCGCGAAGTCCGCTTCCGAGGACTCGCGTCCGAGGTCCTGCGTCTCCGCCGCGATGCCGTAGAACAGCGCCGTCGCGATCTTGCTCTCGACGGTCACGTGCGAGTCGCGAAGGTACTCCGTCAGGATCGTCGACGTCGCACCGTAGCCGTCGCGCATGTCGACGAAGGGGATGCCCTCGAACGGCCCGTAGGCCGGGTGGTGATCGATCACCACGGTCGGGGAGATCTCGATCGGAAGCGAGTTGTTCGTCCGCCCCGGCTGCGTGTCGACGAGCGCCACCTGGGTGTCGGGGGTCAGCTCGATCTCCTTCACCGGCACCAGGTTGATGTTCAGGTATTTCACCATCGCGCGGTTCTCCGCGCGGCCGATGATGCCGCCGAGCGCGATGATCGAGTCCTTGCTGGAGAGCTCGCGCAGGAGGTACTGCAGCGCCGCGGCGCTGGCGAGCGCATCTGGATCGGGGTTGTCGTGCGGGAGGATGACCAGCGGCTCGGGTCCCTCGACCGCAGACATCAACGAGACCACGGGTCCCTTGGCCTGCGCCATCTGTGTGGATTTTGCTCTCGCGGAGGCGATGCTCCCGAGAGTGGCGGAAGTATAGGGATCCGCCGGGAGGCTTGTCCAGAGATCGCGTGTCGCCGCGCGCCGGCACTGCCGCTCGCCCGGGCCGGTGCTATGGTTTCCTCTCGGATGCCCGGTTCCTCCCGATCCCGAGACGAGATCCGCGAGAGCTTGTACTCGATCGCAGCCGATCCGCGCGGCGATCTCGCCGCAGGCGCTCTCTGGATCGCCGCCGAGGAGTACCCCGATCTCGATCCCCTTCCCTACCTGGAATACCTCGACGAGTGCGCCGAGCGCGTCGTGGGCTCGGTCGACGCCGGTGCCGACGAGATCGCCTGGCGGCGCGCACTCGCGGCCGAGATCTACGGGCGGGAAGGCTTCGCCGGGAACTCGAAGGAGTACTACGACCCGCGCAACAGCCACCTGAACCAGGTGATCGACCGGCGCCGGGGGATCCCGATCACCCTCGCGATCGTCTACCTGGCCGTCGCACACAGAATCGGGAGAGCCGCGGCCGGGGTGAACGCCCCCGGGCACTTTCTCGTCCTGCACGGAGAGGAGCTGCTCGATCCGTTCCACGGTGCTCGCATCGTCGAGCGGGAGGCCCTCCTGGCCCAGCTCGAGCAAGCGGGAGCTCCCGACCCGAAGGCCCAGCTCGAGGATCTCCTCGAGCACCCGACCGACACGCGCGCGATCCTCGTTCGCGTCCTCGTGAACCTGCGGCTGAACCACCTGCGCCGCCGCGATCCCGAGCTGGCGCTGACCGCGGTCGACCGGCTCGTGCACCTCGATCCCGCGAATCCCTCCTGGCTGCGTGATCGCGCCGCGCTGTTCCAGCGCCTCGAGTGCGCCGCCGCCGCGATCCGCGACCTCGAGGGCTATCTCGAGCGCGTCCCGGACGACCCCGAGGCGCCGGCCCTGCGCCAGGCGATCGCGAAGCTCCGCCCGACGGTCCCGTCTCTCCAGTGAAGGATCCGCCGCCGCGCCCGCGAGGTTGACTCGACGAGCCGGCGTGCACAGGTTCTCCGTATGTCGAACTCGCTCGAGCCGAAGCCGGTTTCCGCGCCGCAACTCCTCGCCGACCGGTTCGGCCTGGACGTGGACGCCCTCGAAGCGACCCTCGGCACCGCGCTCGCGCGCCGCGCCGACTTCGCGGACTTGTTCTTCGAGCACCGCGCGGTGCACTCGCTCTCGCTCGAGGAGCAGCTCGTCAAGAAGGCGGGACAGCACGTCGTCCAGGGCGTCGGCGTGCGCGTTCTCGCGGGAGAGAAGACCGGGTACGCGTTCTCCGATGACGTCTCGAGCGACAGCCTGCGGCTCGCCGCCGAGAACGCCCGAGCGATCGCTTCGGAGGCGAGCTCCTCGCGGGCGGTCGACCTGCGTCGTGCGACGCCACGGCCGAGCCGCGATCTCTACGCCGTCGATTCGGCGGCCCTGCTTCCTCCGCTCGCGGAGCGCGCGGCTCTGCTCTCGCGGATCGACCGCGAGGCGCGCGCCGTCGATTCCCGGATCTGCAACGTGATGGCGTCGATCGGCGTCGAGGAGCGTCTCGTCCTGATCGCCAACTCGGAGGGCGAGCTCGTCGCGGACCGCCAGCCGCTCGTCCGATTGAGCATCACGTGCCTCGCCGAGGACGGCGGCCGCCGCGAGCAGGGTACGACCGGCGGTGGCGGCCGCGTCGCGTTCTCGTTCCTCGCCGGCGACGAAGAGCGCGCGATCCGCTTCGCGCGCGAGGCCGCGCGCCAGGCGATCGTCAATCTCGACGCGGAGGAAGCGCCCGCCGGCGAGATGACCGTCGTTCTCGGCCCCGGCTGGCCCGGCGTCCTTCTGCACGAGGCGGTCGGCCACGGGCTCGAGGGAGATTTCAACCGCAAGGGAACCTCCGCCTTCGCGAAGCTGATGGGCGAGCGCGTCGCGTCCGAGCTCTGCACGGTCGTCGACGACGGCACGATCGCCTCGCGGCGCGGCTCGCTCAACGTCGACGACGAGGGCACGCCGACACAGAGAAACGTGCTCATCGAGAAGGGCCGCCTCTGCGGCTATCTCCAGGACCGGCTGAACGCGCGGCTGATGGGCGTCCCCGCGACGGGGAACGGCCGTCGCGAGAGCTTCATGCACTACCCGCTGCCGCGGATGACGAACACGTTCATGCTGGCCGGCGAGGACGCGCCGGAAGACATCCTGCGCTCCGTCGATCGCGGGCTCTACGCCGTGTCCTTCGGCGGCGGCCAGGTCGACATCACGAATGGACGCTTCGTGTTCTCAGCGAGCGAGGCGTACCTCATCGAGGGCGGCAAGGTCGGACGTCCCGTCAAGGGCGCGACGCTGATCGGCAACGGTCCCGAGGTGCTGAAGCGCATCAGCCGCGTCGGCTCCGATCTCGCGCTCGACGAGGGCATCGGCACCTGCGGGAAAGACGGCCAGTCGGTGCCGGTCGGCGTCGGTCTCCCGACGTTGCGCATCGACGGCATCACCGTCGGCGGGACCCAGGCGTGAGCGCCGCGGCGACCCTCGACACGCCGCTCCTCGACGAGGTCCTCGCCGCCGCCAAGCGAGCGGGCGCGACCGATGCGGACGCGGTCCTCGCGGAGTGGACGTCCGCCTCCGCCGCCGTGCGGCTCGGCGAGGTCGAGACCGTCAAGCTCTCGCGCGAGCGCCGCCTCGGCGTTCGCTGCTTCGCCGGCCGGGCGAGCGCGGTCGCTTCGACGGCGGACCTCGACGAGGGATCGGTCGACCGCTTCGTGCGCGACGTCGCCGACATGGCCGCGCTCGTCGCGCCCGACCCGGACGCGGCGCTGCCCTCTCCGGGCGAGCTCTCCCCCGACGCGCCGGATCTCGGTCTCGCCGATCGTGCGAGCGACTCGATCACGCCGGAGGAGCGCATCGAGCGCGCACGTCGCTGTGAGGCGGCGGCGCTCTCGGTGGATCCGCGGCTCACGAACTCCGAGGGAGCCGAGTTCGGCCAGTCGTCGGGCCGGATCTCCTACGCGAGCAGCGCCGGCTTCCGCGGCGCGTACGAGACGACGAGCTACTCGCTCTCGGCTTCTCCCGTCGCGAGCGAAAACGGCGGCATGCAGCGCGACTCGTGGTGGGACAGCAGCCGCGCGCTGGCGCGTCTCGAGACGCCGGAGACGGTCGGCCGGATCGCCGCCGAGCGCACGCTCCGGAGGCTCGGCGCACGCAAGGTCCCGACCCAGGAGGTGACGATCGTCTTCGATCCGATCACCGCCGCTTCGCTCCTCCGCCATCTCGCCGGCGCTGTCTCCGGCGGTGCCCTCTACCGCCGGTCCTCGTTCCTGCTCGACCGGCTCGGAGAGGAGATCGCTTCACGCGCCGTGACGATCATCGACGACGGCCGCCTTGCCGGAGGGCTCGCCTCGCGGCCGTTCGACGCCGAGGGCGTCGCGACGCGGCGGACGCCGGTCGTCGTCGAGGGCCGCCTCGAGAGCTACCTCCTCGACACCTACGCGGCCCGTCGCCTCGGGCTCGCGACCACGGGCAACGCCGCGCGCTCGGTCGGCGACGTGCCCGCGGCGGCGCCGACGAACCTCTACCTGGTCGCGGGTCCGGATTCGCCCGAGGACATCGTCGCCTCGGTCGACCGAGGACTCTACGTGACGAGCCTCTCCGGGTTCGGCGTGAACGGCGTCACCGGGGACTACTCGCGCGGCGCGGCCGGGATCTGGATCGAGAAGGGCGAGCTCACGCACGCGGTCGAGGAGGTCACGATCGCTGGCAATCTGCTGCGGATGTTCCGCGACATCGAGCAGGTCGGCTCGGACCTCGTGTTCCGGGCGAGCACCAGCGCGCCGACGGTCCGCATCCGCCGGATGACGCTCGCGGGCTCCTGATCGCCGGGGTCCCTTTTGCCCTTGGCGGGCTTGCGCCCGATCCTCCGTTGCGTATGCTGGACACGACTGGAGGAACGCGAGATGTCGCTCGAAACCCCACGCGATGCGGAAGAGCTCTTCCGCGACTTCGCACCGCTCGGCAGCCCGGCGGTGTACACCCGCGACCGCTGCGCCGAGATGGCCGGCACGACCCGCCGCATCCGCGAGCTGAAGGCCGAGCGGCGCGCCGTGATCCTCGCCCACAACTACCAGCGCCCCGAGATCTTCGAGGTCGCCGACTTCATCGGCGACTCGCTCGAGCTCGCCCGCCAGGCGACGAAGGTCGAAGCGGACGTGATCGTCTTCTGCGGCGTCCACTTCATGGCGGAGACGGCGAAGATCCTGAATCCCGACCGGACGGTGCTCCTCCCCGACCTCCGCGCCGGATGCTCGCTCGCCGACAGCGTGGACGCCGACTCCCTCGAGGATCGCCGCGACGAGCTCCGGAAGATCTACCCCGACCTGATGATCGCCTCGTACGTCAACACGACCGCCGAGGTGAAGGCCGTGTCCGACGTCTGCGTCACCTCCTCCAACGCCGTGAAGGTCGTCGAGAAGCTCCCGAGCGAGAACATCCTCTTCGTCCCCGACCAGAACCTCGCGCGCTACGTCCAGGAGAACACGAAGAAGAACATCATCGCCTGGGACGGAAACTGCTACGTCCATCACCAGATCACGCCGGAGCAGATCGAGCGCGTGCGGAAGCATCTTCCGCACGTCAAGGTGCTCGCGCATCCGGAGTGCCGGCACGACGTGCTGAAGCTCGCCGATGCGGTGCTCTCGACGAGCGGCATGGTGCAGTACGCGCGCGAGAGCGACGCGCAGGAGTTCCTCGTCGTCACGGAGTGCGGCCTCTCGGACCGCCTCCTCCTCGAGCTGCCCGAGAAGACCTTCTACAAGAGCTGCAAGCTCTGCGCGTACATGAAGATGATCACGCTCGAAGACACGCGGCGCGCGCTCGAGGAGATGCGCTACCCGATCGAGCTCCACGAGGAGGTCCGCACCGGCGCCGAGCGCGCCTTGAAGCGCATGCTCGAGCTCTCGTGAGCGCGACCTCCGTAGGCGTCGCCGTCGACGTGGTCCCGCTCGGTCTTCGCGACTGGAGCTTGCACGCCGCCCTCGTCCCGGTCGGGACGACGTCGCGCTTCGCGTTCCCCGGCGGTCGCGTCCCGCCGGAGGAGTCGCTCGACGGCGCCGCGCGCCGCTGGCTCGCACACCACCTGCCGCGCAAGGACGCGTTCGTCGAGCAGCTCTATGCCTTCGGCGAGCCCGGCCGCGATCCCAGCTCCCGCGTCGTCTCCGTCGCTTACCTGGCCCTCGTGCCGCGCACCGAGGACGCGCACGGTGTGCAGTGGTTTCCTTGCGACGCGATGCCGCCTCTCGCCTACGACCACGGCGCCGTCGCGGAGAAGGCCCTCGAGCGCCTCCGCGCGAAGCTCTCGTACACGAACGTCGCCTTCGGCCTGCTCGAGGACCCGTTCACGCTCGCCGATCTGCAAAGGACGTACGAGAGCATCCTCGGCCGCGAGCTCGATCGGCGGAACTTCCGGAAGAAGGTCCTCGGCCTCGGGCTCGTCGTGCCGATCGGAAAGCGTCGGCACGGACCGCATCCTCCCGCGGACCTCTTTCGCTTCGCGGAGCGACGGCTCGTCGCGATGGAGATCGGATGACGATCCACGACCTGGTGACCCCCGCTCTCGTCGTCGATGCCGCGGCGTTCGAGCACAACCTCGTGACGATGTCGCAGGCGCTGCCGGGAGGACGACTCCGGCCGCACGTCAAGGCGCACAAGTCCGTGGCGATCGCGCGGCGTCAAGCCGCGGCGGGCCACCGCGCCTTCACGTGCGCGACCGTACGCGAGATGGAAGGGCTCGCGGCGGCGGGCCTCGGCGACGACCTGCTGCTCGCGAACGAAGTCGTCGACGCGACGCGACTCGGGCGGCTCGAAGCGCGCGTGACGGTGGCCGTCGACTCCCTCGAGACGATCGCCGCGGCCGTCGCCGGCGGAGTCCGTGAGGTGCTGCTCGACGTCAACGTCGGCCTGCCGCGGTGTGGGTGCACGCCGGAGGACGCAGGTGCTCTCGCCGACGAAGCGCGGCGGCGCGGCCTCGTCGTGCGCGGCGTGATGGGCTACGAAGGCCACGCCGTCGGTCTCGATGATCGCGAGCGCCGCCGCGACGAGACGCGGCAGGCGATGGAGAAGCTCGCCGCCGCGCATCGCGACGTCGGTGGCGACGTCGTCTCGGCCGGCGGCACCGGAACCTTCGATCTGAACGACCTCGCGACGGAGATCCAGGCCGGCTCGTACGTCCTCCTGGATACCGCCTATGCACGTCTCGGGCTTCCCTTCCGCGAGGCGCTCTCCGTGCTCTCGACCGTCGTCTCGACGTCGGCCGCGTACGCGGTCGCCGACTGCGGATTGAAGGCCCTGGGCATGGATCACGGGAACCCTTCGATCTACGGTGCTTCGGTTTGGTTCTGCTCGGACGAGCACGTGACGTTCGCGCCGAGCGCCGCACCGAGCGAAGAGAGGCCCCGATCGTTCCGCGTCGGCGAGCGCATCCGCGTGCACCCCGCGCACGTCGATCCGACCGTCGCGTACCACGAGCGCTTCTACCTCCTCGACGGCGAAGCGGTGATCGAGACCTGGCCCGTCGACCTGCGCGGCTGGTGAATCGTCGCAGCTCGCGACCTTTCTCCAGCGAAAATTTCCGTGCTACGGTTCCAGGATGCCACGGCCGGCGGTCCGTTCCTCCCGTCGAAGGCCGCCGACGGCGGCGAAGCCGCGGGTCCGCCGACAGTCGCGCGTCGACGCGGAGGTTCTACGCACCTGGTTGCCGCCGGCGCTCGGTGCTGCCGTATTCCTCGTGCTTTACGTTCTCGGCAATCTCGACGTGATTCGAACGCCGCCGGCGCTCGCCCTCGACGCGCTGCTGCTGGCGCTGATCGTGCTCTTTTTTCCGATGCGCTACGCGTACCGGCTCGGCACGACGGGACGCTTCGCCGTTGGCGTTCTCGCCATCGTATGGGTCGCCGCCGTGTACGCACCGATCCACCGGCGGATCTATCCGGCGGGAAGGATCACCTCGGTCGACGTCACGGCGGAGAAGCTGCCGCTCCGGCTGTCCGCGGCGGGCCGTGGCCCCTCGCTCGACCTCGTCATCGAAGGGCACCTCGAGGAAGGCAGCCCGGGCGCGACGCGCGCGGCGCGCTATTCCCTGACGGTCGCCGATGAGGATGGTCAAGAGCAGAAACACAGCGGCGAGCTCCTCGAGACGTGGACGCGCCACGCGCGCGGACGTCGCGACTCGATCGACCTCCTGCGCTCCTCCACGGCGACGCGCATCGCCCTCGCGAATCCGAGCAACGGTGATCTCCACGTGACGGAGATGCTGATCCGCGGCCGCGCCGAGAAGCGCCTGACCCTCTCGCTCTATCCGCACGCACAGCTTTCCTTGTGGATCTCCCTGCCCGTCGCGCTGGGGCTGATCGTCGCGGCGGCGGCGTTCGATCGGGCAACCGGCGCCGGGGAGACGGCCGCTTCTCTCACGATCGCGACCGCAGCGGCGCTGACCGCGACGTTCGCCTTCCAGAGCGTCGCTTCTCCGACGCCGACCTTCCGCGAGCTCTTCGGCGCGGTGATCGTCGGGGCTCTGGTCGGCGGGCCGCTCGGCGGCCTGCTCGCCTGGCTCCTCCAGGCAAGACGGCGCTCGCCGTCGCGAGCCACGGCGGGCCGTGCGAGCTGAGTCCGATCACGTCGAGCCCACGCCGCCCCCGAGCGGTGGAGTGGGCTCCGTTCCGACGCGCCGTCTGGCGATCATCGCGGTCGTCAGCATGCTGCTCGGGTTCGGAATCCTGTTCTTCTACAGCGACGGGATGAAGCTCCTCGAGGCCGCGGCCGGAATCTCGTGGCCGCGATTCCTCGTGCCCGTCGGAGCGACGCTCCTGAGCTACGTTCTGATGGCACTCTCCTACGAGGGAATCGCCGTCGCTGCGGGCAGCCCGATCGGCCTCGGCTCGATGCTGCGCATCACCTTCGTCTCGAACACCGTCAACTATCTGATCGCGACCGGCGGCCTCTCTGGCTTCGCGGTCCGCATGTACTTCTTCCGGAAGCACGGAATCCCCATCGGTCGCGCCGTGACGATTTCCTTCGTGCAAGGTCTCCTGACGAACCTCGCACTGCTGGTCTTCCTCGTGATGGGCTTCTACTTCCTCGTCACGCACCAGGCGCTCGGCACGGCGGCGCTCGTCGCGGCGGGCAGCCTACTCGGGCTGTTCCTCCTCATCATGGGCCTGTGCGTGGTTCTGCTGGTGCGGCCGCGGACGCGCCGACGCTTCCTGTTCCGCTCGGGCGAGGTGCTCCTGCGGATCGCGCGACGCGTCCTGCCGGAGCGCCGTGCACCGCGCCGCACGCGCATGTGGCGCCTGCAACACAACATCGACCGCGGCTTCGCCTTCATGCTGGCAAACTGGCGGAAGATGCTCCTGCCGACCGTCTACATCCTGCTCGACTGGGTGGCGACGCTCGGCGTGCTCTGGGGCTGCTTCTGGTCCGTGCACCTGCTCGTGCCTCCGGCGCTGATCACGGTCGGTTTTTCGGTCGCGATCCTGTCGTCGATCGTGTCGCTCGCACCGGGCGGCCTCGGCATCATGGAGGGCTTGACGACCGGCCTCTTCGCCGCGCTCGGAACGCCGCTCGCGCCGACGGTGATCGCCCTGATCCTCTTCCGCCTTTCGTACTATGCCCTGCCCTTCGCCGTGAGCCTCGTGTTCTTCCGCGGGATGCTCCGCGACGCCCGCGAGCACTCGCAGCCACCCTGATCCCCGGAAGCGGCGAGCATGCCGAGCGGTGCCGAACCGGCGGACGGGCCCGAAGCGCTCGCGGCGCGCGAACGTCTCGTCGACGAGCTCGCGCGAGCCCTTCCCCGAGTCGCGCCCGCGGTGCTGAGCGCCCTCCGGAGCGTCCCGCGGCATCTCTTCATGCCGGGCGCCTCGCTCGCGGAAGCCTACGACGACCACGCGCACGCGATCGGGCACGGCCAGACGATCTCGCAGCCGACCGTCGTCGCCCTGATGACCGATGCCCTCGAGCTTCGCGGCGGCGAACGCGTGCTCGAGGTCGGGACCGGCTCCGGCTACCAGGCCGCGGTGCTCGCGCGTCTCGGTGCCCGCGTTCACTCGATCGAGCGCATCGAGACTCTCGCTCGAGAGGCGGCAGCGAGGATCGCGCGGCTCGTACCTGGCGACGTGGTGGTGCACGTGGGAGACGGTGCTACGGGGCTGCCGCGCGAGGCGCCGTTCGATCGGATCCTCCTGACGGCGGCAGCGCGCCGTCTGCCGGAGGAGCTGCTCGAACAGCTCGCACCGGGCGGCATCCTCGTCGCGCCAGTTGGAGACGAGGAGCAATGGCTCGGCGTCTGGCGGGAGGGCCGGTCGGCGCGCGAAGGGCGCTGGATCTGTCCGGTGCGGTTCGTACCGCTCATCCGCTCCGACGCCTGAATTGATGCGTGCGTGCGCGGCCGACCGCTTGCGGGGCGCCGTCCCTTCGACGAGAGTCGGGGCATGCGCAGCGACGGTCCGTACTTCGCCGCTCTCGACTACGGCACCGGTGGCGGCAAGTGCGCCATCTTCGATGCCGCGGGCAAGCGACTCGCGGTGGCACGCGAGGCGTGGACGTACCAGCGGATCGCCTACGAGCACGAGCAGCTCATGGTCGGCTACGGATTCGATCCGCACGCCTTCTGGAGCGCGCTCGGCCGCTGCGCGCGGCAGGCGATGGAGGAATCGGGCATCGCGGCGTCCGCCGTCGCGGGCGTCGCGGCCACCGCACAGCGCCTGGGCACGGTGCTGCTCGATGCGCGCGGGCGCGAGGTCTACGCGGCCCCGAACATGGACGGCCGCGGCCTCGAGGGCGGCTTCGAGGTGCTCGAGAAGCTCTCGCTCGAGCGCGCCGTGCGCATCACGGGCCACTGGCCGCCGTTCGTCTCTTCGCTCGCTCGACTGCTCCGCTTCCGGAAGCAGACCGAACAGCCGAAGGTCGCGTACGTCCTGACGCTGAACGACTGGATGACCTATCGCCTGTGCGGCGCGCTCGCGTCCGAGCCGTCGAACGCGGGCGAGTCCATGCTGCTCGACGTCGGCGCTCGCGGATGGAGCAAGGAGGTCCTCGACCTCTTCGAGATCGACGAGCGACTCCTGCCGCCGGTCGTCGAGCCCGGAACGCCGCTCGGCAAGCTCACGGACGACGCCGCCGCGCACACCGGCCTCGCCGCCGGCACGCCCGTCTTCGCGGGAGGAGCGGACACGCAGTGCGCCCTCCTCGGTGCCGGCGTCTTCGAGGAGGGACACGCGGCCGCGGTCCTCGGCACGACGACGCCCGTGATGCTCGCCGTCTCGAGCGCGCAGTTCGATCCGGAAGGGAAGCTCTGGACCGGCTGCCACGCGCGCGCCGCGGGCTGGACGCTCGAGAGCAACGCCGGCGAGACCGGCACCGCGTTCGAGTGGCTCCTCGCCCTCCTCGGCATGAACGGCGACGACGTCTACGAGCGCGCCGAGTCGCTGATGCAGAGCCGCGACGGCAACCTGGTGACGAGCTTCGCCGGCCCGCACGTCTTCGATCTCGTCAACTTCGACCCGAACCGACCCGCGGGCTTCCTCTTCCGGCCGCCGCCTCTCGGCGAGCGTCCCGGACAGGGATCGTTCCTGCACGGCTTCCTCGCCGGGATCGCCTACGCGACGCGAGCGAACCTCGAGCAGATCGAGGCGATGCGCGGCGGACCGGCGCTCTCGCTGACGCTGACCGGGGGCATGACGCGTCTCCCGACGCTCCTCGCGGAGTTCGCGCGGACCACGCGCGTACCGCTCCTTCTCTCGGACGAGCCGCACGCGACGGCGCTCGGCGCGGCGCTCCTCGCGAGCGTCGGCAGCCGGACGCACGCGGACGTGGACTCCGCGGTGCGTGCGATGGTGCGCACGCGGTCGATCGAAGTCGCCGGAGCGGAGGCCGGCGAAGCCGACTACGGACGCTGGCGCGCGCTCTACCCGGAGTTCCTGAAGCTCCGAACCTGAGCCGAGCCCGCCTTCGCTCGACGGCGCCGAACGGGCGAGGACTTGCTCCCTTCCCCTTCGTCCGTCGGCGGCGCGCCGCGCACGAGCGCGCGCAGGGCGCGGACCTCGTTCGCCGTGAGGTCACGCATCCCGCCGGGAGGCAGGGCGCCGAGGCGTACCGGACCGATCGCCACGCGCGACAGGCGGTCGACCGGATGTCCGACGGCTTCCAGCATGCGGCGCACCTGACGGCGCCGCCCCTCGCGGATCGTGATGCGGAGCCGCGCCTTGTGCTCGAGGCGGCCCTCGACGGTCACGTGCGCGGGCGCGGTCTGTCCGTCGGCCAGACGGATGCCGCGACGGAGCCGGGAGAGCGCGTGCTCGTCGGGATGCCCGCGCACCTTGACGCGGTAGACCTTCGCCACGTGATAGCGCGGGTGGGCGAGGCGCTGCGCCATCTCGCCGTCGTTCGTCAGGAGGACGAGGCCGCTCGAATCGAAGTCGAGACGGCCGACAGGAAAGAGGTGCGTGCGCAGGCGACCCGTCACCTGCGCGATCGACGGTCGCCCTTCGGGGTCGGACAACGTGCTGACGACGCCGACCGGCTTGTGGTACGCGACGTACCGCAAGCGCTCCGGCTGAGCGGCGCGGCCGTCGACGGTGATGCGATCGGAGACCGGGTCAGCCTTCGCCCCCAGCTCGCGGATCACCTTCCCGTTCACCTGGACCCGACCCTCCCGGATCAGCTCCTCCGCTGCTCTCCTCGAGGCGATCCCCGCCTGACTCAGGATCTTCTGCAAGCGCTCCGTCTGATGCACCATCGAACTCACTGGACTCCGATTCCGCGTCACCCTCTTCGCTCGCCGCCTCGACGAGGCTCGCAAGTGCCCCCGGATCGGGCAGCGGAGGCAGGTCGCTCAGCTCGCGCAGGCTGAAGAGCTCGAGGAACTCGCTCGTCGTCCCGTACTCGGTCGGGCGCCCGGGCGACTGCCGGCGGCCGACCTGCGTGATCAGCCCGCGCGCCGCCAGCGCGCCCAGGACCGCGTCGCAGTTCACGCCGCGGACCGCCTCGACCTCGCCACGCGTGACCGGCTGACGGTAGGCGATCACCGCGAGCGTCTCGAGGACCGCCCGAGAGAGACGCGGCGGCTTCTCGGCGAAGAACTTCCGCACCCAGGGCGCGAACTCGCTCGCCGAGCGGAGCTGAAATCCGCCGGCCGTCTCGACGAGGCGAAGGCCGCTACCCTCGCGCTGCTTCCGCTCGGCGAGCTCGCCGAGCGCCGTCGCAATCTGCCCCTTCGTCCATGCGCCCAGAACGCGCGTCAAGCGCGCAATCGGCATCGCCTCGGCCGCGGCGAAGAGAGCCGCCTCGAGGACCGGGACGAGCGGAGGGAGCTCCTCGGGGACGACTTCGGCGTCCTCGTCCGGGGCGGCGTCGAGGGCTTCGTCGGAAGCGGAAGCGGACTCGCTCTCGTCGCCCGCCTCGAGCGTCTCGCCGCCGTCCTTCGCGGCGCCCTCCTCGGGGACGTTCTCCTCCGGCGCGTTCTCCTCCGGTGCGTCGTCGGAAGCTTCCAGGTTGCTCATGGGGCGACCTCCTCGAACTCGATCTCCAGCATCCGTTCCGGATCGACGTCGCGCAGCAGAACCAGGTCGATGTCGCCGAGCATCTCGCCCTGCCGCGCCGAGATCGCGCCGTACTTGATCAGCTCGAGGATGGCGAGGAACGTGACGATGATGCGCATCCGCGAAGCGTCCTCGGGGAACAGGTCGTCGAAGGTGCACCGCGGCGAAGCCCGCAGCCGCTCGAGCGCCATGTGCATGCCGTCGCGGATGCTCAGCCGCTCACCGAACACCTGATGCACGATCGTGCGCGCGCGACGCTCGAGAATGCGCTCGAGCGCGCCGAGCAGATCACCGATCGTGAGCGGCGCCGGCGCGGCCGTGAACTCGCCCGGCTTCGCTTCGACGACCGTGCGCCGAAAGACGTCTCGTCCGAGCACCGTCCCGGCCGCGAGAGCGGCTCCCGCCTTCTGGAAGCGCTCGTGCTCGAGGAGCTGCTCGATAAGCTGCGCCTCGAGATCGATCGGCTCCTCGTCGTCGAGCTCGTCCTGCTCCTCGGGCGGCAAGAGCGCCCGCGACTTCAGGTAGATTAGCGTCGCCGCCATGACGAGGAAGTCTCCCGCGAGATCGAGGTTCAGATCGCGGGCCGAGGCGAGATACGCGAGGTACTGATCCGTGATCGAGGCGACCCGGATGTTGTAGAGGTCGACCTCGTGCTTCTTGATCAGGTGCAGGAGCAGATCGAGGGGCCCCTCGAACTCCTCGAGCTTGACGGTGTAGACTTCACCCATGCACGTCCGAGGGGGCGACCCCCTCGCTCCTCCTCCCCACACGCTGCCGCCGAGCTGGCTCGCGGCGCGGGCCCCGTCTCCGGAGCCTCTACCGGGTTTCCCCTAGCACAGGACGGCAAGCGGGGGCGAGACGTTCCGTCTCACATCCCGATCGCTTCGCGCACTTCCCGCATGGTTTCTCGGGCGATCTTCCGGGCCCGCTCCGCTCCGGCGGCGAGAATCTCGTCGACGAGGCCGGGCTTCGCGACGATCTCGGCGCGACGCTCGCGAAGCGGCGCCAGCTGCTCCAGCACGTGGCGGATCATCACCTTCTTGCAATCGAGGCAGCCGATCCCCGCGGTGCGGCAGCCCTCGGTCACGTACGCGATCTCCTCGGGAGTGCAGTAGATCTGGTGGAGCAGGAACGCCGGGCAAAGGGCGGGGTCTCCCGGATCGGTGCGCCGGACGCGCGCCGGATCGGTCGCCATGCGGCCGAGCCGCTTCTCGATCGAAGCGGGATCCTCGTCGAGGAAGATCGCGTTCCCGTAGCTCTTGCTCATCTTCCGGCCGTCGGTGCCGGGGATCTTCGGCGCCGGCGAGAGGAGAGCCTGCGGCTCGGGGAACACTTCACCGTAGTAGTTGTTGAAGCGGCGCGCGATCTCGCGCGTGAGCTCGACGTGCGGCACCTGGTCGATGCCGACCGGCACGCCCGACGCCTTGTACAGCAGGATGTCGGCCGCCTGCAGGACCGGGTAGCCGAGGAAGCCGAACGTCGAGAGGTCGCGGTCGCCGAGCTGCTCGCGCTGCTCCTTGTAGGTCGGGTTCCGCTCGAGCCAGCCGAGCGGCGTCAGCATCCCGAAGAGGAGCGCCAGCTCCGCGTGCTCGAGGAGCGCCGACTGCCGGAAGATCACCGAGCGCTCCGGGTCGAGCCCGGCCGCGAGCCAATCGATCACCATCTCGCGTGAGAAGTCGGAGATGCTCTGCGGCTTCTCGTAGTCCGTCGTCAGGACGTGCCAGTCCGCGACGAAGAAGAAGCACTCGTGGCGCTCCTGGAGCTGCACCCAGTTCCCGAGCGTCCCGAGCAGATGGCCGAGGTGAAGCCGGCCGGTCGGCCGCATGCCGCTCACGATGACCGAGCGCTTTTCGCTCTTGGCGCTCATGCCGGAGCCTTTCGCTTCTGCGCCCCGAAGGCACGCTCGCGCGGATGATGAAGCTGGTGGACGTCGCGCAGATGGGCGCGGCTCACGTGGGTGTAGACCTCCGTCGTCGAGATGCTGGCGTGTCCGAGAAGCGACTGCACGGCGCGCAGATCGGCGCCGCGCTCGACGAGATGCGTCGCGAACGCGTGCCGGAGCCCGTGCGGCGAAGGCGCGCGCTCGAGGCCCGCCGCGAGAGCGAGCCGTCGGACGAGCGCGAACACCGCTTGACGCGTGAGCGGCCTGCCCCGCGGCGAGAGGAACACCTGCCGGCGCCGCCCCGACGTCTCGAGCCGCGGCCGCTCCGATGCGAGATAGCGCTCGATCGCACGCTTCGCGGGACGACCGAGCGGCACGACGCGCTCGCGATCCCCTTTCCCGACGACGCGCAGAGCACCGTCGACGAGATGGATCGCGTCGATCGTGAGCCCGAGCGCTTCGCTGACGCGAAGGCCGCTTCCATAGAGGACCTCGAGGAGCGCACGGTCGCGCATCGGCGTGCGCGTGCGATCCGCGGCGTCGAGAAGACGCTCCGTCTCGGCCTCGGAGAGAGTCCACGGCAGCCGACGGCGCTGGCGCGGCTGACGGAGGTCCGCGAGCGGGCTCTCGCTCATCACGCCGGAGGCGACCGCGAAGCGAAAAGCGCCGCGCAGCGCCGAGAGGCGCCGCGCCTGCGTGCGTGCGCCGATCCCGCGCTCCGCCTCGGCCGCCTGGAAGCAGAGGACGAGCTCCCGGCTGACGCGCTCGGCGCGCGTCACGCCGAACTCCTCGTCGGCGAAGCGCGCGAAGCGCGCGAGGTCGTCCGCGTAGGCCCGCGAGGTGTGCTCGGAGACCCCGACCTCGGAGCGCAGGCGCGCGACGTGCCGGTCGATCAGGTCGTCGAGGCGCATCCCTTCCTCAAGCCGTGCTCGGGCTCGCGGATTCCGCCGCCCCACCGCCGCCGCTCTGCTGCACGATCGGGAGAAGCCTCTCGCGGATCTCGTCCGCTCGCCGGCTCTTCGAGCCGTCCGCCTCGGTCACGTAGAAGACGTCGAGCACCTGGTCGACGGCCGTCGAGATCTTCGCGAGGTGGATGTCGAGCCGGAGCTCGAAGACCGCGCTCGCGATCTCGTGCAGCAGGCCGACGCGGTCGTGGCTGTAGACGTCGATGACCGTGAAGTGCTCCGACGTCCCGTTGTCGACCGCGACCTCGTCGACCGCGGGGCGGCGCGTCCGCCGGGTCAGCAGCCCCGTCCGCGTCGCGCGCGCCAGCACCTCGCCGAGCTCCTTTCGACCCGCGAGGACGTCCGCGAGGAGCTCCCGCACGCGCCGCCAGCGATCGTCGTCGAGCACCATCTCCCGGCGATCGAGATGGGAGATCCGGAACGCGTCGACCGCGAAGCCGTCGCTCGACGTGGCGATCCTTGCGCCGACGATGTTCATCCCCGACGCCGCGAGCACGCCCGTCAGCGTCGCGAAGAGCCCCGGTCGGTCCTTCGTCGCGACCGTGAGCTCGCTGAACTCGCGCTCCTCGTAATGGGCGACCCGGATCGCGAGCCCTTCGCGACTCGCCTCCTCGACGAGGCGCGCGTCCTTCGGGATCAGGTCCTCGGGCGTCGCGAGGAGATACGTATCGGGCATCGTCTCGAGGAACGGCCCGATCACGCTCGAAGTCGTCGCACTGCCGTCTTCCTCGGCGAGCTCGCGCACGCGGTCCTTGATGCGGCGCACGCGCTCGCTCCGGTCTTCCGGCTCGAAGCCGCGCTGGAAGGCCTCCTGCACACGGAGGTAGGTCTCGCCGAGGAGCATGTCCTTCCAGTTGTTCCAGACCTTCGGACCCGTCGCACGCATGTCGGCGTAGGTCAGGAGGTACAGGCGGCGCAGCGCCTCCGGCGTGCCGACGAGGCGCGCGATCTCGATCACGAGCTTGTCGTCGTGGATGTCGCGCCGCTGCGCGAGGTGCGAGAGAACGAGGTGGTTCCGCACCATGAACTCGAGCTCCCGCGAGTCGTCCTCGTTCAGCCCGAGCCGCGCCGCGATGTCGCGTGCGAAGACGGCGCCCTTCTCCGAGTGACCGCCCCCGAGGCCCTTTCCGACGTCGTGCAGCATCATGCCGAGGAAGAGGAGCTCGACCTTGTCGACGTCGCGCATCACCTCCGTCAGGAGCGGCAAGACCTCGGCGCGCTCGCCGGTACGGAGCCGCTCGAGCTCCCGGATGCCCATCAGCGAGTGCTCGTCGACGGTGTAGATGTGGTAGTAGTCGTGCAGCACGAGACAGAGGAGGTGCGCCCACTCGGGCACCACCTGCGCGAGGACGCCGAGCTTGTGCATCTCGTGCAGCGTGTCGTAGACGCGGTACGGGCTCTTGAGGATCGTCAGGAACGCGTCGATCACCCGCGGATCGCGACGCTCCGCTTCGCCGAGAAGGTGGGCCTGGTTGCGGATCTGGTCCGCGAGCCCGCGGCAGAAGTGCGCCCCGTGCCGCTGTGCATCGAGGAAGATCCGGACGAGCTCGGTGGGATCGCGCGAGAAGAACTCGCCGTCGACGACGTTCAGCTCGCCTGCGACGATCTGCACGCCCGGGCGGATCATGCGCGCCATCATCCGGCCGAGGAGACGATACGGTCCCGGAGGGTTCACCGAGCGGTCGATGATCGCGTTCGCGAAGCGCGTCACGACGGAAGCGTGGAGATAGTAGTCGCGCAGGAAGTGCTCGACGGGCTTCAGCTCCGTCGTCGCGAGACGCTCGTAGCCGAGGTTCTGCGCGATCTTCTCCTGCACGTCGAAGCTGAGCTGGTCCTGGTGGGAGTTGCCGAGGAAATGGAGCGCGTTCCGCACACGGAACAAGAAGTCGCGCGCCTCCTCGATCTCGGCGAGCTCCTGGCTGTTCATCACGCCCTTCACGGCGAGCTCGCGAATGCTTCGGACCTTGAACTTGACCTTCGCGATCCAGAGGGCCGTGTGGAGGTCGCGCAGGCCGCCCTGCCCCTCCTTGATCTGCGGCTCGAGGAGATAGACGGAGTCGCCGTACTGGTGGTGCCGCGCCTCGCTCTCCTTCAGCTTCTCGCGGAAGAAGCGCGCCGTGGCGCGTCCCTGGATGTCGCGCTCGAGGACGCGCTCGAACTCCTGCGCGAGCTGCGCGTCGCCGCAGATCGCTCGAGCGTCGATCAGGGAGGTCTTCGCCGTCAAGTCGGTGTTGGCGATGCGGACGCACTCGCGGATGGTCCGCACGGCGTGCCCGACCGTCAGCCGCGTGTCCCAGAGGCTGTAGAGGATCGTCTCGGTGATCGTCTCCACGTACGGCGTCATCTTGTGCGGGTAGAGGAAGAGCAGATCGACGTCGGAGTGGGGATTGAGCTCACCGCGCCCGTAGCCGCCCTGCGCCAGTACCGCGCAGCGCTGGTCGAGCTGCACGTAGCGGCGCCGGTAGGTCGCGGTCGCGGAGTCGAAGAGCCAGCCGATCAGCCGATCGATCGAGCGCGTGAATGCTTCGACGACGGCGACGCCGCGCGCACCGGAGTCGTGCCAGGCACGGAGCTGCTCGCGCGTCTCGACGACGTAGGCGCGCGCGAGAGCGCCGAGCTCGCCGACCCCGCCGGGCTCGGGAAGGCTCGGCAGGGCCGGAAGGTCGCCGATCGGCGACTCTTCCGGCGGCTGCGAGGCGACGGTCACGAGCGCACCTCCCGCCCGCCGACGTGGACCCGGAGCCGCCTCAAAGGTTCGCGTCCTCTCGCGGCGTCGCGATGAAGCGACGGATCCCGCGCGTGATCCCTTCCGCCAGGTCGCGCTGGTAGCGCGGCGAGCCGATCCGGTGCCCCTCCTCCTCGTTGGTCAGGAAGCCGACCTCGACCAGGACGCACGGCATGTAGGCGCCGACGAGCACGTAGAACGGGCCCTTCTTGACGCCCAGGTCGGTGATCTTCTCCCATCGCCCCCGAAGATAGCGGACCAGCTCCTCCTGCACAGCCTGGGCGAGCTCCTGCGACTCGTCTTCTTTCCCCGTCTGGAGAAGGTCGCTCAGAATATAGGCGAGATCGCGCTCGTTCGAGGCCGCGCCCGCGATGGTCAAGCCGTTCTCGAGAGCCGCGAGCCGGATCGTCGCCTGATCCTGGGTGTTGTTGAGCGTATAGGTCTCGATCCCGCGCACGGCGCGGCTGCCGCTCCCGTTCGCGTGGATCGAGAGGAAGAGGTCGGCGCCCTGCGCGTTCGCGATCGCGGTGCGCTGCTCGAGCGGGACCGCGCGGTCGTCCTCGCGCGTCAAGAGCACACGGACGTCGGGCTCCTCCTTCAGGCGCTCGTCGATCTGGCGGACGATCGCGAGGGTCACCGACTTCTCCGGCTCTCCGGTGACGCCGCGGGCCCCGGGGTCCTGCCCGCCGTGGCCGGGATCCAGGACGATCGTGTACCGACGGCCGGATGTCACGGGGCTCGGCCCGAGTGCTGCGGTCGGCTCCGGCGTGGGCGGCGGAGTCGGCCGGGGCGACGCCGTCGGTCGCGGCGTCGCAAGCACGACCTTCGGCGTCGGGGGAGGCGCCTCCC
>VGTG01000070.1 GCA_016874795.1 Deltaproteobacteria bacterium | reverse complement strand
TTCTCCCTCCGGGCTCCTCGACGTACTGTTCAAGTACGCCTGCGTCGCCCTCCGGTCCGAGGCTCGCGAATCTTCGGCACTCTCGACCGCCTCGCGACGTGATCTGGTGAGAAATGCAGGCTAGCACGGCGCTTTTCCGCCGCGAAGCCGCGGCCCGTTTTCCTGACGCCTCCTCGGGACATAAGAAGGTTCCCGCGTGGAGCGGTTCGACGTCATCGTGATCGGAGCCGGCCTCGCCGGCCTCCTCACGGCCGCGATGCTCGGCCGCCTGGGCCGGCGCGTCGTCGTGCTCGAGCGCGAGAGCGCTCCCGGCGGCCGGCTGCGCTCGTTCGAGCACGACGGCTTCGTCGTCGACGCGGGCGCGTACCTCTGGCCGAATGCTTGGCTCGACGAAGCGCTCGTTCGCGCGGGAGCGACGTCGTTCCGCGGCTCGACGATCCCGAACGATCAGGTGATGCGGGTCTTCGTGCAGGGCGGCGGCGGCCGGCGGCTCTCCTTCCCCTGGCCTGGACGGCGGGCTTCGGCGAGCGCGCTCGAGACGGCGGCGGCAGCACTCCGCATCGACGCGAAGACGTACGCGGATCTCGTTCTCTTGTGGGAACGGCTCGCCGCGCTCGAAGAAGAGGACGTCGAAGCGCTCCGGCACGTGCCGGCGGTCGAAGCCCTCGCGCGCCTGCGCGTGCCGCCCGAGGTCGCGGAAGCGTTCCTCCGGAACGTGATGATGTTCGGTACGTACGCTCCGGCGAGTGCTTCGATGGCGGAATGCATCCGCCTCCACCGCCGCACGCCCGGCGAGCGGCGCGGTCGTCCCGAGTGCGCGGGCGCGAATGCGGAAGGCGGCGTGCGCGCGATCGTGTCGTCGCTTCGCGAGGCGGCGGAAGCGGCCGGCGTCGAGATTCGCCTCGGAAGCCGCGTCGAGCAGATCCTTCTCGCCGCGGGGCGGGCCCGCGGCGTCGCGGTGCGCGACGCGCGCGCGACTCCGGTCCGCATCGAGGCCGACGCCGTCGTCGCGAACGTCCCGATCTGGGAGCTCCTCTCGATCGCGAGCGCCGACGTGTTCCCACCGGCGCTCGCCGAGAGCGCTCGATCGTGGCGCGCGGTCGGCGGCGTCGTCGCGGCGGCGTTCGCGTTCGACGGCCTGCCGCGCTTGCGCGAGACGGGCGAGCCCGACCGCTTTCTCGGCTGGACGCGCCTCCTCACCGGTCCCGACGCTTCGTTCGGAGGCGGTTTTCTCTGGTCGTCGCACCACTCGCCGCGAAACGCACCCGAGGGGAAGCACGTCTTGCAGGCGATGCGGCTCACCGCGCACGAGGAGACCGCCGATCCGCGACGCGCCCTGGAGATCCTCGCGAGCTTCACGGCGATGCTCGACGAGATCTTCCTCGACGCGCGCCACCGCCGTCTCTGGCAGCGGAGCTGGGTCACGCACGACGGCACGGAGTATCTCGTCGGCGCAGGGCCGCGGCCGCCGGTACGCATCCCGGGTGTCGACGGTCTCTATCTCGTCGGAGAAACGACCGACGTCCCGGCGATCCAGATGGACGCGGCGGCGCTCTCGGCTTTGCAGTGCGCCGAGACGATCTCACGAGGCGTCGCATGACGAAACCCGAAGAGCAGGCGTTCCTCGAGCGGCTCTCGCGCCTCGGACCGGCGCTGATCTCCGCTCTGCACGCGCTCGAGACCGCACGGCGCGTCCTGCATCCGCCCCGCTTCCCGGAGATCCGCTCCGGCTTGACGCCCGTCCGGGCGCGGCTCGCGGAGGAGCTCGGAGCATTCGAGCAAGGAGCGGTTCCGGAGGAAGCGCGCCCCGTCGCCGAGCAGATGGCGACGTCGGCGCGCGCGGCGCAGACGGCACTCGATCTCTTCCTCGCGCCGCTCTCGAGCCCCGAGCCGATCCTCGACGCGATGCACGAGCACTGTCGCTCACAGGCGTCGCTCTATCCGCTGCGTCGCCTGCTTCCGCCCGTGAGCCGGTTCTTCGTGGAGGCGCCGTTTCGCGATCGTCTCGACGAGATCGATCCCGACGTGCCCGCCGCCGGCGTGTCGGTCGGCTTGCACCGCGCGAGCGGAAGCTCGCCGTCGCGCGGCGGCTTCTCGCTGTACGTCCCGGAGAGCTACGACGGCTCGCGCGCGTGGCCGCTCGTCGTTGCCCTGCACGGCGGCAGCGGCAACGGCGCGGACTTTCTCTGGACCTGGCTCGCGGAAGCGCGCGGCCGGCGCTTCCTCCTGCTCTCGCCGACCGCGACCGGACCGACGTGGTCGATGCTCGGGCCGGACGTCGACGCGGCGGCTCTGCGCTCGATGGTCTCGTACGTGCGGGAGCGCTGGAACGTCGACACCGAGCACGTCCTCCTCACGGGTCTTTCGGACGGCGCGACGTACACGCTGCTCCTCGGACTGCAGGACGACGTGCCCTTCACCGCGCTCGCGCCGCTCTCCGGCGTGTTCCATCCCGGCAACTTCGCGAACGGGAACCTGGAGCGCGCTCGCGGGCGGCGCATCTACCTCGTGCACGGCGCCCTCGACTGGCTGTTCCCCGTCGAGCTCGCGCACGCCGCACGCGATCAGCTCGCCGGCGCCGGAGCAGACCTCACGTATCGCGAGATCGAGGACCTCTCGCACACGTACCCGCGCGAGGAGAACGATCGCATCCTGACCTGGTTCGATCCGCGTCTCGCGCTCCCGAGCCCGTCCGCGCCGAGTTGACTTGGCCGGTCTCCCGTCGGAGACGTGATCGACACCGAAACGAAACGGAGGCAGTCCGATGGCGACTCAGGATCGTTACGCGTACCCGGTCGAAGGGACTTCGTGGACGGTCCCCGGCAGCTTCGACACGCGCTTCAACTGGGAGTACGAGGGCGGCAACGAAGCACTCCTGCGCCTCTACGAGAAGGGCAAGGATCTGCAGTGGAACACGACCACGCGGATCGACTGGTCGCAGGATCTCGACCCCGAGAACCCGCAAGGGCTCCCCGACGAGTCGATCGCGATCTTCGGCTCCCCCACGTGGAACAAGCTCGACTCGAAGGAGAAGGCGAACCTTCGCCGCCACGTGCAGTCCTGGCAGCTCTCGCAGTTCCTCCACGGCGAGCAGGGGGCGCTGATCTGCACCGCGAAGATCGTCCAGCAGGTGCCGAGCGTCGAGGCCAAGTACTACGCCGCAACGCAGGTGATCGACGAGGCGCGCCACGTCGAGAGCTACTCGCGCCTCTTGCACGAGAAGTTCGAGCTCGCCTACCCGATCACGCCGACGCTGAAGAGCCTCCTCGACAACATCCTGAGCGACTCCCGCTGGGACATGACGTACCTCGGCATGCAGGTGCTGATCGAGGGCCTCGCACTCGCGGCGTTCGCGAGCATCCGCGACCAGGCTTCGAACACGCTCGCGGCTTCGGTGAACGCGTACGTCATGCAGGACGAAGCGCGGCACGTCGCCTTCGGACGGCTCGCGCTACGCGACTACTATCCGCAGCTCACGCAGGCCGAGCGCGACGAGCGCGAGGAGTTCGCCGTCGAAGCCTGCTACCTGATGCGCGACCGCTTCCTCTCCGAGGAGGTGTGGGAGACGCTCGGTCTGCCCGTCGAGGAATGCGTCTCGTACGTCGAGCAGTCCGAGATCATGCGCGAGTTCCGGAAGCGCCTGTTCACGCGCATCGTCCCGACGATCAAGGACATCGGGCTCTGGGGCGACAAGATCCGCCGCGCCTATGCGCACATGGGCGTGCTCGACTTCGCGCAGATCGACTCGGAGTCGCTCTCGCAGGAGGACGAGGCGGTGGCGGCGCCCTTCGACGCCGAGCAATCGCGGCCGGCTTCGCGAGCCTCTCGGGCCTGATCCTCCACGCCACGCCGTTCTCGACGGTCGAGCGACGCGCGATCGCGCGAACCCGATGGCGTCTGCGCCATCGAACATGACGAAGCCGACCCTAAAAAATTCGTTGTCTAGGTCGACGCGAAGCAGCAACGTCTCGACACGCGAGCCAACCACGCCGGCATCCTGAACACCCGAACCTGACCCTGGAATCGACGGCGATTCCAGGAAGCCCGACATCATGATCCTGCGACCCGGTACACGCTCGCTCTCCGTCCTTGCAGCCGCGCTGACGCTCCTTCTGGTCGTCGGCGGCGCCTCGGCGAAGACCTGTGGAGACGGCGTGGCCTGCGAGTGCGGCGACGTGCTCGTCGGCACGGCAACGCTCTCCGCCAATCTCGCGAGCTGTCGCGTCGGCATCGAGGTGCGCTCCGGCGTTCTCGATTGCGCAGGACACTCGATCACCGGGCCCGGGAGCCGCTCGTCGGTGGACGGGATCTGGGTCCGCAATGCGACCGCGGCGGAGGTCCGGAACTGTCGCATCAACGATTTTCGCCGCGGGATCTACATCGGAGGGGGAAGCGCGAATCGGCTTCATTGGAACGTCGTCCGGGCGAGCAAGGTCGGCATCCAGCTCGGCGGTGGAACGAGCGAAAGCCGCGTCGAGCTGAACGACGTCGGCGACAGCGACGAAGACGGAATTCATCTGGGCGCCGGCACGTGGGGCAACCGCGTCGGTCACAACCACGTCCGGGCGAGCGGTGCCGAGAGTCTCTTCCTGATCGAGTCGCACGACAACGTGATCGAGGAGAACGTTCTCGAGCAGAGCCGCGAGGTCGCGATCCTCCTGAAGAACGCCGTCGACAATCGCTTCTACCGGAACACGGTCGTCGACCGGCCGGTCCTCGTTCGCGGCGATTCCCATGGCAATCGCTTCGAGGAGAACGAGGTCCAGGCGGGCGGCTTCACGTTCCAGGCGTTCAAGGACAACGGCTGGGGCTATCCGCACGGCAACGTCGTGGTCGGCGGTCTCGTGAACAAGGGCAGCACCTGCTTCCGGTTCACCGGCGCGTACGACAACACCGTCGAGGGCGTCTCGGTCGATCGCTGCCGCGTCGTGCAGGAGAAGGAGGAAGGCGGCCTCGTCCCGTGCGGCAACATCGTCGACGTGATCGCCGACCCGCCGACGGATCCCGATGACGAGCCGCCCGTCAGTGTCGGCTGCGACGAGACCGGCGGGAACGTGGCGTCTCTCCGCTACGACCGGCGCGGCATCGACCGCCTGAAGATCCAGTGGACCTTCGAGCTGCCGCCGGAGGTCGACTCGGGCGAAGGTGAGCTCGAGGTCGTGCTCGCGGACGGAGACCGGATCGGCATCCGGGTTCTCGCGCCGCCGGGCGCGCTGACCGAGGACCGCGCGGGCTACCGCTTCAACGACAAGCAGGGCGAGACCGTCGAGGGGCTCGTCCGGGTCCGGCTCAGCCGGCTCGCGACCGGCTGGTGGCTCCGGCTCACGGTCCAGGGCGACATCGACGTCGACGGACCGGAGCTGATCCTGCGCTGGCGCATCGGCGACACGGCCTTCGTCGTGACCGAGGGCTGGAAGCAGACGACGACCGGCTGGAAGACGGCCGGCGAGACCGAGCCTCCGCCCGAGCCCTGATTCCGCTGGGAAGCTAGGAAGCCGATCGCTCGAGCCGCGCGACGAGCTTCGCGGCGAGATCGGCGAGCGCTACGGGGTCTCCCGGGACGCGCGTGTGCAGCACCAGCTCCTGCCCCGGCCAGCGCGGCAGGAGGTGCATGTGGTAGTGGAACACCGTCTGCCCCGCGTCCGCTCCGTTCAGCTGGAACACCATCATCCCGGCGGGCGCGAGCTCCTCCCGGAGCGCCTCCGCGATCCGCTTCGAGACGGCGCCGACCGCCGCCAGCGATCCGGCGGGCGCCTCGAAGAGGTTCTCATGGTGCCCCTTCGTGATGATGAGCGTGTGCCCCGGCGAGACGGGGAAGATGTCGAGGAAGACGAGCGTCGCCTCGTCCTCCCAGACGCGGTGTGCGGGCGCTTCTCCCGCGACGATGCGACAGAAGATGCAGCTCGGATCGTGCTTCCCGTCGTTGGACACGGGACCCGCGATCTCGCAAACTGTCCACGCCGTGTCCAGCGAGCCTGAGGTGAAGCTCGAGCGCCTTCCCCAGGGCGCTCTTCGGGTCCGGCTCGCCGGCGCGTGGGGGCTCGCGTCCGGACTTCCGTCGTTCGACCCGATCCGTCGCGAGCTCGCGAGCGAGCCTCCGCCCGGCCGGGTGACGTTCGACGTCGGCGAGCTGAAGGAATGGGACAGCGGCGTCCTGAGCTTCCTCGTCCGCATCGAGGACCTCTGCTCCGAGCGCGGCGTCGCGACCGACCGCGACAGCCTGCCCGACGGTCTCCGCCGGCTGATCGCGCTCGCCGAAGCCGTCCCCGAGACCAAGGACGCGAAGCAGGAGGAGAAGCGGCCGTCGTTCCTCGAGCGGATCGGCCTCGGCGCGCAGGGCGTCGGCTCCGGCGCGGTCGAGATGGTCCATTTCCTCGGGGAGGCGGCAGGATCGTTCGCGCGGCTCCTTCGCGGACGCGCTCGGTTCCGCGGCGTCGACCTCTTCCTCCTGATCCAGGACGCCGGCGCACAGGCCCTGCCGATCGTCAGCCTGATCAGCTTCCTCGTCGGACTGATCCTCGCGTTCGTCGGTGCGGTCCAGCTCGAGCAGTTCGGAGCGCAGATCTACGTCGCGAACCTCGTCGGCATCGCGATGGCGCGCGAGATGGGCGCGATGATGGCGGCGATCATCATGGCCGGTAGGACCGGGGCGGCGTACGCCGCGCAGATCGGCACGATGCGCGTCAACCAAGAGATCGACGCGCTCGTCACGATGGGACTTCCGCCGATCGACTTCCTCGTCCTGCCGCGGATGCTCGCGCTTTGCCTGATGATGCCGCTCCTAGCGGTCTTCGCGGACTTCGTCGGGATGATCGGCGGCGGCGTCGTCGGCGTCTCGATGCTCGACCTGCCTCCCATCGTCTACTACCAGCAGTCCGCTTCGGCGGTCGATCTCGTCGACTTCGCGACCGGCATCTTCAAGGCGTCGATCTTCGGCGTGCTGATCGCCTTCTCCGGCTGCTTGCGCGGCATGCAGTGCGGCAACAACGCCTCCGCGGTCGGCGACGCGGCGACCTCCGCGGTCGTCACGGGCATCGTCATGATCATCGTCACCGACGCGATGCTCACGGTCCTCTTCAACATCTTCGGCATCTGACGTGGAACCCGCGCGGCCGACCGAGACGGAAGCCGAGATCACGGTGAAGGACCTCACCATGGCCTACGGCAGCTACGTCCTGATGCGCGACCTGAGCTTCTCGATCCGGCGGGCTTCGATCTTCATCATCATGGGCGGGAGCGGCAGCGGGAAGAGCACGCTCCTGCGTCACATGATCGGGCTGAAGGAGCCCGCGAAGGGCGACATCCTCTACGGCAACGAGAGTTTCACGCAGGCCGACCCGGCGGACCGCGAGCGGATGCTCCGGCGCGTCGGCATCCTGTTCCAGAGCGGTGCTCTCTTCAGCTCGCTGACGCTCGCGGAGAACGTCGGGCTCGCGCTCGAGGAGTTCACCGAGCTCCGCCCGGCCGAGATCCGCGAGGTCGCCTCGCTGAAGCTCTCGCTCGTCGGGCTGAAGGGCTTCGAGGACTTCTATCCCGCGCAGATCAGCGGCGGCATGCAGAAGCGCGCGGGGCTCGCGCGCGCCATGGCCCTCGATCCGGCCATCCTCTACTTCGACGAGCCTTCGGCCGGTCTCGACCCGATCAGCTCGCGGCGGCTCGACGAGCTGATCCTGGAGCTGCGAGAAAGCCTCGGCACGACGATCGTCGTCGTGACGCACGAGCTCGCGAGCATCTTCACGATCGGCGACGACTGCGTGTTCCTCGACCCCGAGACGCGCACGATGATCGCGACGGGGAACCCCCGCGAGCTCCGCGACCATTCCGACGATCCGAAGGTGCGGACGTTCCTGCGCCGCGGCGACGACGGGCAGGCGAGCAACGAACAGGAGCGCGAACGAGGATGAGAAAAGCGAGTCCAACCTTGATCGGCGCCTTCGTGCTCGGCGCGATCGCGCTCGCGATCGGAGGAGTGGTCGTCTTCGGGTCCGGGCAGTTCTTCGAGGACCGGATTAAGGTGATCATGTACTTCCGCGGCTCGGTGAACGGCCTCTCCGTCGGGGCGCCGCTCAAGTTCAAGGGCGTGCCCATCGGCCAGGTGTCGGAGATTCGGCTTCTCGTCGATCGCCCGAAGGACATCGTCGCGATCCCCGTGGTCGCGGAGATCAACAAGGCGCAGGTGACGACCGACCTCGGCCGCAAGGCGGACCTCAACCCGGAGAGCATCCAGGAATTCGTGAAGATGGGCCTTCGCGCCCGGCTCGAGAGCCAGAGCCTCGTGACGGGGCTCCTCTTCGTCGGGCTCGACTTCGTCCCCGACAGCCGGCCGAGGAAGCTGACGATCCAGAGCGACTATCCGGAGATCCCGACGCTCCCGTCGACGCTCGAGCAGTTCAACCAGACGCTGAGCGACGTGCTGAAGCAGATCCGTCAGGTCGACTTCGCGAAGCTGATGGACAACGTCTCGAAGACCGTCGACGGGATCGAGCGACTCGTCAACTCCCCCGAGATCGGCGAGGCGATCACGGCACTCAATGGGACGATGCAGTCTCTCCGTCAAGCGATCGAGGAGGTCGACACGCAGGTCGGGCCGATCGCGGAGAACATCGAGAAGATGACCGCGGAGGCGAGTCGCGCGCTCGCCTCGCTGCGGAGCACGGTGGAGACGGCGCAAACGCTGATCGAGCCCGAGGCTCCGCTCGCGTACCAGCTCCAGCAGACTCTGACCGACGTCGGTCAAGCGGCGCGTGCCGTGCAGAACCTCGCGAGCCTGCTCGACGAGCAGCCGACCGTCCTCATCTACGGGAAGGAGCGCGGGGGTGGAGAGGAATGATGAAGCTCAGCCGCTCGATCGCTCTCGTGCTCGTCCTTCTCGGCGCGCTTCTCGCCGAGGGCTGCTCGCTCCTGCGCGGACCGGATCCCGTGCCGACGCAGTTCTTCGTCCTGACGAGCCGCACGCCGCGCGCGCAGGAGGCGAAGCAGGACGTGTCGCTCGGCGTCGGACCGCTCTCGTTCCCGAGCTATCTCGAGCGGCCGCAGATGCTCTCGCGCAAGCAGCAGAACCAGATCGCCGTGTCCGGCTCGAACCGCTGGGCCGAGCCCCTGAAGGACAGCTTCCTGCGCGTGCTCGCGGAGGACCTCGGCAAGCTCGTCGGCACGAGCGAGGTCGTCATGTTCCCCTGGTACAAGACGCCGCTCACCTACCAGATCAAGCTCGAGGTACTGCGGTTCGAGCCGACCTGGGAAGGGCAAGCCGTGCTGCAGGCGATCTGGACGCTCTACGAGCCGAAGCGTGACCGCTACGTCGTGACGCGTCACGAGGATCTTCACCAGAGCGTGGACTCGGGCGACCCCGAGGCCGTTGCGGGCGCGATGAGCGACCTCGTCGGCGACCTGGCGGCCGTGATCACGAAGGCGATCCGCAGCACGAAATAGCCGAAACCAGGCCTTTTTCCTGGCTCTATGCGGCGACCTGCGCTAACAGCGTGGGGCCGTCATGGCCAGTTTTCGCGCGGCGGGGCTGCTCTCGAGCCTCTTGTTTTGCGGCGTCTTCGCCTGCGGCTTCTTCGCAGGGACGGCGCAAGCCGAGTCCCTTCCGGAGGCACCGCGCCTGGGCGGCCGGATCGACGGCTACGGCATCGTTCCGTTCGACAACCGCAGCCCAGGTCAGTATCCGGCGCTGCGCGCGGACGTGTGGGCGGAGCAGGCCGTCACGCGCGATCTCCTCTGGCGCATCTCGCTGATCGGGCGCTGGGGTGGACCGCCGAAGGATCCGCGCGTCGGCTTCTTCGAGCTCGATCGGACGTTCCAGAACTACTCGCCTTCGCTCGAGTTCGGAGAGACCTACCTCGACTACACCGGCGACGACTTCGACGTCCGCGTCGGCCTGCAGAAGTTCTTCTGGGGACGTCTCGATTCGCTGCAGCCGAACGACCTCCTGAGCCCGCGCGAGTGGGAAGATCCGTTCCTGACGGATGCCGTCGACGCCAAGATCGCGGTTCCCGCGGTCAGCGGCTCGTACTACCCGCTGATCGATTCCATCGAGGAGTGGGTCGAGGAGCCGCGCTTCACGCTCGTGTGGCAGCCGATCGCCGTCCCCTGGCGCTTCCCGCTGCTGGACGAGCGCTGGTATCCGCCCACGGGCATCGCCGACCCGTTCCTCGCGACCGACGATCCCAAGATCCCCTGCCCTCCGACGGCGCCCTGCCCGATCACGCAGACCGTCGAGAACGTCTCGGCGCCCGCGCGCACGTTCGACAACGGCAACGTCGGCGTACAGATCGGCGGACGCTCCGCGGGCGCGGACTGGAGCCTCGTCTTCTGGGACGGCTTCGACACCTCCCCGGCGTTCCAGGTGCCCATCCGGGTCGACCTCTCGACATCGACGATCAACACGAAGCTCCAACCCGCATATCAGCGCTTCCAGGCGATCGGCGGGGACTTCGCGCTCGCGAGCGGCGGCTTCACGTTCCGCGGCGAGGCGAACTGGCGCTTCCGGAAGCCGTATCCGATGGACCTCTCCGAGCTCGCCGATCGCGTCATCGCCAACGATGCGAAGGTGGCGACGCTCCTCAAGGGCAACTCGATCGTCGAGCCGGCCTACGTCAAGCGCGACTCACTCGCTTGGGGGCTCGGCGTCGACTACCTGATCGAGGGCTTTCTCCCGATCCTCGAGGTGTACCAGCTCATCCTCCTGCACAACGACCAGCCGCTCCTCGTGCAGAACGTCGACACGCGCATCTCCGCCAACATCAGCCGGAAGTTCCTCCGCGACCGCCTCGAAGGCGAGTTGATCGGGATCTGGGGAATCGAGAGCGGCTACGAGCTGACACGCGCCACGGTGAGCTTCGACCTGACTCAGGACCTACAGATCCGCGCCGGGCTCCTCGGGATCTGGGGCCGCGAGCAGTCGCTCGTCGGGCAGTTCAAGCAGAACGGCGAGTTCTTCGGCGGCCTGCGATACCAGTTCTGAGCGAGGCCCTACTCGTCGGAGCCTTCGGCGTCGTCGAGGCCGCGCTGCAGGGCGCGCTCGGTGAACAAGCGGTCGGGGAGATCCTGGTTGTAGCGCACCTCGGACACGTCGACCGTCGTCTCCGATTCCTCGGCGGGCTGGCGCATGCGCAGGCCGCGCGCCGTCGGGATCTGGTCGATGACCTCGATGCGATCGAGGTCGAGGATCTTCATCGGGGCCTCGGCCTCGCCGTAGAACTCCATCCGCCGCATCACCACGTCGTCCTTCGTGAAGGCAACGACGATCCGCTCGTAGCCGACGTCCTTCACGACGGGAACGCGCTCGATCAGCGTGACCTCCTGGCCGTCGATCTTCTCCGTCCCGACGACGCGGCTCGACGCCTCCTCTTCGGTCCACTCGACGACGTCGGTGAGCAGCTCGAGGTCGCGATAGCTGAAGTCCGTCCCCATGAAGCTGTCGTTCTTCGACGAGGAGGTGATCTTCCGCACTCTGCGGAGCTCCGGCAGATAGAGCCACTGCTCGGCGTCGCGGTCACGGTGGTCGAACTGAAGGAACGCCGTACCGCGTACGGCCGGCGGACCGTTGAAGACGACGACCGTCTTGTCTTCGCGATCGTCGCCGCGACGCGTCCGCATCACGAGGTCTCGCGTGCGCTCGGGGCTGCGCGGATCCTTCACGACGATCTGCATGCGCCGCGTGAGATCCTTCCAGTCCCGCGTCGTGTCGTTCAGCTGCTTGACGCGATCGAGAACCTGCCGCGCCGCGGCGTCCTCCGCTCGCGCGTCACGGAACGCCGCGAGCAGCAGCAACGAAGCGAGCGTCGCTCGAACGATCGTCCCGAGTCGCCGACGACAATGCGAACGCGATAGCAACCTCGTCATAGGGATATGGTGACCCTCCATAGGGGAACAGATAGCCCTTGACAAGCGCGGTGACGATCGCTGAATGTTTTCCGCGCATGAAGTGCGCAGCATCAAAGCGTTCTTCACAGCGGTTCGCGGCGCAGTAGTCATGGCAAACGACGACATCCGCGGATCGCAGCTGCTGCGCAGATGGGCGACCTGGGTCATCCGTCGTCGCTTCGCGGTTTCCGGCGTCGTCGGTCTCGTCACGATCGCGCTCGGCTTCGCCGTCGGACGGTTGCACGTCGAGGTCGATCCCGACCGCCAGCTGCCGCAGGATCATCCGTGCATCGAGGCGTTGAACGAAGTTCATCGCGTCTTCGGCGACAAGAATCTCGTCGTCATCGGGCTCCTTCCGCGCGAAGGTGACGTTTACACGCCGGCCTTCCTGGCGAAGGTCGCCGAGATCACGAAGCGTATCGGCGAGATCCCGGGCGCGAACAAGGAGCTGATCCACAGCCTCGCCTCTCCGCACATCAAGTCGATCCATGGAACCGCGGAAGGGATGGACGTCGAGCGCGTGATGGAGGAGCCGCCGACCGACGCCGCGGGAGCGGAGGCGGTCCGCGCGCGCGCCCTCGCGACGCCGACGGTCGTCGACACGCTCGTCGCGAAGGACGGCTCGGCCGCCGCGATCCACGCGACGTTCGAGCTCACCCCCGAGATCCCCGGGTACCGGCAGCTCGAGGCAGCCGTGCGCGCCGCGCTCGACCAGAGCAGCGACGGCACGTTCGACTACCACCTCGCGGGGATCGTGATCCTCCTCGGGCAGATCAACGCCTACACGTCGTTGATCGCGTACACCTTCCCCATCGCGCTCTTCGTGATCGGGCTCGTGCACTACCATGCGTTCCGCACACTGCAGGCGCTCTTTCTTCCGCTCCTGACCGCGCTCCTCTCCGTCGTCTGGGCGCTCGGCGTGATGGGCCTCGTCGGCGTCCCGCTCGACCCGTTCAACATGACGACGCCGGTCTTGATCCTCGCCGTCGCCGCGGGGCATGCCGTGCAGATTTTGAAGCGGTTCTACGAGGAGTATCAGCGCACGGACGATGTGGACGAGGCGATCGTCGCCTCGCTCGCGCACGTCGGGCCCGTGATGATCTCCGCGGCGACCGTCGCTGCTCTTTCCTTCGCATCCCTCGTGACGTTCCGGACGGCGACGATCCGCACCTTCGGTCTCTTCACCGCCTTCGGCATCGTCTCGGCGCTCGTGATCGAAATGACGATCATCCCGACCGTGCGAGCCGCCCTACCCGCGCCGCGGCGCTACGAGCGCGAGCGCGAGGCGCTCGCGAATCCTTGGATCGACGGTCTCCTCGAGCGCTTCGGTCGCTGGGCCGCGATCCCGAAGATGCGGCGGCGCGTCATTCTGGGCACAGCGATCGTTCTCTGGGCGTGTGCCTACTTCGCCTCCCGCGTCGAGGTCGACACGAGTCTCAAGCGGCAGTTCTGGCCGAGCGATCCGGTGCGCGCGGACGATTCGGTCATCAACGAGAAGTTCGCCGGAACGAACACTCTGATCCTCACGGTGGACGGGCGCGAAGAGGGCTCGCTGGAAAAGCCCGAGGTGCTCCGCGCGATCGCGCACCTCGAGCGCGAGCTCGAGAAGGAGCCTGGCGTCGGAAAGGCCACGTCGTACGTCGACTTCCTCGAGCAGATGCACCACGCGATGACCGCGGACGACCCCGAGGCGGGCGACCTCCCGAGGACCGATCGCCTCGCCGCGCAGTACCTCTTCCTCTACTCACTTTCCGGCGGCTCCAAGGACTTCGACTCGATCATCGACCCCGCGCACAGCATCGCGAAGGTGCGCTTCCTCGTGCACGAGGACAGCACGCGCTACGGCCAGAAGCTGATCGAGCGCGCGCGCGCGATCGTCGCGGCCTCGTTCCCGCCAGGATACGACGTCCGCTACACGGGAACGCTCGCTTCGACCGCGGCCGCGACCGAGGTGATGGTCGGCGGCAAGATCCGGAACATCGGGCAGATTGCGTTCATCACGTGGCTCGTCGCGGCGATCCTGCTCCGGTCGCTCGTCGGCGGACTGCTCGTCGTCGTTCCGCTGGCGCTCTCGGTCGCGGTGAACTTCGGCGCGATGGGCCTCGTCGGCCTGCCGCTCGATTCGGTCACGTCGGCGATTTCGGCGATGGCCGTCGGCATCGGCGCGGACTACGCGATGTACTACCTCTTCCGGACGCGCGAAGAGCTGAGCCGTGGGGTCGGCCTCGAGGAGGCCGTCACGAGCGCTCTGCAAACCTCCGGGAAGGCGGTGCTCTTCGTCTCGACCGCGATCGCGTGCGGCTACGCGACGCTCTGCCTGTCGGGCTTCGGGATCCACATGCGTCTCGGAACGCTCGTGGCGCTCGCGATGATCACTTCGTCGATCGCGGCGCTGCTGCTCCTGCCGACGATCGTGGTCGGCCTGCGGCCCTCGTTCCTCTGGTCCGGACGTCGCGCGCCCGAGCCGCTCGCCGCGGAAGGCGAGACGGGATCCGCCGCGACGGTCGGGGGAACGCGCGACGCCGCCGGGGGATCAGGAAGATGATTCGACTATGACGGAAGCCATACAGGTGATATGGGCGCCCCCATGGGCATAGCGCAGGAGCGCGCCCGCACTACGGCTTTCGCCGCGGACGACCTTCCCAAGCGACCGCGCATCCCGGCCGAGCTCTACCGCCCGCGACCGCTGGCTTCGACGGCGATGATCGCGACGGCCCTGGTCCTCTTCTTCGGCGGCGGCTTCGTCGCCTGGCGCATCGCGATCTCGGACGCGCCTCTCTGGCTCCGGATCGCGGGGGCCCTACCGGCTCTCCTCGTCGCGGCGCACGGTGGGCACCTCCTCGGCTTCATCGGGCACGAAGGCATCCACCTGATGCTCTACGCGAACCGGCACGTGAGCATGCTGGCAGGGACGTTCTTCTCCGCGATGACGTCGTTCAGCGCCGTCGGGTACGGCGTCGCCCACTGGAACCATCACCGCTACACGAACTTCGCTTCCGACCCGGACTCGCAGATCTACCCGGCGTTCCAGACGTTCTGGAAGCGCTTCTTCCTCGCACGGAGCGCCGGGAGTCGAAGCCATCTGCGCAACACGATCCGGCTCGCGCGCGGGCTGCCGCTCGACCTCGGCTACCGGCTGCCGTTCCCGCCGCCGGTGCAACGCCGGCTCGCGCAGCTGAACCTCGGTTTCCTCCTTTTCTGGTTCACGCTGTACGTGACGGTCGCGATCGCGAATCCGGTGTTCGCCCTGTTCGTCGTGGCGCTACCGATCCTGTTTCTCGTCCCGATGTCGGGGCTGCGCGGCTACCTGGAGCACGCCGGGACGGGCCGGGGGCTATTCCGCGACACGCGGAGCTACGCGCACCCGCTCTACACGCGGCTCTTCTACGGCAACAACTTCCACCTCGAGCATCACCTGTACCCGGCAGTGCCCTGCTACAACCTGCCGGCCGTCCACCGCCGCCTGCGTGACGGTGGAGAGCTCGAGCGCTGGCGCTCTCCGGTCGACGCGTCGCTGCTCGGGCCGCTCGTCCACACCACGGCGGTCTCGCAGTACCCCTGCTTCTCGGAGGAAGCCGCGGAAGAGCTGCGGGACGATCCGTTCACGGCAAGCGCTTAGCGCTCTGCCATGGCACGCGCGGCGCAGGCCGCGGGAAGTCGCTCCCTCCGAGCGCGTCGCCTACGTGCTCGCCGCCTCCGGCGCGGTGCCACCCGGCGGGGGAACTGCCGGCTCAAGTTCTCCGGAAACTTCGCCGATGTGCGCGGAGAGGGAAGCTTCGGTCTCGTCGTCCGAGCGGGTTGGGTTGAGGGACGATCCGGCCGCGAGCCTTCGCGGATGAGCAATCTGATCGCGCCAGAGCGGGAGGTCCACGGATACGACGACGTTCGCGAAAAGCGACGTCCCTCCGAGCGCTGGTGGAGCCAGGTCGACTCGGAAGAAGCGGAGATCAACGCCGCCCTACTACGTCTCCACGAGGTTCTGCACCGCCATCGCGGCGAGGCGGACCTCTTCCGGCGCGTCAACCAGTTCGCCGTCGAGGCGATCGGGTGCGACTTCAGCAGCACCTACGTCTGGGATCTCGAGCGCGGCGTCGCACGTCTCGTCGCGAACGTCGGCGCACGCGACGAGGTCGCCGAGGAGCTCCCCGAGGTCGAGTTCCCCGCCGGCAGCCTGCCGCTCGTCGACTTGCTGCGCGAGGGAGAGATCATCCAGGTCGAGGACGCGGAGAAGCAGGCGCTCGTACCCGTCGTCCTGATGCGGAGCCTGCAGGTGAACTCGTGCCTCTGCGTTCCGATCGAGGGCATGGACGGCGTCGCCGGCAGCTTCGTCCACGGCTACCGGAGCCGAACCGGGCCCTTCTCGCGGCGGCAGCACCGACTCGCGCTCGGCATCGCGCAGATCAGCGCGAAGGCGCTCGACAACGCCCGCCTGCTGGACGGCTATCGCAAGGCGAGCGAGCTCAAGTCCGAGTTCCTTGCGACGTTGAGCCACGAGCTCCGCACTCCCGTGCACGTCATCCTCGGCACTCTCGAGTGCATGATGGACGAGCCGCTGCCGGGCGAAGCGTCCGGTCTCGCGACGATCGTCGATCGCCAGGCGCGCCTCCTCGCGAGCATGATCGACGATCTCCTCGACTTGTCCGCGATCGAAGCGAACCGCGTGCAGCTCGCACAAGAGACCTTCGACCCGCGCGCCACGATCCACGCCGCCGTCGCGCAGTGGACGGCGAAGGCGGAGGCGAAGAAGCTCGCACTGTCGGTCACGGTGAGCCCGACCGTTCCTTCCGCGGTCACCGGCGACTCACGGCGCTTCGCGCAGGTCTTCGGAAACCTGATCCAGAACGCGATCAAGTACACGGACGAGGGCGAGATCGAGGTCTCCGTCGGCGCGACGTTCGAGCGGGAGGGCTTCGTCACCTTCCACGGCGCCGTGCGCGACACCGGCATCGGCATCTCGCCGGAGGGGCAGAAGCGTCTCTTCGAGGCGTTCTCGCGCGTCGCGACGGAGACGCACCGCCACTACGGCGGAACCGGGCTCGGCCTCGCGATCTGCAAGCGCTTGACGGCGCTCTTCAACGGCGAGATCGGCGTCGAGAGCGAGATCGGACGCGGCAGTACGTTCTGGTTCACCCTGCGCCTCGAGCCCGCTCCCGAGGACGCGACGACGTAGCTCACCGCGTCAGCAGGAGGCAGCCGCAGGTGTTGCCGCCTCCCGCGGCCGCGACCGCGACCTCGGGATCTCCCGGGACCTGGCGCTCGCCGCCCTCGCCGCGGAGCTGCACGCAGGCCTCGTGCAGGAACCCGTAGCCGTGCAGACGTCCGGCCGAGAGCTGGCCTCCGTGCGTGTTCAGCGGCAGCTCGCCCTCGCGCGCGATGCGCGTTCCGCCCTCGATGAACGGACCGCCCTCACCGACCTTGCAGAAGCCGAGGGCCTCGAGCCACGACAGCGCGAGGAAGCTGAACCCGTCGTAGAGCTCTACCAGGTCGACGTCCGACGGCTTCAAGTCCGTTCGCGTCCACAGATGCGCGCCGGCGTCGCGCGTCGCCATCGTCGAGAGGTCGTCGAACTGGTCCCACGACGGACGGCCGCGGAGCGCCGTCCCGACGGCCTGGATCCGCACGACGGGCTTCTTCCGGTCGCGCGCGGTGTCGACGTGCGAGATGACGACCGCCGTCCCGCCGTCGCAGGGCACGTCGCAGTCGAACAGGCAGAACGGCTCCGCGATCATGCGCGCCGCGAAGTAGTCGTCCATCGACATCGGCTCGCGGTAGATCGCCTTGGGATTGACGCCCGCGTTCCGCCGCGCGTTGAGCACGATCTGGGCGAGCTGCTCGCGGGTCGTGCCGTACTGATGGAAGTGGCGCTGCGCGAACATCGCGATCCACACCGCGGCCGAAGGAGCCGCGAAGGGCAGCGTCCACTCGAGCGGTCCGCTCGCGCGGTAGCTCGAGCCACCCTCGGCCCCGATGCCCTGCCGGCCGCCCTTCCCCTGCGCCGTCCCCTCCCACACGCTGCGGAAGCACAGCACGTGGCGCGCGAGCCCGGCTCCGACCGCGAGGCACGCCTTGATCACCGACCCGAGCTGGCCCGAGGTCTCGATGCCCGAGTCGCACCAACCGAGCTTCAGCCGGAGCGCATCGTGCACGTCCACGGCGCCCGCGCCGCTGAACCCGGCCGGCGCCATGCTGATGCCCGGGTACGTCGAGAGCCCGTCGATCTCGTCCGTCGTGAGGCCCGCGTCCTCGATCGCAGCGAGGCAAGCGTCGAGCGTGAGCTCGAGAGGGTCGCGATGAAGCCGCCGCCCGATGTCCGACTGGCCGATGCCGGTGATGCACGCCTTCCGCTCGACGATGTCCTGCGCCACCGCGCTCACGCTCACTTCCCGTTTCCGCGCGGGCGGAACAATGGAATCCAGACGTCGCCCTCGGCGTCACCGTGCCGCTCGAACACGACCTCGACCGGCATGCCGACGTACACCTCGCTCGGCTTGCAGCCGACGATGTTCGTCGTGAGCCGCACCGTCGGATCCTCCTCGATTTCGACGATCGCGACGACGTACGGGAGCTCCGGTCCGGGCATCCAGGGCTGGTGATTGATCGTGAAGCTCGCGATCGTCGCGCGGCCGGACACGGCTTCGGGGGCCAGGTCCTTCGCGTGGTCGCTCGGACAGATCGGCGTCGGCGGGTGGATGTACGTCCCGCAGCTCCGGCAACGGAGGAAGCAGAGCTCGCCGCGCTCGCCGCCGGTCCAGAAGTGGCGGTTTCGTTCGTTGACGCGCGGCAGGATGCGAAACGGCGGCTGGGGTTGTTCCACTTCCTCCCTCAGAAGAGCAGGACCTCGGCCTCGAGCGCGGCGAGGTCGACGATGCCGACCGCGTTCAAGCCGTCCATGATGCCGGCGCACTCGCCGGGGTTGAAGATCAGGCGCTCGTCGCTACGCTCGATCACGCGGCGATGGTTGTGGCCGTGCAGCACGAGCCGGTGCTCGTCGCGCAGAGCGCCCTCGATGTCGCGCGGATCGTGCAGGACGAGAATGCCCCGACTTTCCCATACGACGTGGTGCGGCGGCTCCGCGATCTCGATCCTGTGGTGCGACGCGACCTCGGCGAGAGCTTCGCGGTACACGTCGTTGTTCCCGTAGACCGCGACCATCGGCACGTCGATCTCGGCGAGCTTCGCAAGGGTTTCGGGCCGGGTGATGTCGCCCGTGTGCACGACGCGGTCGACCCGCGCACGGCTCAAGACCTCGACGATGCGCGCGACGTTCCGGGCATTGTCGTGCGTGTCGCTGACGACGCCGATGCGCATGCGTCCGCGCCGGCCGAGCCCGGACCGCCGTCGAACCGGCGGCCGGGCGGCCGGTGCTCGATCAGGAAACCTTCTCGAGGACGTGGATGGCGCAGGCGCTGCCGAGTCCGATCACGTGCGTGAGCCCGATCCGCGCACCTTCGACCTGGCGCTTCCCCGCTTCGCCGCGGAGGTGCGTCGAGACTTCGTAGATGTTCGCGATGCCCGTCGCGCCGAGCGGATGCCCCTTCGAGAGGAGGCCGCCCGAGCAGTTCACCGGGACGCGTCCGCCGAGAGCGACCTCACCCTCGTCGATCATGCGGCCCGCCTCGCCGTCCTTGCAGAGGCCGAGGTTCTCGTAGTGCAGGATCTCCGCGGTCGCGAAGCAGTCGTGCAGCTCGACGAGGTTGACGTCCTCGGGGCCGACGCCGGCCATCTCGTAGGCCTTCTTCGCCGCGTTCCGCGTGCAGGTGTTGACGTCCGGCATGACGAGATCGCGCTCGGTGAAAGGATCGCTCGTCAGGACGGAGGCGCGGACGCGCACGGCGCGCTTCAAGCCGAGCTCCTTCGCCTTCTTCTCGGAGGCGAGGACCGCGGCCGCGGCACCATCGACGTTCACCGAGCACATGAGCTTCGTGTTCGGGTAGGAGATCATCTCGGCGTTCATCACCATCTCGAGCGGTGTCTCGAGCTGGTACATCGCCTTCGGGTTCATCGTGGAGTGATGATGATTCTTGACGGACACCTTCGCGAACTGCGCGAAGGTCGTGCCGTACTTGCGGGCGTGCTCCATGCCCGCCTCCGCGAAGACCGCCGGCATCGTGCCCGAGCCGAGGAGACCTTCCTTCGGAATGCCGCTCCTGCCGCCGGGACCGCCGAGAAGGCCCTTGCCCATCTGCTCGACGCCGACCGCGAGAACGAGATCGTAGACGCCGGCCTTGATCGAGAGCCACGCGTCGCGGAACGCCGTCGCACCGGTGGCACACGCGTTCGCGCAGTTGACGACCGGGATTCCCGTCTGGCCGATCTGCTGCAGGATGCGCTGTCCGACCATCGCGCCGGCTTCCATCAGATTGCCGCACCAGAGCGCTTCGATGTCCTGGATGCTCACCCCGGCGTCGTCGAGCGCGAGCAGAGCGGCCTCCGCCCCGAGATCCGCGACGTTCTTGTCGGGGAAGCGCCCGAATTTGATCATGTCGGTTCCGAGAATGTAGACGTCGCTCATCGTTCTGCTCCGCTTCTCCGCTCAGCTGCGCGGCTTGAAGAAGTAGCTCAGGTAGGAATGCCCTTCGCGGTCCTTGCGACCCAGCGCGTCACCGTAGACGACCTCGACCGGCATCCCGAAGGCGATCTTCGCGGGATCCGGCTCGACGTCCACGAGGTTGCCCTTCACCGTGCCGCCGCCCTCGAGGTCGACGATCGCCGACACGTACGGCACCGCGATGCCGGGAAACGAGCGGTGCACGATGCAGTAGGAGTACAGCGAGCCCTTGTTCGAGAGCTTGACGGCCTCCATCTTGTCGCGTGCCGAGCACTTCGAGCAGTTCGTCCTCTTGCCGAGGAAGATCGCGCCGCAGCTCTTGCACTTGTGTCCCTCGAGATAGGGATCGCCCTTCTCGGGAATCTTGAGAAAATCGACGACGGGAAGTGGTCCCGCCTGGGCCGCTTGTTCGGGCATGTCGAAAAACTCCTTCGGTCGGTCGCTTCGAGTAGGCTGGGAATATGTCAATCGGGCCCTGCGGCTGCAACCGAGCCTCCGCCGAGCGGCCCGTCGGGATGCCGGTTCGGACCCGTTCTGGTACCGTCGCGGGTTTCAGGAGCGCCGTGTCTTGACCGTCTCGCAGCGCATCGACCAGCCCACCCGCGCGGCCGGTCCCGTGTCCTCCCACACCGAGTGGGACCCGCTCGAGGAGGTCGTGGTCGGTCGCGCCGCCGACGCCTCCCTCGACGCAGCGCACGATCTCGACGACCTCGCGCGACGTCTCGAAGCCGAAGGCGTGCGTGTTCGCCGGCCGGACGCCGTCGACCCGACACGCGCGTACGCGACGGCGGATTGGCAGGCGCGCGGCGTCTCCGCGTCGGCGCCGCGCGACGCCGTCGTCGTGATCGGAAGCGAGCTGATCGAGACGCCGCTCCCGTGGCGCGGGCGCTATTTCGACACCGACGCGTACCGCACCCTCTTCCTCGAGTACTTCCGCGCCGGCGCGTGCTGGACCGCGGCTCCGCGTCCGGACCTGAAGGACGCGCTCTACGAGGCGCCGTCGGGCGAGTGGCTCGGGAGCGCGCCCGCGTTCGTCGTGAACGAGACGGAGCCCGTCCTCGCCGCTTCCGACGTCGTGCGCTGCGGTCGGGACGTCTTCGCGCTGCGGAGCCCGGTCAGCAACCGAGCCGGAATCGAATGGCTCCGCCGCCACCTCGGCGACGCGCTTCGTGTGCACGAGATCGAGACGTCCCGCCCGATCGACGCGCGGCTCGACGAGATCCTCCTCCCACTCGCGCCGGGCAAGCTCCTCGTACGCGCGGACGTGATCGACGGATCGCGCCTGCCGGCGCCACTTCGCTCGTGGCACCGCTTGAGCGCCCCTGCACCGGAAGCCGGCGCCGCGACCCGAAGAGCCGCCGCGCTCGCGCACGGCGTCCTGGGGCTCGACGATCGCCGCGTCCTCGTCGAAGCCTCACGATCGTCGCTGATCGAAGCGCTACGCGGATGGGGCTTCGAGGCGATCCCGGCGCGGCTCCGCACCGAAGCGTCCGTCGGCGGCTCGCTTCGTCGAGCGACGCTCGACGTCCGGCGTTCCGGCGAGCTCGCTTCCTACTTCTGATGGAGCGCTATTCCGCGACCTCGGTCGGCACGCAGATCTCCCGGAGCTGCACGGCGTCGACCTTCCCCGAGTAGAGCGCGTTCTGCGTGAAGATGTCCCGCGCGATCGCGTAGCCCGGCTCCGTCCCGACGAGATGCGCCTGGTAGCAGAGGAGATGCTGCGGATGACCGGGAGCACCCGGATTCGCTCCCCCGACGTCCGCGGGCGTGCAAAGGCGCGTCGGCTTCTTCAGCCCGACCGTGTACGAGCCGAAGCGGTCCTCGAGCGCGACGGCCGGGACGGGCGTGAACTTCGACGTCCCGCGCGACGTCGTGACGGAGTAGCACGCGAAAGCGTCGGGATCGGGAGCGACCGGCGCCGCCGGCGGACCCGCGACGCTGCCGGTCGTCGGAACGAGGTGGAGATCGGGCCGCTTCGCGTCGAGCGTGAGAGACCCGAAGACGTTCGTCACCTCGATGCCGACGCGCTTCGTGAACTTCGGCGAGCCGGGAACGGCCTTCGTCTGCAACGCTTCGAGACCGTCCTCGTGCGCGACGGCCTCCGGATCGCTGCCCGCGACGTCGAGAGGCAGGCACAGAGCTCCGGGCCGCTTCACGTCGACCGCGACGCTCCAGAACGAGTCCGTCACGGAGAGGCCCTCGATCGGCGTGAACGCGGCGGCGCCACCCGAGCGGCGAATGCGGTAGCAGGCGAAGGCATCGACGACGACGTCGCTGCACTCCGACGACTCGACCGGCGGATAGCTGAGCTGCCGGCAGCCGAGGCTCTCGTGGCAGCCCTCGGCGCCGGTGCACGGATCACCGTCGCCGCACGCGATCGGATCGCTCTCGCAGACGCCGTCGACACAGACGCCCGTCGTGCAGGCGCTGCCGTCGCTGCAGGGCTGCCCTTCGATGCAGGTCCCGGTGCCCGGACAGAGGTTGTCCGGGTGCGCGCAGAGGCCGAGGTAGCAGATCTCGCGGGTGCACGGATCCCCGTCGTCGGGGCAGAAGTCTCCCGCGGTGCACTGGCCGAGCCCGTTGCACTCGTCACCTTCGGTACACTTGCTCCCGTCGGCGCACGCGGTTCCCGCGGGAGCGTTCACGCCGGCGGTACGGCACGGGCAGAGGTCGGGGTCTTCCGAGTTCACGCAGCCGAGCGACCGGCTGCAGTCGTTCCACGTGCACGGATCGCCGTCCTCGCAGCTCACCGGCTCGCCGACCGGCTCGCAGGCGCCGCCGTTGCAGCGGTCGTCCGTCGTGCAGAGGTCGCCGTCGTCACACGAGATCCCGTCCGGCTGCGCCGTGTAGACGCAGCCCGATGCGGGCTCGCCGTTCAGCGGATCGCAGACCTCCGTCGTGCAGCTCGTCCCGTCGTTGCACCGGGCATTGCTCGGTGCCGACTGACAGCCGAGAACGGAGTCGCACGTGTCGACCGTACACGCGATGCCGTCCCCGCAACCTTTCGGCGGATGCGTACAGACGCCGGCGACGCAGACGTCCAGCGTGCACACGTTTCCACCCGGCTCGTCCGAGCAGGGAACGTTCGTCTGCGGCTTGTAGTTGCATCCCTGCGTCGGGGAGCAGTCGAGCGTGCACTCGTTCCCGTCCGGCGCGCAGGAAGGCGTCGGCTCGAGCATGCAGAAACGGCTGCAGCCGTCGCAGAAGGAGGTGTTGCCGTCGTCGCACTGCTCACCCACTTCGAGGGGATGGCCCGGCCCCTCGATCGTGCCGTTGCCGCAGCACGGCGTCAGCGAGGGGTTCAAGACCACCTGGGGCAAGGGATCGAGAACGGCCAGCGGGTGGATCGTGGGAGCGCCGGTCCGCACGGTCAGCGTGTTGCAGTTCGCGCCCGCGCACGGGCGTGCTTCGAGGCGCGCCGTGGACGTCAAGGACAGAGATCCGCCGGTCAGGTCGATACTGCCGGTCGATCCATTCGTTCCCGGATCCGCATCCGCGGTCGCGGCGAACGTGAGCTGGCAGCCGCGGACGTCGATGAAGCCGCCGCTGCCGCCGTTGCCGCCGCGCGCGAGCAGGTCTCCCGAGAGGGAGACGGCGGCGGTGCTGCGAACGTCGATCGAGCCGCCCCCGAAGGAGCCGCCGTCGGCCGAGAGGAACTCGCCGGCGGCGAGCGTCACGCCGCCGCTGACGATGTCGATGAATCCGCCGTCGCCCTGGCCGCCACCGGAAACGTTGATCTTCGCGGCGATCGTCAGGAGCCCGCCGGAGGTGATCTCGACGCCGCCGCCGGAAGCGAACGTGCCGGCACCGATCGACTCGATGTCTCCTTCGATCGAGATCGTCTCGGCCGCCTTGAGCACCAGGTCGCCACCGCCGCCGTCCGCGCCCGAGCCGCCGAGATCGATCCCGCCCTCGAAGTCGATCGCGCCGAGGTGTGCGAAGAGGTCGATGTCGCCGCCGTCGTTGCCAAAATCCGCGTCCTGCCCGCGACCGCCGGCGGCGAGGACTGCCCCGGCACGCACGACGAGATCGCCCGTCGCCGCGACGAGCGAGATTCCCGGCGGGTTCCCGCCCGACCCGTTGATGCTCTTCCGGACGTCGAGGCTCGGACCGTCGACGAAGACGAACCCGCCCGCGCAATCGTAGCCGCCCGTGGCGGCGCTGATGGTCGTCGCGTTTCCGTTGAGCACGACCGAGCCCGTGCGGGCCGTCAAGGTCACGTCGCCGGCGCTCCCGCAGGTCAACGTCGCGCCGCCGTCGGTGATGATCGAGCCGGACGAGATCGAGACGTCGTCCGCGACGATGACGACGTTTCCGCCGCCCGCGCCGGCACCCGTGTCGATGCGCGGACCGGTCCCGACCATCGAAAACGCTCCGGCCACGGTCACGGTCACGCTGCCGCCGGATTCGACGCCGTCGCCCGTGGAGAGCAGCTTTCCGCCGTTGAGCGTCAACGAGCCGGCGAGGATCGAGAACGAGCTCCCGAGCGGCGCGCCCTTCAGCGTGCCGCGAAGCTCGATCACCTTGCTCTGGAAGTCGAGGACGCAGCCGTTTCCGATCTCGTGCGTGCCAGTAATCACGCACGTGCCGCCGGACGAGCAGCCGAAAGCCGCGGCATCGCAGATCGGGCCGACGGCCGCCGCAGCCGAACGCGCGCCCGCGAGCAAGAGAGCGGCGGCGAGGACGGCAAAACGAGCTTTCTTGGGGTGCTTCCGTGCGGGTGTTCCGCGCGGGCTCCGATTGCGGGCGATCAGGGTACCTCCAGGCCTTCGGTGACGGGGTACCTCGGACCCCTGTCCTCGTGGCGGATCGGATTTAACCCAAACTCCGGGCGAGGAGGCAAGGGGCTATTCCGCCATGGAGGCGGCAGTCTTACCCGCGGCGTCGCTTCGCGCGGGGAAGCTCCTGGACGACCTCGAGCGGGAAGGGGCGCAGGACACAGCCGAGGATCTTCCAGCTCCCGTCCGGTTGTCGCGCCATCAGGTACAGCGCGAGACGCGGTGCGCCATCGGAGCCGACGACGACCACCTTCTGCGTGTGCTCGCCGGCGATGCGCTCGAGCTCGAGGAACGTGACGCTGCGCGGACGATAGAGAGGCGCATACATGTTCTTCACCATCTCGAAGAAGCGCTCGGGCGTACCGAAGAGCTCGCGCACGGCGGGCGCCGCGTACGAGAACGCCTCCGACGCGTCGTCGCGTCGGAGTGCTTCGATCTGCGCCTCGATCACGCGCCGGATCGCGGCCCGGTCCTCCTTGCCGAGCGCATCGCTCGCGGTCGCGCCCTCGGGGCGCGCGACGACCAGCGCCACGAAGAGGAGGACGAAGATCCGTGCCAGGTGCCTCGTCGGTCCCGCCACGGCGTCCTCAGAGAGCTCGTGCGGCGACGTGTCCGTCGTGGATCGCACGATCCGCGAACCGCACCGCGACGGCGTCGCCGACCCGGACGACGTCGGGACCGCGGTCGCGGAGCGCGTGATACAGCGCGTCGCGAGGACGGCCATGCGTCCGCACGACGACCCACGCGACGTCGCGGACCGTCTCGAGGCGGCGCGCGTACACGTCGACGAGCGTCACCTCCCGATCGCCGATCGCGGCGAGCGCCGTGTTGGGTCGCCACTGCATCCCCGCGCGAACGGCGCGAGGCAGCGCGTAGCCGAGCGTCTCGCGATCGAGACACGGCGGCGCCGAGACGGGCGTGACGACGATCGCTTCCGCGCCCTGCCGCGCGAGGAGCTCGCCGAGGCCGATCGCCTCGATGTGCCCGACCGCGTCGAGGACGACGACCCGTCCCGCGAGCTCGCCGAGCCGCTCCAGCGCCGCCTCGTGGTCGAGAACGAAATCCTGCTCGCCCCCGGGCAACGGGAGCGGATGGAGCTTCGTCGGCGCGTCGCGTGTCGCTTCGCCGCCGGTCGCGACGACGACGGCGTCCGGCGCGAGAGCGAGCACGCTCTCGGCCGTTGCCGAGACGCCGAGCCGGACGTCGACCCCGCGGCGCTCGCACTCGCCGATCCGCCAGTCGACGAGGTTCGCGATCTCCTCCCGACCGGGGAGCCGCGCGGCGAGACGGATCTTGCCGCCGAGCTCGCGATCGCGCTCGAGGAGCGTCACGTCGTGCCCGCGTGCCGCCGCGACCCACGCGGCCTCGAGACCCGCGGGCCCGCCGCCGACCACGACGACGCGCTTCGGCTTCGCCGCAGGCGCGAGCGTTCCCGCGCCGAGCGTCCTCTCGCGGCCGACGGTCGGGTTCGTCACGCACGTGATCGGAAGCCCCTGCGTCAAGTTCCCGTAGCAGCCCTGGTTCACGCCGGTGCAGAGACGGATCGTGTCCGTGCGTCCCGCGCGGGCCTTGTTCGCCCACTCCGGATCCGCGATCAGGGCACGCACGACCGTGACGGCATCCGCTTCGCCGCGCGCGAGGATCCCCTCGGCCTCCTCCGGAGAGAGGATTCGGTGGACCGCGAAGACGGGCACGGATCGGACCCGTTGCTTGACGGCGGCAGCGGCGTACACGCCGAGGAGGTGCGGCAGATACATCGGCCGGACCATGCCGATCCCCGAGATCCCGACACTCACGTTCAGGAAGTCGACGAGGCCCGCGTCCTCGAGACGCGTCGCGATCTCCGCGGCGTCCTCGGCTCCGAGGCCGCCCTTCCCCGCCTCCTCGTCGCCGACGAGGCGGAGGCCGACCGCGACGCGCGGCCCGGCCGCCTCGCGGACCGCGCGCAGCACCTCGACCGCAAAACGCATCCGGTTCTCGAGGCTGCCGCCATACTCGTCGGTGCGCCGGTTGTGCTTCGGCGAGAAGAACTCGTGGATCAGGTAGCCGTGCGCGCCGTGCACCTCGATGCCGTCGAAGCCGCCCGCGGCGGCGTTCCGCGCGGAGAGTGCGAAATGCAGGGCGAGCTCGCGGATCTCGTGACGCTCGAGCTCCTTCGGCGCCTCCATCGAGTTCGCGACGGAAGACGGCGCCCACGCGGGCAAGCGGGACCAGGGTCCCTGGTTCACGCCGCCGTTGTGCGCGAGCTGGAGGAACGCGAGGGCTCCCGCGGCGCGCACCTGCTCCGTCAAGCGCGCAAAATGCGGCACCGACTCGGCGTCCCATGCCGTCGCGTTGTTCTGCATCTGGTACGCGGTCGTCGGATGGACCTGCGCTTGCCCGGCGATCACGACGCCGGCCCCGCCCGCGGCCCGCTCCGCGAGATAACGGCCGAGACGCTCGCCGTAGTGCCCCGGCTCGCCGAACGTCGGCGACGGCTCGGAGAACATCGTGAAATGCGCGCCGAAGATGATCCGATTGGCCGCCGAGACGGGTCCGATGCGCAGGGGCGCAAAGAGATGCGGGAACGAGCTCAACCGGGCCCGAGCCTAGCCTGCATTTCTCACCAGGGGTAACGCGAAGGAGGTTCGGGACCGGGTTCGAGCCGCCGTGCGGGGGAGCGCGCCCGAATCGGGCCTCGGATACCTCGGAGAGGTGCCGGAAGCCGGGCGGGTGAGCGCTCGTCAA
>VGTG01000069.1 GCA_016874795.1 Deltaproteobacteria bacterium | reverse complement strand
TGGCTCGGCGAGTCCAAGCAGCCTCCCGGCGCGGACCCCAGCGCCAGTGGGACGAATTTCGCGCCGATTCCACCCACACAAACCCGAGAAGACCCGGAAAACCTCGGGGCGAGTCAAGAGGTCGGGGGTTCGCGACGATGACGAATCAGAAAGCGCGTTGCTCTCCGCCGGTCGATCACTATGGTGTGTGGGCTCTATAGGGAAATCCCGTAGGCGACGTTCCAACCCAAATGAGCCTCGAGCCCGAGGTCGAAAACGAAAGGGAGGTGGGTGCCGTGGGGATGAGGAAATTCGTGTCGGTCTTTGGCGTTTCGGTGGGTCTCCTTCTGGCGAGCTCCTCGGTCTCCTTCGCAGGCGACGCCTGCTACTCCGTTTCGGGGGACGAGGCCGCCGTCGCGCGTGCCTGGGCGGACGCGAGCGATGCCTGCCCGTGTAGCGAAGCACGCTCCGAGAACTGGAAGGTCGAGCGGAACTCGTACCTGAAGTGCGTTCGCAATTTCGTCCGGACTGCCGTCGCGAGCGGCTCCCTGCGGAAGGCGTGCAAGAAGGAGGTCCAGAACGCGGCGCGCGAGTCCGTTTGTGGGCGTCCGTCGGACGCGGTCACGTGCTGCTTTACGAGCTCCTCGGGAACGGAATGCGAGATCGTTCCGGAAGCGTCGGATTGCTATCACCACAGCGGCCGCTTCGCGGAGCGCGGCACGTCTGGGACGTGCATGGACGCTTGCGCGGATGCGGAAGGTCCCGTCTGCCTGAATCACTCGGATTGCGACGACAACAATTCGTGCACGTGGGACACGTGCGATCTCGTGAACGGCTGCTGGAACGTCAACAACGGGACCTGCGGACCGCAGCCGACGCCCTCGCCGGGCGGTGGCGGCAGTGGCGGAACCTCCTGCTCGGGAACCGGCTCCTCGACGCACGGCCTCTCGGCGAAGGAGACCGCCCTCGCGAACATGATCAACCAGTACCGCCGCAGCAAGGGCAAGCGCGAGGTGGCGACCTGTCACTCGATGAACGTCGCGGCGCAGGACCACGGCAACGACGAACGCGATCGGAACTACTACAGCCACACCGGCAAGAACGGATCGACCTACTACGAGCGCATGTGTGACGCGGGCTATCTGCCGGGCTGCGGCCCGTCGACCTACGTCGGCGAGATCCTCATGGCGGGCGTGTCGACGCCAGAGGAAGCGCTCGCGGCGTGGAAGGGCTCTCCGGGGCACGATACCATCATGCGCGACAATGCCTTCCTCGTGATCGGGGTCGGACATGCCTGCGGCGGCGGCCGCTGGGGCGACTACTGGGTCGTGGAGTTCGCCGGTCGCGACCACGCGAGCTGCCGCTAGCCGAGAGCTTCCGCACGTCGTCGGGTCGCATTGCACGAGGGGGCTCGTGCACGCGACCTCGACGGCGTCGTTGGTTCCGATCGCCGAGCACCCGCGGTGCGCCACTCCTCGTGGGGGCGGAGAGGCTCGGTCGCGACGCGCGGACGAGCAGCGCAGAGCGCATTGCCGAAGCGCAGCCGTATGCTTGACTGCGACGTCGATGCGATCCGCGCGCGTGCAGTACGGCGATCCCTTCGTTGCTCCGTACGCGCCGCGCGCGTGCACGCCGCGGCGAGAGCGTCACGCGTCTGACGCTACTGTCACCCTCGCGCCCCCCGAACGCTAGCGCAGCACCGAGGAAGCGCCGGATTTCTTGACGGTTCTCCGCTCTCTTCGTGGCACCCGCTTTGCTGCGCCACCCCGCGGAGCTGGAGGAGGGGGCCATGCGGGCGAGATTGCGGGGCTTCGGCGTCTGGGTTGTGACTGCGTGCCTTGCGGGAGTCGATCCCGCCGCGGCGACGACGTGGGTCGTGCCGGAACCCGACGCGATGCAGGACAGCGCGGACGCAGTCGTTCTCGCGACGGTGGAATCGATTCGAAGCGTCGCGAGCCCCGATCGCTCTTCCATCACGACCGAGATCACCCTGCACGTGCAGGAGGGGTACAAGGGCGCCGTCGCGGGTGAGCGGCTCGTGCTTCGCGAAGTCGGCGGAAACGTCGGCGTCGATTCGCAGTGGGCGTTCGGCTCGCCCGAGTATCAGGTCGGCGAAACGGTCGTCGCGTATGTCGAGGCCGTCGCGAAGGGCGGCTTCCGAACGCACCAGATGGCGCTCGGAAAACTCGACACGAAGATCCTCGAAGATGGTCGAGTAGAGATTTCACGGATCGGCTCCGGTGGAAAGCGGGTCAAGGAATCGCTCTCGAGCTTCGAGCGCCAGATGGCCTCGCGGCGTACGCCAGGCGCCGCGCGCTTGGCGGGTCGCATTGCGAAGCCGGCTTCCTTCCTCGAGGGGATCTCGCAGGCGCAGGCCAACTTCCGTCTGCTGTGGGGCGGCGCCCGTTGGTTCGACTTCCCGGTCGCCGTCTGGGGCGACCTCGCGGGTGACAACGTCCTCGGGCTCGCCGTGAGTCAGCGCATCGTCGAGGCGGGCGGCACGGCGTGGAACAACAAGCCGGGCTCCGAGTTCCAGGCGCGGTACGCGGGTGACAAGCCGGGCGCCGCCTTCCGGTGCAACCCGGGCTACATCACCGCGAGCTTCAACGACCCCGGAGACGACATCTCCGACCCGACGAGCTGCGGCGGCATCCTCGCGGTGGGCGGTTTCTGCTCGAGCGGCCGGAACGTCAACGGGACCCCCTGGGCGCGCATCACCGGCGGATCGATCGTCTTCAACGACGGCTGGAACGGCTGCAGCGGGATGTGGCGCGAGCACAATCTCAAGGAGACGATGACCCACGAGCTCGGGCACGCGATCGGGTTTGCCCATTCCTGGGAGTACGACATGGGCCCCACGCGCGACAGCTTCGTGTGGAACGCCACGATGTACTGGGCGGCGCACTTCGACGGTCGTGGGCCGAGCCTCGCCGCCTATGACCTGGGCGCGGTGGCCTACCTCTACGACGGGGAGGGCGCACCCTCGCCGACGAATACCCCCGGGCCGAAGCCGACCCCGACGCCGACCCGGACCCCGTCGCAGAGCCCCGGCGACCGCGACGGCGACGGCGTCGACAACACCCAGGACAACTGCCCGGCAAAGCCGAACTCGAGGCAGCGCGACTCGGACGGCGACGGGATCGGCGACCCGTGCGACACCTGCTCGTCGGCCCGGAGCTCCGGCCAGCAGCCGATCTGTACGCACGTCTCGGGGAACGTCCAGATCGCGATGACCGGAAGAGAGGCGACCGGCACCATCAAGCTCCTGTTCTCGCCGTGGACCCAGGACCCCCGGCGCGACGTCGACGTGGAGCTGATCGCCGGCGACGAGATCTTCGGAGTGTCCGTGCCCGGGAGCCAGATCACCGCGAACGAGGGACTGACCAAGGGCCAGTACTCGGCGGGGGGAACCCGGCTCCGGGTCAAGAAGAACGGTGGGGCGACCCGACTCGTCCTCCGCGTGAAGGACGACGCCCTCGAGAGCGTGGCCGGGTCCGACCTCCTCGTACGGGTTACGGTCCCCGGCTTCACGGCGGCCAAGGCCATGAGCTGCAAGACGGCCTCCGGGGAGAACGTCGAACGCCACGTGATCAACTGCAAGTAGCCGAGGACGAGGCGGCCGCCGCGGCCGCTCCGATCGCATAGGCTCCGGCTGCCGGCCGGAGCGAAGAACGGGGACCCCGCCGTGTCGGCGGACGGGTCCCCGTCTTCGTTTGGGTCGACGCGAGAGCCGGCCGCTCGCCCCCCTCCGCGCGCGTATCGAGCGCTCGTGTCGCAAGTGCCGAAGCGCGCCCGATATCGGGAGGCTGCTTCGGTCCGACCGGCGCCGCGCGCTTCCGTGTTGCGCGCCGTCCCCCGATCCGGGAAAGCCCTTACCGGACTATCGGGAAGACCGAGTCCCCATAAGCTGCACTGTCCGACGCTTCGCGAATCTCATGTTGACAGCGCATGTGACGGTGGTGGTACTCTCTCACCGGATCGAACGTCGTCGCTTTCGCCAAGGAGGACCATATGTGAGCAACTCCCCGGGGGTGTCGCCCGCCGGTCGCCGCGGATCACGTCCGGGAGCGTGCTGGCCAACGGGTCTCGACCTCAGAACCGAAACACCGACTTGTGTCAAAACAAGATTCCCTAGATTCGTCATCGGCACAGAGAGAAAGACAAGAAGGAGAGACACCGTGTTCAAGAGAGTTGAGGGAGCTTTTGCAGCCGCCGCGTTGATGGCGGTGGTCGTCGCGATCCCCAATGTCGGGTCGGCTTGCGAGACGATCCACTTGAAGAGGCTCAAGAACGTCCCGCCGCCGCAGGGAGGCTCACAGGGTCTGTGCTGGACGGGATGCCCCTTCAAGTTCGAGGGCGAGCTCGATTCCGGCAAGGGCCGCTGGATCTTCAAGAAGCAGAGCGGCGACAACAAGATCGAGGGCGTGTGGACGGTCGAGAAGAACCTCGTCACGGGCGAGGTCTTCTACATGGCGACGGAGCGCTCGGATCGCCAGTGCCCGGTTCATCCGGCGGTCGCCGCCGCCCAGGCCGCGGGCGCCGTCAACATGATGATGATGTTCTGCCCGAACTCGGTGGGCGACTACCTCGTGAAGTTCGTGAGCCCCAAGGTTTGCATCGACCAGACGCTGAACTGCCCGGCGAATCAGCAGAAGGCGGCCGTCGTGCTGCACGACTGGGACGACGTCGACGATCTCGGTCGCGGCATCCCGGTCACTCTGAACATCCCGCCGGTGGGCCCGACGGTCTTCACCCATGGGAAGGGCGACGACTTCAGCGTCTGGTGGGAGTTCTGCTGCGGCAAGGTCGCGGACTATGGTTCGGCGGGGGACAATTTCTCCCTCGACACCTACTACACCCTGCGCACGCCAGGCGGTCAGTGCATCAACGAGACGATGCGCAAGGGCGCCCGCTCGAGCGGCGACCCGCTGCCTGATCCGAACGTCATCGACACCGAGTGCAACGAGAAGCCCTGATCGAGCGCGCTTGGTAGATCGCGAAGGGAAGGCCCTGCCGGCTCCGCCGGCGGGGCCTTCCTTTTTCTGGCTCCCGCTGTCTGGTAGCGCTGCACGAATCCGCGCCGAGCGGCAGCGCTGCAAGCCTCCTCCGTCCGAGGCGCCGCGAAAGTCGGCCCGTTCCGCGGGACGGTATGGCACTGGTCTTGCGGTTCCGCCACACTGGGACGGGAGCATGCGCGGTCCGCCGGGTTCGCGGGCGCGCGCCGCAAGGGACGCTCGCTCTATGGTTCTCGGTAGTTTCGGAAGAAAAGCGCCGCTGCGCAGACGCACGGCGGGGGGCTTCGAGTGACCACGGAAGGCCTTCCCGTCGGTCAGCCGGTCACGCGGCGCACGGGCGAGCTGCTCGCGTTTCCGATGTGGGTCCTCGGGGCCCTCGCTCTGGCGGCGGCCGGCCTCGGCGTCTCCGCCCTTCTCGACGCGCGGTTCGTCTACCTCGGAGCGGCGCTCGTCTTCATGGTGATGGGCGGCGTCATCGTCTTCTACCGCCCGTACGTCGGCATCCTGGTCATCATGTCGACGATGCTCGTCTCGTATCCGGATGCTCTCCGTGGCGTCGGTCCGTTCACGGTCAACAACCTGCTCGGCGCCGCCCTGATCACGATCCTCGCCTTCGAGCTCTACCGCACGCACGACTTCTGGTTCCTGCGCGAGCCCGAGGTGCGCCTCCTTCTGATCATCTCGGGTTGGCTGATCCTGATCAGCTTGTTGAGCGACCTCTACCTTCCCGAGAAGCGACTCCTGCCCGCCGTCGAGCGCCGCATCGAGGGGCGCTTCATGGGCACCGATGACGACAGCGGACGGTGGATCTTCGAGCTCCTCTCGAGAATCGCGTTCATCATCTTCTTCCTGAACTGGGTGAAGGAACCGCGACAGCTCCGGTGGGTGCTCTATCTCTTCGCCATCTGCATCGCGATGGTGGTTCCGACTCTCGGCACCGACGTCGCGCGTGAGGAGGAGTTCCGCGTCACCTCGAAGGTGGTCGGCTGGGCGTCGAACCTGAACCGCTTCGCGTTCATGATGAACGTCGGCATCGCGCTGTTCTTGTATCTCGCGAACGTCCTGCGGTCCCTGCCGCTGAAGGCTCTGTGCCTGATCTGTGCGCTCGGCAGCGTTCAGCTCGTGCTGATGTCGGCTTCGCGGAGCGGCTTCATCGGCCTCGGCATCGTCGGCCTGCTCCTCGTTCTCGGTCCGCAGGTCCCGAAGCGCTGGAAGATCGCTTCTGCGCTGGGTGGCCTCGCAATCGGCCTGATCGCGTTCAACTTCCTGATCGAGGACTACCACCGCGAGCGCCTCCTGAACCTGAACCCGTTCGCGGACACCTCGGTCGTGCGCCTCGAGGGCTCGAATTCCACCGAGATCCGCGTCAGCACGCTCGCGAACGCGATGACGATCATCGCGCAGTACCCCCTCACGGGTGTCGGCCTCGCCAACTATCGCTGGTTGAACGCGCTCCTGAGCGACTCGTACAAGCCGCCGCACAACTCGTACGTGTGGGCTCTCGCCGAGGGCGGGATCCCGGCGATGGTCCTCTACTTGACCTTGTTCGGGTTCCTCTACACCCGGATCCAGAAGCTACGACCGCAGTACGCGAATCACCCGACTTTGCCCCATCTGCCCGAGTGGCTGCGGATCTACCTGTTCCTCTTCCTCTTCTTCTCGATCTTCGCGGACGTGTGGCTCGAGGTGCACCTGTACTTTCTGGTCGCCTTTACGATCGTGATGTCTCGCTGGGCGGAGGAGGCGGAGCTGCGTGGGCGAGGGCTCCCCGGTTTCGTCGCGGGGACGCCCGGCGCGCGCCGCGCCGCGGCACGCGCCCTGTATCGCCGCGCGACCTGACCGGGAGCCGATCCTTCAGGGCGCGGCGTCGGCGCGTGCCGCGAGAACGTCCCTCGCGCGATCGGGGCGCGTCGGCGTCGCGTCGCCGATCGCCTGCTCGAGCGCGGCGACGAGGTACGGTCGCATCTGCGAGGGCGGGAGGATGTCGCTCAGAGAGCCCTTCTCCTTCGCGCGCGCGACGGAGTGAACCTCGTCGAACTCGGACGCGAGGCGGGCTTGCAGCTCGAGCGTGACCTCCGCGGTCACCCGTTCCAGCTCGGAGCGCGCCGCGACGCTCGCCTCTTGCTCGACCGCCGCGCGCAGTCGGCGCAGGCGCGGGTCGGCTGCGGCGCGTGAGCGCACCTCGCGGTTGAACACGACCTTCGCGGCGGCAGCGCCGCCGATCACGGAAGCGTAGGCACCCTCGAACGCGGCTGCGCGGAGGCCGGGATTCAACCTCTGCGAGAACACGACGTACGCGCCGCCGTGGTATCGCGACACGACGAGGAACAGGATCGGCCCCTGGAAGCCGACCACGGCCCGCGCAATCTCCGCGCCGTGCTCGAGTTGGAGACGACGCATCGACTCCGGGGAGCCGTCGAAGCCGGAGAGGTTCGCCAGGATCACCGCGGGGCGGTTCCCGCTCGCGGCCGTCAGCGCCCGCGCGATCTTGCGCGACGACAGCGGGAAGAGGGTGCCACCCATCCAGTCGGCCGGCCCGTCGAAGGGTCGGTATCCCTGCCGCGGCACGCTCCGGCTCTCGATGCCGATCAAGCATACGGGGATGCCGCCGAGGTGCGCGTCCCAGACGATGGCCGTCTCGGCGCCGGCCCAGGTGCTCCAGCGCTCCAGCCAGCCGCCGTCACGGTCGATCACGGAGGCCATCACCGCGCGCATGGCGAACGGCTTCTTTCGACCGGGGTTGGAAGCGTCGGAGAAGATCTCGCCCACGGTCCGGAAGCCTTCGGCGCCGCAATCCTCGTAGGAGAAGGGCGTCACGTCGCGATCGCTCGGGTCGGCCGTCTCGTGTCGCCGCGGGGCGGTCTCGCCCGGGACGACGTACGTGAAGCGATAGTGGTCGTGAAGGACGCGGTAGGCTTCCGCGAGGTCGCTCGCGTAGTACTGCGCTTCGCCGTTCGGCCCCGCGATTCGCTCGAATCCGCCGATCGCGATCTCGTCCTCCGCCGAAACCGCGCCAGACGCCTCGAGAGCGGCGCGGCCCGTCAAGACCATCGAACCCCCGGGCGTCATGATCAGCGCGCCGCGCGTGCTCGGCAGCATGGTGGCGAGCGCGTTCCAGTAGCTCTGCGCTCCGACGTTCACGCCGTGGACGATCACGTGGATCACACCGCCCTTCTCGGTGAACTGGATGATCCGGCGGACGACGCGGGCGGTGGCGTCGAGGTTCTCCGTACCGCTGTCCATGGCGATGCGGGCGCCGCTCGACACGGGGATCCATTCGACCGGTACGCGCTTCGTCTCCGCGAGGTCGATCGCCGCCACGATGCGGTCGCACTCGGGCGCCGCGAGAGCGCCCATGCCGCGCGTCGGATCCGAGAGGATCAAGACCCGCTCCATGCCCTCGGGGATCTTCTCCGTCGACGTACGGATCACACCGAAGACGACCGAGCTCGAGTTCTCTCCCAGAACGCGTCCGGCGACATTCACGGCGCGCGGCTCGTCTGCACTCGCTTCCGGATCGAGGTCGAACTCCTCGAATTCCCCGCCTTCGAGGCGGACGATCTCGTACGGATAGACGAGCCGGCGCCGGCGCGCCTCGGCGACCCTGCGCTCGTACGCCGTCGCGGGCTCCAGCGGAGCACCTCGCGGCTCGCGCACGGTAATGTCCATTTGCTGGCCCGTCACGTCGGTGATCACGATCTCGACCGGCCGCGGCGGAAGATCGTCCCGATCGCGATCGAGAAGCGACAGGCGCACGACGACCTTTTCGAGGCCGAGGCGCCGGGAGCCGGGCGCGAGCCGACGAGAGAGAGCCTCCGCGACGCCCGGCTCGAGGACGAGGGGAGGGCGGACGGAGAGCGTGATCCGGTTCCACTGCAGCCGATGTCCCGGATCGCGCTGTGCCAGCACGGCGCGAAGCGCGCTCGTCGCCTGGTGGAAGGCGATCTCGAACGCCGCGAGGTGTGCGTCCGTCAAGCGTCCGCGCCCGTCGCGCTCGCCGGGAACGTCGACGAACACGAAGATCCGCTCGTCCTCGGGAAGCTCGCGGCTCCGTGCGTGGAAGCAGCGGGTGCCGCGGTCCATGGGAATCTCGTCGAGATCGAACTTCTCGAGGCGGTCGATCCCGTCGAGCGCGGGGGGTGCATCCGCGCCCGCGTCGCTGCGCCGCGCGGCACGTGCGAGCCGGCGCTCGAGGCGCGGCCCGTCGAAGAGTGCATGCCGTGTCTCGAGCGCGGAATCGGCGAGCGCATCGCCCACGAGGCTCCGCATCGCCGCGATGCGCGAGAGGGCTTCGGCGAGATCGCGATCGCGGCGAAGCCGGGGCGCGAGGCGACCGAGCGCCTGCAGCCGCCGGGTCACGCCGAGGACCAGCCGATGGCGCAGGTCCGCGGTGTGCTGGCACGCGAGGAGGCGGAGAACGGCGCGCTCCAGCGGCTCCACGTCCGCCAGGTCCTCGACACCGTAGTGCGCCAGCGCGACGCGCAGACGGTCGAGAAACGCCGCCTCGAGACCGGCCCCACCTGCGTGCAGACGACGGACGAAGATCCGCAGGCGTGCGTCGTTCGACGGCTCGATCGCACCGGAGCGGGTCGTGCGCGGGGCCCGCATGAAGAGCTCTTCGACGTCGGCGAAGAGCACGACGGCGTTGCGCAGCGCTCCGATCTCGCCCTGGAGCTCCCGAGAGGAGCGTTCGGGAAGCTTCGCTTCGAGAAAAACCTCGAGCTCCGCGATGCGCTCCTCGTCGACGTCATACCCGAGCAGCACTCGGGCGATCTCCTCGCGCAGCGTGTCGACGGTCGCGGTCTCCTCCGTCGGCGGAAGCTCGAGGTGCCATGCCGGAGCCTCGTCCGCCGGTTCCTCGCCAGGCTGGATCACGAGGAGGAGATCGCCCGCCGCGACCTGCTGGCCCGGGCGCACGCAGACCTCGCCGACGACGCCACTCGCCGGCGCGCGAAAGGCGATTTCCATTTTCATCGCTTCGAGGACGCCGAGCGTCTGTCCTGCGATGACGTGATCGCCGGGTGCCACCTGGAGAGCGACGAGCAGGGCCGGCGTCTCGGCGCGGACCTGGCCGGGGCTCTGGGTCCCGAACCGGAAAGGTCGCCCGTCGATCTCGACGCGAACGGACGACTCGCCCCAGTCGTAGAGGATGCGCCGCGTTCGCTCGCCGACTGCGAGCCGCGCGGTGTGCGCGTCGCCGGGCGACAGCGAAGCGCTCGCCGAGCGTCCGTCGAGGTGCACGGAGTAGCGCCAAGCGCCCACCGCGCGCACCGTGAGACGATACGCGACGCCGCCGCACGAGAGCTCGATCTGCTGTCCGATCGAGGCCGGGATCCGCGACGTCACGATGCGCGTCGTGTCGGCGAAGAATCGCCGCCGCGCCGCGTCTCTCGCACGCTGGTACGCGAGGATCGCCGCGACGAGGAGCGCGTCCGCGGCGTCGCCGGAGATTCCGGTCCCGGCGCCGGGGGGCTCCCGGTCGAGCCATCCGGTGTCGACGCCGCCTTCGCGGAACGGCGCCGAGTCGAGGAGGTCGACGAGATAACCCTTGTTCGTGGCGCCTCCCTCGACGACGAGGTCGAAGTCCAGCAGCGCGCCGACGAGTCGGGCACGGGCTTCCTTCCGCGATTCGCCGCAGGCGATCACCTTCGCGATCAGCGAGTCGAACGCAGCGGGGATGACGCTTCCCGCGACGACACCGCTGTCGACCCGGATGCGCGGGCCGAGCGCAGGATCGAATCTCGCGACGCGACCCGGTGCGGGAAGAAACCCGGCGGCGGGATCCTCGGCGCAAACGCGCGCCTCGATTGCGGCACCGCGCTCGCGGACTTCGAGTCCGGCGAGGCTCTCGCCGCGTGCGATGCGGATCTGCAGCTCGACCAGATCGAGCCCCGTCATCGCCTCGGTGATGCCGTGCTCGACCTGGAGCCGAGGGTTGACCTCGAGGAAGGCGAAGCCTTCCGGAGTGACGAGGAACTCGACCGTGCCGATCCCGCGATAGCCGACGGAGCGCGTGATCCGGAGAGCCGCCGCGCGGACCTCCTCGAGCACCTCGGTCGCGAGGCCCGGCGGGGGAGTCTCCTCGATGACCTTCTGGTGTCGGCGTTGCACCGAGCAGTCGCGGCAGCCGAGGGCGAGCAGGTGGCCGGCGGAGTCTCCCGCGATCTGGACCTCGACGTGCCGTCCGCCGCGAACCCGTCGCTCGAGGAAGAGCCGCCCGTCGCCGAACGCCGCGAGCGCTTCGCTCGCCGCGGAGCGGAACGCCTCGGGGAGCTCTCCGGGCGAATCGACGGCGCGGATGCCGCGTCCGCCGCCTCCGGCGGACGCCTTGATCATCAGCGGATAGCCGATCCGCTCGGCGTGCCGGCCGGCTTCCGCCTCGTCCGCGACCGCGCCTTGGCTCCACGCGGTCACGGGAACCTGGGCTTCCTCGGCGAGCTTCTTCGCGGCGATCTTGTCGCCGAGCGAGCGCATCGTCGCGGCCGACGGGCCGAGGAAGACCATCCCCGAGGCCTCGACGCGCTCGACGAACGCGGGATCCTCCGACACGAAGCCCCAGCCGGGCCAGACCGCGTCGGCGCGTATGGCCCGGAGCGCCTCCAGGAGGAGGTCGTGATCGAGGTAGGAAGCGACCGGCGTCGTCCGAATGGGCAGCTCGATCGCCTCGTCCGCATGGCGGACGAAGGGCGCTTCGCGATCGACGGCGGTGTAGAGCGCGATCGCGCGCAGCGAGGTGCCCTCGCGGTGTCGCAGCGTCTTCACCGTGCGAAGGCAGCGCGTCGCCGCTTCACCGCGATTCACGATGGCGATGCGCTGCAACGATCGAACGACCCGGCTCACGCGACCTCCCTCCGCTTCTCGGGCGCGAGCAGACCGCAGGCGAACGCGACGAAACGCCCGTGATGCGAGAGCGAGAGCGAGCGCACCGCGGGAGCTCCGTCGAGAAGAAGGACCGGCGGCCGGCGCGGAGCACGCTCGATGCGAAGATCGCTCGGCGTGAGGCCGAGCCGCGACGCGACGGCTTCGGTCGCGAGCGCTCGCGCGGCGCGGCTCGGGTCCTCTCCGTCGAATCCATCGATGGCGGCGACTCCCGTGAGCACCGCTTCGGGCGACGTCGAGCGACCTCGGGCGACGGCATGCACGAAGTCCGCGTTCCGCGTGATCGCGACCGCAAAACGGACCCCGTCGTGCCGGACCGCCGCCCGGTCGGGCCCGAGCATCGTGACCTCGAATCGGCGCGGCGAGAATCGCACCGTCGGATCGATCGCCCGAGCGACCTTGTAGGCAGCCTCCTTCGCGGCCCAGAAGAGCCAGCGCCACCGCGCTGCTTCTTCTCCTTGGTGCGTCACGAGCTGGGCGAGCTCGCGGAGCGTCAGGACGCGCGCTTCGAAGCGCGGATGAAGGGCGCCGTCCGCCGCTTCCGGATCGGCGAGATCGATGACGTCGTTCCCCACCACCTTCAGTGCCCCCGCACGCGCGTCGCCTCGATGTCGGCGAGCGTCCTCTCCTCCAGTGAAGCGATCTCGCGAACGATCTGCTGCGCGAGATCCAGCGAACGCCGGACGCCGAGGTGCGGCGAGCGAGGCTCGATGCACGAAAGCTTCACGTGGAATCTCTCGTTCCGGGCCGGCAGGTCGCCGTAGGTCTGCTGATGCTGGCCGCGCAGGTAGACGCACAGGACGCGGCATCCGGGCACGCTTCCGACGATCCTTCCCACCCCGTGCGCCGCGTTCGCGAGCTCGACACGGCCGGTGCGAGAGCGCCCGCCCTCGGGGAAGAGGAGCACGACCTCGCCGCGCGAGAGAACCCACGCGACGCTCTCGAGCACCGCCGCCACCTCGCCGCGGTCGCCGCCGCGGGAGATCGGAAGGCACTTCAAGAGATACGACAGCGCACGCTGGCCGGGCGAGCCCGCGAAGTTGCGCCGCTCCGGCGTGTTCCAGGGAACCGAGGACCAGTTCGTCAAGTACCACCCGGGTGAACCGAGGGCCCAGGCGACGAGAGCGGAGTCGACCATCGTCAAATGGTTCGCGCAGACGAGGAGCGGCCCCGTGGTCCGGGAGCGGATCTCCCGGTACTCGCGATGCACCGCTTCCTTGCCGACGATCCGCCAACCGAGAGCGCCGCGCATCAGACCGAGGATTGCCGGGACCCAGAGGATCGCGGTCAGGCGCCCGATCTCGCGCTGGAGGGCGAGACCCGCTCGCCTGCGCGGGGAGAGGCCCGGACGGGCGACGAGACGTCCGTCCAGGCGCTCCGCGCCCTCAGCCGAGCTTCGACTCGATGAGCCGGACCGCGTCTCCGACGGTGTTGACGCTGTCGATGTCCTCATCTGCGATCTCGATTCCAAACTCGTCCTCGAAGGCGAGGACCGCGTCGACCAGGCGAGCCGAGTTGACCTTCAAGTCGTCGAGAATGCCGGTGTCCGGGCCGGCCGACGCGAGGGCCTGCTCGTCCTTCGCGAAGGGCGTCAAGATGCGAACGACCCGGTCCATCACTTCCATCTCACTCATTTCTCATCTCCTTCATTCCTCCCACGTGCGGAAGACGATGCAGGCGTTGACGTCGCCGAAGCCGAAGCCGGCCTTGGCGATGGTGCGAAGCGAAGGCATCTCGCGCGTGACGTGCGGGATGGCGTGCGCCCAGGGAGCGATCTCCTCGTGGACGTCCTCGCAGTTGAGGGAGCCGTGCACGAAGCGGTCGCGGACCATCAGGACCGACGCGACGCACTCGATCGCGCCCGCGGCACCGAGGCAGTGTCCGATCATCGACTTCGTCGACGTGATCGGCGGCAGCGGATGCTCCTTGCCGTTCAGCACGTCCGCCCACGCACGAACCTCGCGCGGATCCGCTCCCGTCGCGGTCAGATGCCCGTTGATTGCGTCGACCTCGCGAGGCTCGATCCCCGAGTCCTCCAGCGCGCCGCGGATGCAGCGGCGGACGCCGTCGGGATTCGGCGCGGTCATGCTGCCGCCGCCGCGATGGCCGCCGCAGTTGACCATGCCGCCGAGGACCTCCGCGTGGATCGGAGCGCCGCGCTCGAGCGCGCTCGTCAGACTCTCGAGGACGAGGACGGCGGCGCCCGCTCCAGGGACGAAGCCCGCGGCGCTGGCGCTCATCGGGCGCGAAGCACGCTCCGGCTCCTCGTTCCCGATCCGCGAGAGGACGCGCATCGCGTCGAATCCAGCCCAGGTGTAGTGGCTCGCGCCCTCGGAGCCGCCGCAGAGCATGCGGCGCGCGAGGCCGCTCCGGATGCGCCGCGCCCCCTCGAGGATCGCCTCCGTGCCCGTGCTGCAGGCGCTCGAGTTGGTCGTGACCTGATTCCCGAGGGCGAGGAGGCCGGAGACCCGCGCGGAGATCCCGCTCGCCATCACCTGCTCTACGGACGTGCTGCCGAGCCGCCGCAGCCGCCCGGAGTCGGTGAGCGGCACGACCTTCTCGCCAATCGTGTCCATGCCGCCGATTCCCGTCCCGAGCACCGCGCCCGAGCTCCAGTCGACCTCGTCGGAGCCGCGCTCGGGAATCACGAGCCGCGCGTCGCGCCACGCGTCGAGCGCCGCGAGGCATGCGAAACGGTGGCTCGAGTTCATCGCGAGGAGCTCCTCCTGCGAGAACGCGCGCTCGGCGAGGTCGTCGACGCCCTGCGGGACGGCGGCGACGCGGCAGCCGAAGCCGAGCTCGCCGAGCTTCTCGATCGCGCGCACGCCGGAGCGTCCCTCGCGGAGCGCCGTGGCGAACTCGGCGGAGCCGATCGCGTTCGGCGCGACGACCCCGAGGCCGGTGACGACGACGCGAACGCTCATCGCGAGGCTCCCATGCCGGAGATCGTGCCGTGACAGGCGATCTCGCCGTCCGCGCGCCGCATCTCGACCGCGGAGCGCAGCTTCCGGTGCCGGAAGAAGATCTTGCGTCCCGTGATGACGACGCGCTCTCCCGGTGGGACGAGGTTCACGAACTCCACGTTCGCCTCCGTGAAGACCGTCAGAAGGCCCCTCGGCGCGGCCGCGTCGCTTCGTCCGAGCGACATCAGGTAGATGCCGTGGGCGACGACGCCCGCTTGTGCCATCGCCTCGATCAAGAGGACGCCCGGCGTCACGGGATGACCCGGAAAGTGCCCGCGATAGAAGTCGGCTTCCGCGCGGAAGCGATACGCCGCCGAGATCCGCTCCTCATCGACCGAGAGAATCTCGTCGATGAAGCGAAACGGGTCTTGCTGCGGGATCGCGGCAAGGAGCGCTTCGTGCGAGAGGGCGGGCCCTGTTGGTGCAGCGCCCGGACCGCTACCCACCGTAGAGCCCTCCGTTGACGTGGAGGACGGACCCGTGGACGTACGTCGCGCCGGAAGCGAGGAACTGCACGACCTCCGCCACCTCTTCGGCCTGGCCCATGCGACCGAGGGGCACCCGCTGCAGGACGCCCTCGCGGATGCCCTCCGGTAGCTCGCGCGTCATGTCCGTGTCGATGAATCCGGGTGCGACCGAGTTCACGAGGATCGAACGGCCGGCGAGCTCCTGCGCGAGCGACTTCGTCAGCGCGTCGAGGCCCGCCTTCGCCATCGTGTACGGCACCTGGCCCGCGTTGCCCGTGTGGCCGACGACGCTCGAGACGTTGATGATGCGTCCCGCCCCCTGCCGGAGCATGAAGCGTCGCACGGCGAGCTTCGTCAAGTACCAGGTGCCGCGCGTCAAGGCTGCGACCGCGTCGTAGTCGTCGAGCTTCATCGCGGGAAGCGGCGCGTTGACGTTGAATCCGGCGTTGTTGACGAGGACGTCGAGCCGGTTCGCGGCTTCCTTCAGCGCGACGATCAGCGCCTCGACCTCTTCCGGTCGCGCGAGATCTGCCTGCAGCGTGAAGGCCCCGGGAAGCTCCGCCGCGAGTCGGTGAGCCGCTGCTTCGCTGCAGCGATAGTGCACGCCGACGCGGAAGCCCGCGGCGGCGAGCCGGCGGCAGCACGCGGAGCCGATTCCCGTACCGGCACCGGTGACGAGGGCGACCGGAGCTTCGCTCATCGCCCGACCCCTTCGATCCTGCCGCCGCGCGACCGCTCCGAGGCGATTGGATAGTCGGCGTAGGAGATGTCACGGAAGATGCCGACGCGCGCGCCGCGGATCGCGTAGATCGGCGTTCCGTCGACGAGGACCGAAGCGTCGCCGATCGCGATCGCCGCTCCGCGCGCCGGCAGGTCGGCGAAACGGCGGATGTCGACCTCGTAGCGCACGACCCCGTCGTGCGGCCGGATCTGCCCACTGAACTCGACCTCGCCGCAGCCGAGAGCGCGGCCGGCGCCGATCGCGCCCGCCCACGTGCAGTAGAATCCGATCAGCTGCCAGACGGCGTCGACACCGAGGCAGCCCGGCTGCACCGGGTCGCCGAGGAAGTGGCACTGGAAGAACCAGTCGTCGAGATGGACGTCGCGCTCTCCGACGATCCGGCCGCCGTTTCCGCGGCGCGTGATCTCGACGACGCGGTCGAGCATCAGCATCGGTGGCAGCGGCAGCCGCGAGGCGAAGCCCTCGGGCGGATCCGCGACGAGGCGGCCGTGCGCGTGCGCGAGGATCTCTTCGTGCCTGAACCCCTCGCGAGCACGGAACTCCGCGTAGCTCATCATGACGCGCCTCCGGATCCGACACTGGCGGCGACGGCTTCCGCGGACGGCTCGGTCGCCGCCTCTCCGAGCTCCGCGAAGCGAAGTCGCGTGCTCGACCACGAGAGACCCGCACCGACGCCGACCATCGCGATTTCGTCGCCCGCCGCCCAGGCATCCCAGCGCATCGACACGACGGACGGCGCTCCCGCCGCGGCGGTGTTGCCGTACCACTCGACGTTCGAATGATGGCGCTCCTCCGACACGTGGCAGTGCCGGCAGACGGCTTCGAGCATCCGCAGGTTCGCCTGATGGCCGACGAAGTGCAGCGGCGAGTCGCTTCCCGCGTGCCGCGCCTGCACTTCCTCCAGGAGGAGCGAGGTCTTCCGGATCGCGAACGTCTGCACGGCTCGTCCTTCCTGACGGAAGTGCCCGAGGCGCGGCACGACGACCTTGTCCGCGCCGGACGGGCTCGAGGCGAACGTGTTGTCGAGGATCTCGATCCGGCTCGGCACGCGCGTCGACACGACGGCGGCCGCGGCGGCGTCGCCCCAGAGCACCGCGGACGCTCGGTCTCCGTAGTCGACCGAGCGCGTGACCGCCTCGGGGACGACGACGAGCACGTACGGCGGAAGCTTCTCGGGCTGCATCAGCGAGAGCAGGTAGAGGTTCGCGAAGAAGCTCGTGCAAGCCGAATTCACGTCGAGCGCGGGCGCTTCGATGTCGAGAGCGCGCGCGACGTTGCACGCCTCCGCGGGGGTCGCCGTGTCCATCGCGGACGAGCCGGCGAGAACGAGGCCGATCGCGGAGCGGTCGATGCCGGCACGCTCGATCGCCATCTCGGCGGCACGGCGTCCCGTTTCCGCGTGTGTGTAGAGCGTCGCCTCCGCGGCAGCGCGCGGATCGCGATTTCGCGTCTCGCGGATGTAGTCGAGCGGCAGCGTCGTGCGACGCGAGCGGATACCGACGCGCTCGCGGATCCACTCGTCGTCCGTCCCGATGTCGAGATCCTCGAGGAAGCGGTTCGTGATCTCGTTCTGCGGGTGGAAGTGGCCGAGGCCGTGCAGGTACAGGCTCACGAGAGCGCCCCCGACACGTGCTCGCCGCCGTCGACGCGGATGACCTCGCCGTTGACCCAGGCGGCTTCCTTCGTCGACAGGAGGAAGATCACGTTCGCGACGTCCGCCGGCGTCGTGAGACGCCGGAACGGATTCCGTCTTCGGGCCTGCGCCTTCAGGTGCGCGGAGCCGGGGATCGCGCGAAGAGCGGGCGTCTCGGTGATGCCGGCCTGGATCACGTTCGAGCGGATCCCGTACGGCGCGAGCTCGACCGCCATCGTACGCGACACGGACTCGAGCGCGACCTTCGCCGCGGCGACCGCAGCGTAGCCCTTCCACGCGACCTCGTTGCCCTCGCTCGTGAGTCCGAAGACGCGCGCGTCGTCTGCGAAGAGGCCGCGCGCGAGCACGTCCTGCGTCCAGGAGAGGAGGCTCGTGCCCATGCTGTAGATCGTGCGCGAGAAGTCCTCGTCCTCGAGGAACGCGTTCGCGGGGTAGGCGGGCGGTGCCGCGAGCGTCCCGAGCTCATCGACACCGCTCTCGAAGAGGTGCTCGACCGCGGCGGCGAGCCGATCGTGCGGAACGTCCAGCTCGGCGGCGAGCGCGGCGAGCGCGGCGAGGGCGCCGGGCGCGACGGGCGAAGAGAGTCGCTCCGGCGCCGGCTGCTCCGGCGCGACGAGCTTCAGATTGCCGAACGCGACCGAGTGCAGGAGGACGCGGACCCGTCCGGCCCCGCTCGCGGCGAGCTCGGCGGCGAGATCGGTCAGGATCTCGCCGCGGACGGCGGGGTCGAGAGCATCGGCGTTTCGCGTGAGGAGACGGACGCCGGTGCTGCGAATCTCCTCGAACTCCGGCTCGATCCGTGACATCGCTCCGCGACGGTCCCGGTGCACGAGACAGAGTTTCATGCCGTGGCGGGCGAGCTTCTTCGCGGTCGCGAGACCGAAGCCGCTCGAGCCGCCGAGGATCAGCGCCCAGTCGCCGCCGTCGAACTTCATCCGGCACCTCCGAGCCGGCCTTCGCGGCCGGCTCGAGGTGCACATAGCCACCCTCTCCACATCTCCATCGAGCCTTTGCAGACGATAGTACTGGCGTCAATATTCATAGTAAAATAGTCACCACTGAAATTCTATAAGTATCTAGAATTACAAAGAATATAAAAGTGACTAGAGTTTAGTCAGATGCCGAAGAAGCAGCCACCTGGACGAGCCGCCGCAACCCCGCGCAAGGCGAAGGCCCTCTCGAGGGCGGAGCGGACGCGCGCCTCGATCCGCGCCTCGGCGAACGATCTCTTCCTCCGCCACGGGGTCGACGCGACGACCGTCGACGCGATCGTCGCGCGCGCCGGCGTGTCGAAGGGGACCTTCTATCTCCACTTCGCGCGGAAGGAGGACCTGCTCCTCGAGTACGGCGCGCAGCGCCTCCGGCGCGTGCAGGAGATGATCCCCGAGCTGATCCGCAAACGGACGTTTCGCGAGGCGATGACCGCGATCGTCGACGAGGTCGTCCGCGGCAAGACGTGGGGGCGCGAGCTCACCGGGCGCGCGCTCCTCGAGATGGGCATGAGCGCCGAGCGGCTCTCCGTCGAGGAGCCGGCGGAGCTGATCCTACCGCTGCTGCAGATGGGCCGTGCGCGCGGAGAGATCCGCGACGACATCCCGGAGAAGGCGCTCGCGCAGTTCGTTCTGCGCTCGATCCTTGGCGCGCTGCGCGACTGGGGGCTCGGTCACGACGACCTCGATCGCGAGCACGCTCTCGATTACGCGCTGACGCTCGTGTTCGACGCAGTCGCGAAGCGCGATCCGCCGGACTGATCTCGAAGCACCGCGCGGCGCCCTTCGCTCTCGATCACCGGAGGACGACCGGCATGTGGTGGATGCCGTTCACGAAGCTGCTGCGAACCCGCTCGACCTCTCCGGCGAGCTCCCACCGCGAGCGCCGTCGCAGGAGCTCCTCGAAGAGTACGCGCGCTTCGAGTCGTGCCAGGCTCGCACCGAGGCAGAAATGCTGGCCGAAGCCGAAGGAGACGTTCGGCTCGACTCGCCGCGTGACGTCGAAGTCGTCCGCGTCCTCGCCCCACACGGTCTCGTCGCGATTCGCGGAGGGATAGAGCAGCATCACCGGGTCGCCCTCGCGAATCGTCTGCCCGTGCAGCTCGATGTCCTCGGTCGCGTAGCGGAAGAAGAAGCGGATCGGCGTCGCGATCCGGAGCATCTCCTCGATGGCGTCGGGAAGCGCCACGTCGCCCCGGCGCAGGCTCTCGAGCTGGTCGGGCTGCTCGAGGAGAAGCCGCGTCCCCTGTGCGACGAGCGTGCGCGTCGTCTCGTTGCCCGCGACGAGGAGCGTCATGCAGAACATCAGGATCTCGTCCTGCGTCAGCCGCTCGCCTTCGACCTCGGCCTGGATCAGCGCGGCGAGAAGGTCGCTGCCCTCGCCGGAGTGGTGCTGGACGCGGCCGGCGAAGTAGCCGAAGAGCTCCGCGACGGAGACCGCCGCGGCCGTGCTCTCGGCTTCGGGGCCCGCCTGTACGATCAGCGCGTCCGACCAGCGGCGGAAGTCGGCGAGATCGCCGTCCGCGACGCCGAGCATCTCCGCGATGATCCGCATCGGCAGCGGCACGGCGAGGTGCTCGACGAAGTCGACGGTCTCCCCGACGGGCGTCGACTCGATGCACTCGTCGACGATCTCGCGCATGCGCCGCTCGAGATCGTTCACGCGCCGCGGCGTGAACGCCTTGCTGACGATCTGGCGATGCCGGTTGTGCCGGGGCGGGTCCATCAGGATGATCGACGGGGCCGTGGCCGGGGGCATCTTCGCCTGCTGCTCGGGCGCAAGCGGCATCGTGATGCCGCGCGCTGAGCTGAACTGCTCGGGCTGCTTCGAGACCCGCTGCAGGTCGTCGCGGCGGGAGAGGACCCAGAAGCGGCGCGGCTCGAACCACCAAAGGGGATGCTCGCGCCGGAGCCACGCGTAGCCCGCGTTGCTGCGCACGTCGTCGAGATAGAAATCCGCTTCGTCGAGCGGGACGTAGCCCGCTCCGGGGAGGTCGCCGGCTCTCTCGGTCGTCATGGTCTCGCCGCCGTCGTAGCGCTCGTTCGGCGGGCGCGCACGTACGGCATGAGGATGTCGCGCCAGCGAGTGTAACCGGGTCCGAGCAGGTGGAGCTCGTCGTTCGCGTCGTCGTTCCGGATCGAGCCGTCCGCGTCGAGGAAGGACCCGTACAGGTCGATCCAGGTCGCGCCGTGCTTCTCGGCGAGAACCGCGAGGCCGGCGTTCAGCTCCTCGACCTGCGGGCGCCAGCTCGCGGCCCGGGGCAGGACGCTCTGGAGGAGCACCTGCGTTCCGGGTGATCCCTCGCGCAGTCGCGTCAAGATCAGGTCCTCGTTCTGGAGGATCGTCGCGATCGGCACGCCGCGCTCGAGGTCGTTCGTCCCGATGAGGAGGAAGACCTGGGCGGGCTTCCCTTCGACCACCTGATCGAGGCGCGCGAGCACGTCCCGCGTCGTGTCCCCGCCGATGCCCCGATTCCGCACGGGGACTCCGGGAAAGAGCTCATTCCAGTTGCCTCCCTGGGTGATGCTGTCCCCGAGGAAGACGACCTCGCCCGGCTCGACCGGAAGCGACGCGAACTGGCTGATCAACCGCTCGCGGTTCGGGCGCACCAGATACCGATCGATCAGCCCGGGCAGCGAGACGAAGAGCGCGAGAGCCCCCGCGATCACGGCGAGGTTCAGGGCGAAAGAGAGTCGAACGATCCAGCGCCGCATGGAAGGAGGTCCGGTTCGATAGGGCCCTAACGAACCGGACCCCCTTCGGCTAACCTGCGGCGCGATGAGCAAGGCGAGCGACACGAGCAGCTCCCGGAGCGCGGCGCCGGGGCGGTTCCGGGGCGTCCTCTTCGATTACGGCGGAGTCTTCACGCCGTCCCCGTTCAGCGCGGTGGCGGCCCTCGCGGCGGAGATCGGGACGGAGTCCGACCTCCTGGTCGAGGTCGTGTTCGGCTCCTACGAGGACGACACCGACCACCCCTGGCACCGCCTCGAGCGCGGCGAGATCACGGTCCAGGACGCGCGCACCGGCGTGCAGGAGCTCGGCGCCGCACGCGGCTTCGAGGCGGACCTCTTCAAGTTTTTCGCCGCGATGGGCGGGAGCGGCGGCATTCGCCAGGATCTCGTCGCCTGCGTGCGCGGGCTTCGCGAGATGGGCCTCCGCACCGGTCTCCTCACGAACAACGTCGCCGAGTTCCGCGAGTACTGGCGGAAAAGTCTTCCCGAGGGGATCTTCGACGACGTCGTCGACTCGAGCGAGGTCGGCCTACGCAAGCCCGATCCGCGCATCTTCGCGCTCGCCTGCGAGCGGCTCGGAATCGAGCCGCACCAGGCGATCTTCCTCGACGACCATCCCGGCAACATTCGCGGCGCACGAGCAGCGGGTCTCGAGGCGGTCCTCGTCGAGGAGGATCCGAGCGGCGCCCTGCGCGAGCTCGAGCGGCTGCTCGCTCGCTGAAGCGCGAGCGGGGAGGGCGAACGATGACGCTCGACGAGGTCGTGGCCCGAGAGGAGATCCGCGCCAGGATCGCCCGCTACAACCTCGCCGGCGATCGCGGTCGTCTCGAGGAGCTCGCCGCCTGCTTCACGGAGGATGGGGAGCTCGAGATCGTCGGCGACTTCCACGCGCGCGGTCGCGACGAGATCCGCGCGCGCCTCGGCGGGGTCGCGAGCGGATGGGCTGGGGAGGGACGGCGGCTCGTGCGCCACAACGTGACGACGCACGGCACCGAGCTCGTCTCGCCGACCGAGGCGCACGCGTGGAGCTATTTCCTGGTCTTGATGGATGGTGGGCTGGACCACGCGGGGCGCTACGTCGACCGGCTGCGGAAGGTCGGCGATCTCTGGCTCCTGCAGCACCGCCGCGTACGCGTCGAGTGGCGCGTATCACCCGGCGCGACCGTCGCGGCGACGACGACGGCCGAGTCCGCGGCGGCGATCGAAGCCATCCGCCAGGTGAAAGCCCGCTATTTCCGCTTGATGGACCAGCGCCACTGGGACGCGTGGATCGACGTGTTCACGGAGGACGTCGACATCGACGTCACCGACGACGCGCCCGGCTTCGGGATCTTGAAAGGCCGCGTCGCGATGGCGAAGGCCGTCCGCACGGCGCTTCGCGGATGCGTCTCCGTCCACCACGGCCACATGCCCGAGATCGAGCTCACGAGCGCCACGACCGCACGCGGCACGTGGACGATGCAGGATTGGCTCGACTACGAGTCGGGGCACACACCGCGCACCGTCCGCGGCAAGGGCTTCTACTTCGAGCAATACCGCCGCGAGGCGGACGGCGTCTGGCGGATCTCCGCGATGACGCTGCGACGCCTGTGGCTCGAGCGCGACGGCGTGCGCGTGATCCCGCATCCGGAATCGGATTGAGCGCTCGCGGCCCCGGGTCGCAGGGTGGCTTCTGCGCCAAGATGTCGATAGCCCACGCTCTTCGATGAGTGACGCAACGCGATCTCGGATTTGGTCGCGAATGGCCCGTACGCGCTCGAGCGCCTTCCCCTTGGGATCTCGGCCGGCGTTGTGAACGCACGCGAACAGGACGCTCTTCATGCGCCTTCACCGCGCTTCGCGACGCTCTCGACCCGATGCGCGACGATGCGCGGAGCGAAGGCGGGCCGTGTGGGGACCAGCCAGCGGAAGAGGAGCGTCGCCGAGGCAGCGCCAAGGAGCTGCGCCAGGATGAAGCCCGGGACGTCCGAGGGGCGGATTCCCGCGAACGTGTCGGAGAGAGAGCGAGCGATCGTCACCGCGGGATTCGCGAACGACGTGGAGGCGGTGAACCAGTACGCCGCCGTGATGTAGCAGCCGACCGAGACGGCGACCGCCGCAGAGGAGCGGAGCCTCGAGGATCCCCAGATCACCGACACGAGTCCGAAGGTCGCGACATACTCGCTGAAGACTTGCGCGGATCCGGCACGCGCGTGCTGCGAGAAGCTGAAGGGAGAAAGCTCGAACATCGCGTGCGCGACGAGCACCCCGACCATGGCGCCGACGAGCTGCGCGCCGACGTACCGGGGAGCGTCCTGCCACGAGAGCCCGCGTTCCCAGGCCGCGGAGAGGGTGACCGCCGGGTTGAAATGAGCGCCCGAGATCGGTCCGAAGGTGAGGATCAGCGACACCAGCGCAGCGCCGGTAGCGAGAGTGTTCGCGAGAAGGGCGAGTCCGACGCTGCCACCCGCAAGGCGCTCTCCCATGATCCCCGATCCGACGACCGTGGAGAGGAGGAGGGCCGTGCCCACGGCCTCGGCGGCGAGTCGCCTTCCGAGCGACGGTGGGCGCTCTTCGCTCACGCCCGCTTTGCTTCGCGGACGCGGGGAGCGCGGGTCACGAGCGCTGCGCGGATGGCTTCGAGGCGCTCGGGGACCACGCGGTAGAACACCCACGCGCCCCGCTTCTCTCGCTCGAGAAGGCCCGCGTCGTGAAGCAGCTTCAGGTGATGGCTGACCGTTGGCTGGGAGAGCCCGGTCGGCTCGGTCAAGTAGCAGACGCACGCTTCGCTCTCCGGCTGCTCGGCGATGAAGCTCAAGAGCCGGAGGCGCACTGGATCTCCGAGCGCCTTGAAGAGCGCGGCGAGCTCCTCCGCGTCACTTTTGGGGAGGGAGCCCTGCAGCACCGGAGAGCAGCACGGCGAGAATTTCTTCATGAAGACATATTGACATACTTCGATGGAATGGGCAAAGACATCGAAGAACGTCGATGTCCGCCCCAAGCGGGCGAGAAGGAGGAGATCCCATGGCCAACACGTTTCACGTTTCCCTGTACGTCCGGAGCATCCCGGAGGCCGTCGAGCAGTACCGCAAGGTGCTGGGCATCGAGCCGGCCAAGGTGAAGCACGACTACGCGAAGTTCGAGATCCAGGACCCGCCCGTCATTCTCTCGCTCAGCGTCGGCGGCGAGCCGGGCAAGCTGAGCCATCTCGGCATCCGCTACCCGGGCACGGGCGAGGTCGTCACCGAGATGGCGCGCGTGAAGCAGACCGACGTGCCGCTCTTCCAGCAGGAAGGCACGACCTGCTGCTACGCGAAGGCGGACAAGTTCTGGATCCGGGATGGTGACGGTGTTCCCTGGGAGATGTACACGCTCCTCGAGGACGTCGAAGCGGAGACGGCCGCGGATTCCCAGCTCCGGAGCTTCCTCGGTCAGGAGGCCAAGGCCGTCGAAGCGCGGGAGACACCGGCCGGCGTGGCGGCGCCGGATTCGGCGTGCGGCACGAGCTGCTGCGTTCCCAGCGAATCGCAGAACGCGTGAACGACCGCATCGACCGCAACTTGCAGTTCCCGATCGAACGATCCGCCGCATGGAAGGGCGACGAGCTCGCGTCACGAGCCGACTGGATCCACGCTCTGACGGCTGCAGAGATCGCGGATGTCGAGCGGGTCGTCGCTTCCGTGCGGCGGCTCGGAGTCGCGCGCAGCGAGCTCACGCGTGAAGACGTCGCGTTCGAGGCCCTCGCTCCGGCCGTCTCCGCGTGGAGAGAGACGCTGGCCCAGGGACGCGGCTTCGTCCTCGTTCGCGGCCTCCCTGCCGAACGGCTGGACGTCGACGATGCGGTCGCGCCTACTGGGCCCTCGGGTTGTCCAGCTTCTCGAGAACTCGGTCATCCTGCACGAGCGGACGGAGTACGACGATCGGGACGAGCCCGAGCGGAAGCGGCACCTGCTCCGTCTGTGGCTCGCCGCGCCCGACTTCGACGACGGCGACGAGCAGCTCCGGCGGGGCACCACACTCGACTGACGCCGTAGCGCGGGACTCACGTCGTCGCGCCGCCGCAGGAGGAGCCGGCACCGGCCGTGCAACCGTAGCAGTGGTTCGCCGTGACGATGCGCCGCTCGCGAAGCCGCTCGAGATCGAAGTCGCGCAAATGTGCGGGCGCGTCGAAGCCGACCGGCAGGTCGAGCATCTGATTGAAGTCGCAGTCGTAGAGAGAGCCGTCCCAGCCGACCGAGAGCGTCGAGCGGCACATCACGCCGTCCGCCGCAGACGGGTTGAACGCGTTCGCGAGGCGCTCGAGGTACGACTCGTAGTTGCCACTCGCGAGGAGGAACTCGAGGAAGCGGCTGATCGGCATGTTCGTGATCGTGTAGAGGTGATTGAACGTCACGCCGTGCTTACGGGCGAGCTCGGCGCGGAACTGTGCCTCGATCGCGTCCTGCTTCGGAGGGAGGAGCGCGCCTGCCGGATTGAAGACGAGGTTCAGCGCGAGTCCGCTCCCTTCCTTCCCGTAGCCGAGCGCGTTCAGCTTCCGCAGCGCCTCGATCGACTTCTCGAAAACGCCGGTACCGCGCTGCGCGTCCGTCTGCGCGGGCCGGTGGTAGGGCAGGGACGCCATCACCTCGACCCGGTTCGCCGCGAGGAACGTGGCGAGGTCGCTCTGCGACGGGAGGAGGAGCACCGTCAGGTTGCAGCGATCGATCACGTGCCGGCCGAGCGCTCGCGCGCGCTCGACGATCCAGCGGAAGCTCGGATTGAGCTCGGGGGCGCCGCCGGTCACGTCGACCGTCGGGATGTCGGTCCGAGCGAGCACGTCGAGGCAGAGCTCCGCGGTCTCTCGCGCCATCACCTCGCGCCGGTCGGGCCCCGCGTCGACGTGGCAGTGCCCGCAGGTCTGGTTGCAGAGACGGCCGACGTTGATCTGGAAGACGGCGATGCCGTCCGCGCGGAGCGGATGCCGTCCGGCGCCGTCGAGCGCCTCGTCGAACGATCGAAGCCCTCGAGCGGAGACGGCGGCGAGGACGCGCCGCTGCTCCTCGGTCGACGCGAGCGGACTCTGCCGCGCGCGCAAGCTCGGCTGCGTGCTCACGCGGTCGCGTCCTCGAACCTCACATCGAGATCTTGTCGACGACGTTCCGCATCTGCACGCCGTGTACGAGCGCCGCACCGCCGCGGATCGCGCACGCGACGTGCACCGCTTCGGTCATCTCCTCGACGTTCGAGCCCTTCTCGAGGCACGCCTTGTTGTACGCGTCGATGCAGTACGGGCACTGGACGGCGTGCGCGACGCCGAGCGCGATCAGAACCTTTTCGCGTTCCGTGAGGGCACCCTCCGCGAAGACCGCGGCGTAGTAGCTCGAGAACTTCTCCCAGAGCTCGGCGTTGCCCTTGCCCATCTCCGCGAAGCGTCCGAGGTCGCCCGCGTGGTAGTAGTGATCCATCTCGTCTCCCGGAGCGCTCTCTCGCGTCCGTCAGCAGCAGCTCCCGCCGGCCATGCGCTGGCCGCGGAAGTTGAAGTCGACGCCGATCACGCGGCCCTTCTTCCCGACGATCTGCGCCGCGATGTAGCAGATCTTGCCGCCGCCGCTGCCGAGATCGAGAACCGTGTCGCCCTCGCGAACGTAGGCCGATGGATCGCCGCAGCCGTAGTCCTTTTCGCGGATCTCCTTCGGGATGCGCTTCAGGTAGCGCGGGTCGTAGCTCACGGGACAGCAGCGGGTGGCTTCCTTGACGCGCGCCGCTGCCTCGTAGCGGGTGCGAACCGCGGACTCCGTCTCGATCGTTCTCGGCGTTCCGTCCATCGTTTTCCCTGCACCCCTCGTTGCGGCGCGACGCTTCCCTCATGCCTGCCCACCGTGGGCGGCGCAACCGCGCCTCGAACTTCGCGAGCGAGACGGCGCACCTGATCGCCGTCGACGAGGCGCCGCAGGTGAAGGAGGACATCCAGTGGACGCCGAAGCGGTCGATGAAGCTCGAGTACTTCTCTGCCCACTCGGTGCGCTACCCATCCGGAGGCTCGATCCGACCGGGAGCGAGACGTGCGCGACGCGGCTCAGCTCCTCCGGAGTCGCGCCCGGTGAGCCGCCGCCCATGTCCCGGAATCGCACCAGAACCTCGAACTGGCCGCCGAAGACGGCTTTGTAGAGCTCGAACGCCTGGAGCGTGTTGCCGTCGAAGGTCAGATGGGGATTCGCCGCTGCGGCAGGGCCGGATCGACATGCTGCCCACGAGAACGATACGCCCGGCCGGACGAAGTCGAAACGGGATGGCGCCCTCTTCGGCGACGCGCTAAACCGGCGGGACTCGCGCCGTGCCGGAAGCTCGAACAGTCACCACCGCTGGCGAAGAGATCCGGATCGCGGACCTCGCCGCCCCCGAGTACACGCCTCTGCAGAGAGCCGCGATCGAGGCTGCCGCCCAATTCTCCGTCTCCCTCACCGTCGAAGCCGTGCTCGACGCCGCGCGAGCCGAGACGGGCCTTTCCGACTTCGGTTCCGACGATTTCCGCGAGCGGCTCTCGGTCTGGCTCGAGAGCCTCGAGGAGGACGAGGGGCTCTCTGCCGGCGGCCGCATCGGGAACTTCCGCGACGCCGTCCGCTACGCTTCGCAGCGCTTACGTTTCGAGGACCTGCTGCGGCGCCATCCCGAGATCGACGAGGTCGAGATCGACCGGCCGATCCTGATCGCCGGGCTGCCGCGCTCCGGGACGACGCACCTCGTGAACCTGATCTCCGCGGACCGCCGGCTCCGCTCTCTGCCCTACTGGGAGAGCCTCGAGCCGATCCCGAGCCTCCGCGAGGGCCCCGGCGCGGACGGTCTCGATCGCCGCTTCCTGCGCTGCCGCGAGGCGTGGGAGCGCACCGAGCGCTTGACGCCTCTCCTGAAGGCGATGCACCCGATGCCGCCCGAGCACGTCCACGAGGAGATCGAGCTGCAGGGGCTCGACTTCTCGACGTACGTCTTCGAATGGAAGGCGCGCATTCCCCGCTGGCGCGACTACTACCTCGCGCACGATCAGCGCCCGCACTACGCGTATCTGAAGCGCGTGCTGAAGGCGCTCACGTGGATGCGCGGCCCGAGCCGCTGGATCCTGAAGTCGCCGCAGCACCTGGAGCAGCTCGTCCCGCTCCACGAGACGTTCCCCGACGCGACGATCGTCGTCACGCACCGCGACCCGGTCTCGGTGATCGCCTCGAACGTGACG
>VGTG01000068.1 GCA_016874795.1 Deltaproteobacteria bacterium | reverse complement strand
AGCGCTTCCAACCGGCGCCCGCGACGCGAAGCGACGCGCCCGATCTGACCACGCGTGAGCGCGAGATCCTCTCTCTCGTCGCGAAGGGATTCAGCGTGCCGGAGATCGGCGAGCTGCTGCACATCTCCGAGCACACGGTGACGACGCACGTGCGGCACATCTACCGGAAGCTCGAAGTCACCTCGCGGAGCCAGGCGATCTACGAGGCCGTCAACCTCGGCCTGATCGACCTCAAGTCCTGAGCGGAAGCCGGATCTCGACCCGCGTCCCCGCGGGACCGGAGTCGAGGACGAGCTCGCCGCCGAGCTCCTGCGCTCGGCGCTCCATGTGACCGAGCCCGCGTCCGCGTCGCTTGGGTTCGCGGAAGCCGCAGCCGTCGTCACGGATCGTGATCGCGATGTGACCTTCCGACACGGCGGTCGCGACCTCGATCGAAGAGGGGTCCGCGTGCCGCACGGCGTTCGCGATCGCCTCCTGCGCGATGCGGAGGAGGCTCAGGAACTGCTCGGGCCCGAAGCGCGTCGGCGTCGGCGTCGCGCCGACGCGCCAGCGGAACGAGATCCCCCGCCGCTGCAGGACCGGCTCGAGCCGCATGCGAAGCGCCGCGAGAAGCGCGGACACGTCGCTCAAGCCGGGATCGAGCGAGAGGATCACGAGACGGAGCTCCTCGATGCTGTCGCGGAGCGCCGAGACGAGCTCCGCGTCCGTGTGCTCGCCCGCCTCGACGAGGGCGAGCGACGAGACGAGCTGGCCGCCGAGGCCGTCGTGCATCTCGCGCATCAGGCGCTGGCGCTCGCGTCCGAGGATCTCGCGGCGCTCGAGCTCCTGATGGCGCTCGAACTGGAGTGCGAGCTCCTTCTCTCTCGCGCGCACGCGCTCCTCGAGCGCCTCGTTCAGCGTTCGCGCCTCACGAAGGGCGCGCACGAAGCGGAGCGCGAGCGTGCTGCCGAACGCGACCATCATGCACGAGACGGTGTACGGCAGCATGTAGCCGAGCCCGGTCCAGAAGCCGGCCTGGATCCCCAGGTCGTTCACGCTGAAGCAGAGCTGGAGCGCCCAGGCGCCGAGGTAGATGTACGCCTCGCCGCGCCCGAGGCGACCTCGGTGCGTCCACGAGAGGATCGTCACGTACGCGCCGATCATCGTGATGATCGCGTGCGTGACGACCGTCGCCTCGGCGAAGTGCGGTCGCGGTGTGAACGCGGCGGCCAGGACTGCCGCGATGGAGAACACGACGAGCGCGCGCTCGGTCCGCGGCCGGTGCACCTCGACGACGCGATGGAAGAAGAACGCGAGGAAGACCGCGAACTGGTCGAGCGCACCGTTCATCAACCGATCCCACGCCCAGTGCGGCATCGGGATGTCGCTCACCCAGTAGTTCAGGCTGTTGATCGCCCATGCGACCGTCGAACCGAGGAAGAATCCGTACACCGGCTCGAAGCGGCTGCCGATCCAGATCGCCGCGACGAAGAGCGCCGTCATCAGCGCGAGAGCCGTCCCGACCTCCGCGAGCGTGATCTGGCGAAAGAACGTCCACTCGTACTCCGGCTGCAGCGCCGCGTTCGAGCCGAAGCGGATCGGACCGAGACGGCCGAAGTGATCGGCGTACGCATAGAGCAGGACGTCGATCCGATCATCGCGGCCGTGCAGCAGCGAGCTCGGGAACGAGAAGTAGAGTGGGCGATTGAAGTTGTGCGAGACGGGCTCGGTGAGCGAGCCGCCCTCGCCGATCCAGTTGCCGTTCACGAAGACGGCGGCGTTCATGTTCGCGTCGGGAAGGAAGACGCCGCAGCGGCGGGCGTCGGCATCCTCTTCGCCCACGGGGTCGAGGGAGAAGCGGTACCAGGCGAGCCCGCCCGCCTCGGGCCGGCGCTCGCGCCACGAGTCGGGAAGCGTCACCGGCTCGGAGGCGAGGTCCTTCGGTGGCGAGCCGGCGTCGCTCGTCCGCGCGAAGCCGGCGGCCGCGAGCTCGACGGGGTGACGCGGACAGCCGGCTTCGGCGCTCCTGGCGAGCGCCGCGAGGACGCCCCAGCCGAGAACGAGCCCGCCGAGGACCGGCGGGACGGTATGCCGTACGAAGGCCAAGCCCCGAGTGTAAACGGGAGGACCATCGGACGCTGCGCGTCATTTCGATAATCCGGCCCGAGCGGGCCGTGGCTCAGATCTTCGGCCACTCCGCCGGACGCTTCTGGACGAACGCCGTGAAACCCTCCCGGCACTCCGCGCCGGAGAGAGAGTCCTGGAACATCCCCGTGTCGAGGGGCGGGAGCTGGCGGTTCAGGTCCCTCTTCAGCGCCCGCCGCGCCGCGGGCCCGGTCTTGCGGATCCAGCCGATCGTCTCGTCGACGGCCTCGTCGAGCTGGTCGTGCGGCACGACGCGCGAGACGAGCCCCATGTCGAGAGCCTCCTGCGCGCTGAAGTATTGCGCCGTGTAGAGCAGGTACTTGGCGCGCGCGATCCCGATCCGCGGCGCGAGGCGTCCGCCCAGGTAGCAGTCCGCGACGCCGCGCAGCAGCTCGGGGACGCGGAAGCGCGCGCGATCGGAGACGATCGAGACGTCGCTCATGATCGTCATCACGAGACCGCCGCCTTGGCACATGCCGTTGATCCGCAAGAGAACCAGCTTCGGACAGCGCTCGAGCTGCACGAACGGCGTCAGGTCGATCGAGTCGGTGAAGCGGTCGATCTGCGCGCCGCCCTCGTGCTGATCGCCCATCTCGCCGCCGACGCAGAAGTAGTCGCCCGTCCCGGTGATCACGACGAGGTCGACGTCGGGATCGCGCTCGGCGACGACGCACGCCTTTTTGATGCCGTGGTACATCTCGATCGTGAGAGCGTTCCGGCGCTCGAGCCGATCGATGCGGACGCGGAGCACGCCGCCGTCCTTCTCCGCATGGAGGTAGCGCGAATCGAGATCGACGTTTTCGCCCATCTGGGGCGGCTAACAGCCGTTCGCCTCACGAGTCAACTTTCCTCCCCGCGTCCGATAAGGAGAGGCCGTGGACTTCGAGCTCGACGAGCGCGAGCGGCACTTCCGGGACGAGCTGCGCTCGTGGCTCGCCGCGAATCTCCCGGAAGCATGGCAAACGAGCCACCCGCGCGAGCCGTGGACCGAGGCGAGCCGCAAGATCGGTCGTGCCTGGCAGGAGCGGCTCGCGCGCGGACGCTTCGTCGCCGTCGACTGGCCCGAGGCCTGGGGCGGCCGAGGCGCTTCGGTCGGCCAGCGCATCGTCCTCCAGACCGAGCTCCTGCGTGCTCGCGCGCCGCGCCTTCTCGGTCACGTCGGCCTCGACCTCGTCGGTCCAGCGCTCCTCGCACGCGGCTCGGAGGCGCAGCGTCGCCGCTTCCTCGAGCGGATGCGCACCGGCGAGGAGCTCTGGTGTCAGGGATTCTCCGAGCCGGGCGCGGGCTCCGATCTCGCGAGCCTCGCGACGCGCGCGGTGCGCCGCGGCGACGCGTGGGTCGTCGACGGCCAGAAGGTGTGGACGAGCATCGCGGAGGTCGCGGACTGGTGCTTCCTCCTCGCGCGCACCGATCCCTCGGCGGGAAAGCACGCGGGAATCTCGGCTCTCCTCGTCGACATGCGCACGCCCGGGATCACGGTGCGCCCGCTCCGACAGATGAGCGGCGAAGCGGAGTTCAACGAGGTCTTCTTCGCGGACGTGCACGTCCCCGCCGAGAGCCTGCTCGGCGCCGAAGGCGACGGCTGGAAGATCGCGATGGACATCCTCGGCCACGAGCGCGGCCCGATGTGGACGTTCCTGTTCCACGGACACCTCCGCCAGGAGATCCACGCGCTGCTCGATCTCGCGCAGGCGCGCGGCGTCGGAGCGGACGCGGCCGTACGGCAGCGTCTCGCGGCGTTGTACGTCGACGTCGAGGTCCTCCGCCTCCTCGGCTGCCGGAGCTCGACGGCGCTCGCGCGCGGCGAAAGCCCGGGCCCTCGCAGCTCGCTCGAGAAGCTCTTCGGCAGCGAGCTCGCCCAGCGCCTGCGCTCCTCGGCCGGCGAGCTCCTCGGGCCCGATCTCCTGCTGCATCCGGACGACCCGCGAGCGCCGTGGCGCGGACGCTTCACGCGCTCGTACCTCCACTCGCGCGCCGACACGATCATGGGCGGAACCTCGGAGATCCAGCGAACCGTGATCGCGCGCCAGCTCCTGAAGCTGTAGAGAGGCGGTCCCGCTCGCTCAGGCGTGCAGCGCGAGGACCGCGCAGAGAGTCTGGCGAAGCTCCTCCGCCTCGATCGGCTTCGCGACGATCGCGTCGAAGCCGGCCTCGACGGCCTTCCGGCGCTCGAGCTCCCGGCTGTGCGCCGTGAGCGCGACGGAGCGAAGGCGGCGCGCACCGAGCCGCGATTCGGTCTCGCGGATCGCGACCATCAGCGCGTAGCCGTCGTGTCGCGGCATCGCGATGTCCGAGACCATGACGTCGAACGGCTGGTGCGCGAGAACCCCGAGCGCATCGGCGGCGCTCTGCACGGCCTGCGCTTCGACGCCCCAGCGCGTCAGGAGCGTGCTCACCGCGAGCGCCACGTCGGGCTCGTCGTCGACGACGAGAACGCGAAGGCCGCGCAGCTCCGGTCGCTCCGAAACGGGATCGACGAGCGCCTCCGGGCCCACGGGCTCGAGCGGCAGCTCGACCGTGAAGGCGGAGCCGCGTCCCCGCCCCGCGCTCTCGACGGTGATCGAGCCGTCGTGGAGCTCGACGAGACATCGTACCGCCGCGAGCCCGAGGCCGATCCCGCGGTCCCGCTGGAGCGGTACGCCGCGACGCTGCACACCATCGAAGACGCGCCCGATCTCGCCGGCGGGAAGACCTCGGCCGCTGTCGCTGATGCGCAGCCGTGCCGCGTCGCCGATCCGGTCCGCGACGATCGTCACGCGCCCGCCTTGCGGCGTGAACTTGAGCGCGTTCTCGACGAGGTTTCGGACGATCTGACGAAGCCGCTTCGGATCGCCGCTGACCGGGAGCACGTCGCGGCAGGACGCGTGCAGAGCGATCCCCTTCCGCTCCGCTTCGCCCGCGAACCAGGTCGCGATGTCCCGCACCAGCGCCGCGAAGTCGAGCCGCTCGCGCCCGAGCGCCAGGCTCGAAGGCGACGAGCGCACCGCGACCGCGATGTCCTCGATCATCGACTGGAGCGAACGCGCGCTCCTCTCGATCGCCGCCGCGGCGGCCACGCGCGCCGGTGGATCGAGCGACTCGTCGCGGAGCACCTCGACCCACGTCAAGATCGGAGAAAGCGGGCTCCGCAGCTCGTGCGTCAGCCGGGCGAGGAACTCGTCGCTGCCGAGAATGCTGCTGCCTTCCTCCTCGGTTCCCTCGTCCACCCGTATTGCCCCGTCCGCTGCCGTCGCCCGGGCGGCTGCGTAGCCCGCATGGAGCCGAGTCGCTGGACTCGACCCGATCAGGATGCCCAGCAGTCACTGCTGCGGCAAGGCGGGTGCGGATCAGGCGCGCCCCGAGGGACGCGGATCGAGCGGGCGCGAGCGGTCGCGCCGCGAAGCGACCAGCTCGGGAGGGACGGCGGCCTCGATCGCCGCCGCCAAGGCGTCGGCGATCGCGCGGCGGAGATGCCGCCGCCGCGATACCAGGCTGACCTCGCGCGACGGGACCGGTGGCGCGAACGGCCGGACGCGCTCGCGACGCTTCGCCGCCAGAAGGGCCCGCACGACGAGGTCCGGGAGGACCGTCGAGCCGAAATCCCGGTCGACGAGACCGATCAGGGTCTCGAAGGTGGCGCTCTCGAAGGCGACGGCGCCGCTGCCGCCGGCGACGACGGGACGCCGCGGTCCGCAGAGCTGGAGAACCTGCTCGCGGAAGCAGTGCCCCTCGCCGAGGATCCAGACCGGCTCCTTCGCGAGCTCGCGCTGGTCGATCCGACGGCGCCGTGCGAGCGGATGGCCGGGCGAGACGTACGCGTGGAGCGGCTCCCGGTAGAGCGGCCGCTCCGCGATCTCCGTCGTGTGAAGCGGCGTGGCGGCGAGACCGCCGTCGAGGTCGTCGCGGCGGAGGCGCTCGATCATCTCCTCGGTCGTCACCTCCTCGACGACGAGCTCGACGAGGGAGTGGCGGCGCATGAAGTCGGGAAGGAAGAGCGGCACGAGACTCGGTGCGAGCGTCGGCAGGATCCCGAGACGGTAGCGGCCGGAGAGCGGACCGGCGGACTCCGCGACGACGTCACCGAGCCGCTCGACCTCGCGCAGAATCGCACGGGCCTGCGCGAGGATGCGCTCGCCGATCTCCGTCGGAACGACGGGCTGCCGCGAGCGGTCGAACACGCGCACGCCGAGCTCCTCCTCGAGCTTCCCGATCTGCTGGCTCAAGGCCGGCTGCGTGACGAAGGAGCGCTTCGCGGCGTCCCGGAAGGACCTCTCCCGCTCGACGGCGACGAGGTAGCCGAGCTGCGTCAGGGTGACTCGCGATAGGTTCACCTTATCGCCTCATTAGAACTATCAATTTGTCTGATCGACCTCGAATGGTCAATCTCTCCTTCGTGAGGAGGGACCGGAAAGGTCGCCTCGGGAAGGAAGGAAAACGAATGAAACTCGAAAACAAAGAGGGCCAGCGAGTGCCCCAGGTGAAGTTCCGCACGCGTGAGAAGGGCGAGTGGCGCGACGTGACGACCGACGACCTCTTCAAGGGCCGTACCGTCGTCGTGTTCGGGCTGCCGGGTGCATTCACGCCCACGTGCTCGACGAGCCACCTCCCCCGGTACGACGAGCTCGCACCGGTGTTCGCGCAGAACGGCGTCGACGAGATCGTCTGCCTGTCCGTCAACGACGGGTTCGTGATGGAAGCGTGGGGCCGTGACCAGGGCGCGAAGCGCGTCCGGCTGATCGGCGACGGCAACGGCGAGTTCACGCGAGGGCTCGGTCTGCTCGTCGACAAGAGCGACCTCGGCTTCGGGCCGCGCTCCTGGCGCTACTCGATGCTGGTTCGCGACGGCGTGATCGAGAAGATGTTCATCGAGCCGGACAAGCCCGGCGATCCGTACGAGGTCTCGGACGCGGACACGATGCTCCGCTACCTGAACCCCCAGGCGAAGCCTCCCCGCTTCGCGACGCTCTTCACGAAGCAGGGTTGCCCATACTGTGCGAAGGCGAAGGCCCTCCTCGAGTCGAAGAGCTGGAGCTACGAGGAGATCGTGCTCGGCCGCGACGCCAGCTCGAGCGTGCTCCACTCCGTCACGGGCGCCGACACCGTGCCCCAGGTCTTCGTCGACGGGAAGCACATCGGCACGTCGGCCGATCTGGATCGCTTTCTCGCGGGCTGAGCGTTTCCTGTTCGGGGGTCAGGCTGCCGTCCGCAGCCCGGCCCCCATCAGGTCCTCGAAGTTGTCCTGGTAGAACTTCCGGCGGGCCGGCTCCGAGATCCCCTCCATCGAGGTCTCGAAGCGCCGGATCGGATTGCGTCCGCCCTCGACGTGCGGCCAGTCCGAGGAGAAGAGGCACACGTCTTCTCCCGCCTGCTCGATGATCCAGCCGACCGGCTCCGCCGGGTACGGCGTCGCGCGGATCTGGCGGCGGACGTAGTCGCTCGGACGGAGCTCGAGCTTCTGCAGCCGCTCCTCGTTCTTGCGGAACGCCTCGAACGCGGTATCGATCGAGCGCATCCAGCTCGGCAGCCAGACGGCGCCCTGCTCGATCACGCCGATCTTGAGCCGTGGGAACCGGTCGAGCACGCCGTCGAAGATCATCGTCGCAAGCGTCTGCATCGGCGGGCCCGGGATCGCGACGTAGTCGACGGAGCGGAAGTTCTCCGCGCCGCCGTGGAAGTCCGGAACCGGCGGAAGCCCGTTCTCGAAGTACGCGGGATCGAGGAGACGCCCTCCTCCGCCGACGTGGAACACGACCGGCAGCCGCGCCTCCTGCGCGGCCGCCCACACGGGGAAGAGCCCGACGTGGCTCGGCGAGTGTCCGCGCGGACAGCCGGACGCGACGAGGAGCGCTTTCGCGCCGGCCGCGATCGACTCCTCGGCGATGGCGCGCGACCGCTCGAAGTCGGCGAGCGGTACGTAGGCCGTCGCGAGGAGGCGCGGATCGACGGAGCAGAAGTCGAGCATCGCACGGTTGTGCGCTCGCGCGAGCCCGTAGGCGAACTCGACGTCGTCCTTGTGCTCGGCGTCGTACAGGTAGTGGTTCGTGAACGTGTTGAAGACGAGCTGGCTCCGGAAGCCGAGAAGATCGAGCGCGCGCGGTCGGTCCTCGCGGACGAACGAGCCGAGGGCGGCCCAGTTCTTCCGGAGCATGATCTCCGCTTCGGCCGTCGGGCGCTCCGCGGGGTCGGCGTGGCGGCGCCGCCACTTGTCGATCAACGACTCCTCCCCCGGCTTCACCGAAGCGACGAAGACGGGCCGGATCCTCTCGCGAACGCCGGGATCGGCGTGGGCGAGCATCCAGTCCGGCTCCTCCATCAGGTGTGCGTCCGCGTCGTGGCAGATGCGGTCGCCGGCGTACGGAACGATCTCCGGGGAAGCTTCCATCGGTCACCTCCAGCGCGTGTCACGGGAGCGTAGCATCCCGGCGCGCTCGCACGGGAGCGCCGTTCCGGGAGGCTTGACAGCGAAACCCTTCTAGCCGAGCCTTCGACGGTGTCGAGCATCGTAGACGAGCGGCTCGTCCGCCAGGCGACGGAGCTGGCGACGTCGTTTCGCGACGCGAAGCCGTTCCCGCACGTCGTGATCGACGGCTTCCTGCGCGAGGACCTGTGCGCGCGCCTCGTCGAGCAATTCCCCGCGTACGACGAGGCTCGCTTCAAGAACGATTGGGGCGAAGCCGGCAAGGCCTGGCACGAGAACGTGCGAGCGATGGGCGACGCCTTCGTCGAGCTCGACGACGGACTCCGTTCCGCCGCGTTCCTCGAGCTCGTCGCGAAGATCTCGGGCATCCCGGACCTCCTCTTCGATCCGGCGTACTTCGGCGGCGGGACGCACGAGAACCTGCACGGGATGGAGCTCGATCCGCACATCGACTTCAACCTGCATCCGACGACGAAGCTCCACCGCCGGCTGAACCTGCTCCTCTATCTGAACCCGGAGTGGGACGAGTCGTGGGGCGGCTCCCTCGAGCTCCACACGAACCCTTGGCTCCATCCGGCGGAGAACGAGATCCGCACCGTCGCGCCGATGCTGAACCGCTGCGTCCTCTTCGAGACGAGCGATCGCTCGTGGCACGGCTTCCGGCGTCTCGACCTGCCGGCCGACAAGCGCCACGTGAGCCGCCGGTCGTTCGCGCTCTACCTCTACACGGCGCGGCGACCGTCGCTGCCGCTGATCCCGCACGACATCACGATCTACACGGATCGGCCGCTGCCGGAGCACATCCGCGCCGGCCGGACGCTCAGCGCGGACGACGTGTACGAGCTCGAATGCTTGCTCGCGCGGCGCGACCGGAAGCTCGAGTACCTCTACGGACGCGCGATCGACTACGCGCAGCGAACGCTGGAGGAGCAGCTCGACGGCGGGATGTCCCCGTCCCTGCCCCGCTCCGTTCGCCTGCGCGGCAACCTCGGCCGGATCGCGCGCGGCGTCGCGCGCGCGCTTCGTGCCTGAGGCCGCGAGGCCGCCGCGATGAGCACGACGATGGGTCGCCTGGAGCGGGACACCGTCTGGGAGGGCGACGTCCACGTGATCGGCGACGTGCTCGTCGCCGAAGGAACGACGCTCACGGTGCGACCCGGCACGCGCATCCGCTTCGCGGCGCGACCGCGCTGGGCGTGCTCCGTCTTCTGGCGCTCGCCTTCGGGCGACTCGGTCGAGGCGACGATGCGCGAGCTCTGCGCCCTCGTCGTCTGCGGCCGGCTCGAGATCGAGGGAACGAAGGCGGAGCCCGTGCGGATCGGTGGCCCCGGAGAGCCTGCCTGGGGCGGCATGACCTGCTTCGGTCGGGGCGAAGCGCGCTTCCGCCACACGGTCCTCGAGGGTGCGCCTCACTTCACGGTCCAGACGTTCGACGACGCTTTCGCCTTCGGCGAGGACTCTTGCTGCGTCGGCTCCGAGTTCGGTCTCTGGGCCTGGGGCACGTCGCGGCTTTCGTGGACGCGCGGGACGATCGCCGCTTCACGCGGCAGCGTCGTCTGCTGCGAGGGCGCGCGCGCTCATCTCGTCGAGGTCGAGGACGAGTCCGGCGAAGGCGTCGCCGCGACCGACTGGTCGCTGATCCGCGTCGAGCGAGGCTGCTTCCGGGCGCCGCGCAAGCATTGCGTCGTCGCACGCCATCGCTCCTGGGTTCGTCTCGCGGGCTGCCGGATGATGGGCGAGGCGGAGATGGATCTCGTCCGGCTCGACGACGCGCGCGTGGAGGTCGCCGCGTGAGCGAACGCGCCGAACGCGCCGGCCGCGCCGGCCGCTCCGAGGGCTTCGAGGGCTTCCTGCGCGACGTCCGCCGCCGCGTCCTCCCGCACGCCGAGCTGTCGGTCGTCGAGCGCCTCTGGCGGGAGCGACTCTACCGGAAGCTCGCAAACTATCTCTGGGTGCAATTTTTGATGGGACGCGGCGCGACGCGGATGTGGGGCGGCCACCCGTACTGGCTCACGCTCGATCCGTCGAACTTCTGCCAGCTCCACTGCCCGTTCTGCCCGACCGGCGCCAACAAGGGCACGCGCAACAAGGCGATGATGGACTTCGACCACTTCAAGAAGTTCATGGACCGCGTCGGGCCGTACGTCATCCGCATGGAGCTGATGAACTGGGGCGAGTCGCTCTTCAACCGGCGGCTTCCGGACATGATCGCCGAGGCGAAGCGGCACGGGATCTCGCTCGAGCTGCACGAGAACTTCAATCACGTCTCCGAGGAGACGGTGGAGAAGCTCGTCCGCTCGGGTCTCGACGTGATCTCCATCTCCGTCGACGGGCTGACGCAGGAGACCTACGAGCGCTACCGCGTTGGCGGCCGGCTCGAGAGCGTGCTCGCGAACCTCGAGACGCTCGTGCGGAAGCGCCACGAGCTCGCGAGCCCGACACCGCGGATCATCTGGCAGTTCCTCGTGTTCCGCCACAACGAGCACGAGGTCGACCGCGTCGAGGAGTTCGCGCGCGCGCGCGGCGCGGACGACGTGCGCATCAAGCCGCCGTACCTGCCGACGGACGAGCCGTTCCTCGCCGCGTGGATGCCGCGCGATCCGCGGTTCCAGCTCTATCCCGTGCCGCCCGGCCCGGAGCCGGAAGGACCGGCACCGATGCCGAACAAGGGCGTGCGCTCGTCGCAGGCGCTGCGCGTGCGGCGCTTCCGCCCGACGCAGATCTTGCGAAGCGCGTATCTCCGCGACCTCCTCGCGATGATCGACTCGCCAGCCGACGCTGCGCGCGCGGCGGGGATGGTCGGACGCGCGCTCGTGCAGTGGATCCGTCCCGAGAGCGTCGAGGGTCACGCGCTGATCCGCGCGCGGCCCGGCGACACGCCGGGCTTCTGCGAGTGGCCGTGGGCCGGGATGACGATCAACCCGGAGGGCTCGGTCTCGCCCTGCTGTGCGATCGAGGATCAGGCCGACGACTTCGGTAACGTGTTCGCGGAGCGCTGGTCGGCGTTGTGGAACGGACGCAGCTACCGCACCGCGCGGCGACACGTGCGCCGCTTCTCCCGGGGGAAGGCGACGATCCGGACGGACTCCGATCATCCGTGCGTGCGCTGCACGGTGATCGGGAACATCCGGTTCGATCTGAATGCGACCCGGCCCTCCGCCTGAGCATCGCGGCCGAGTCGCTCGCGCGGATCACTTCGCCTTGAAGGTGAAGTCGTCGTTCGCGCCTGCGGTCGCGTAGCTCGCTTCCCAGCACGCGCCGGTCGTCTGGAGCTGCGCGACGACCGGAAGCGGCAGCGGAAGCGTCGCAAACGTTCCCGAAGCTTCGAGCGCAGCACCCTTCCCACCGACGCTCGCCTTCGCCTTGCCCGCTTCGCCCGCGAGGACCTGCACACTGTCGAGCCCGTCCGGCGAGCGCTCGCGATCGGAGTACTTGAAGCCCTTCGGATTCGCCGGAGAGCCGAGCTGCTTCCAGCAGGGCTTCGTCCTCGTCCTTCCGGAGGACATCGCGCGGCTCGCCGAATCCGTGGACGCGCCAGGCTTTCATGGGGTGCCTCGCGGCTGAGCTCAGCTCAGCTTGCGGAGCGCGTCGTCGATGGGAGGATCGGAACGCAGTCGGCCTCGCACGACGACTCGGGATTTGGAATCGCCGCGGCTCGATGAAGGACCGCCTTCGTCGGCGTGATCCGGAGGACGCGCCCTTCGGCGACGTCCGAGGCGGCCGCGGTTCCGTCGACGATCAAGCTGTAGTCGCCGCCGTCTCGCACCGGAAAAATGAGAGCCACCGCCGACCGCGTCATCGCGTTCCGCGCGCTCGTCTTCCCGGCGGAGGCCGCGAGGGCATCGCCGTCCCACCGCACGGGCACGTGCACCGTATGCGGCCGCCCGTCGTCGGAAACCGTGAGCAGATACGCCCCGCCGCCGCGCTCGGCGATCGCGGCGCGGAGCCCGTCGAGAGGAACCGCAACGCTCATGCGTCCCGACTATCGCTGCGCGGTCACCGTGGCAAGATCGACGAATCGCTTCGAACGGGCACGGGCTGTGAAACTCGGGTCGACGGCGGTGAACGACTCGCGAGCGATCCCCGCGCGGACGACCGGGCCCGACCCGCGGCCCACCCCAGCCCGAACGTCGACGGAACTCATCGAAGGTGAGCTGACTCGTCGATGACACTGCGTGAGCTTACCTCCATCCGCGCGCGCATATCAATCACAATCTATCTCGAATGGGGCGATCTTCTTTCGAACGATGACCCAAGACTCGATCGCTCACAACCCGCGAACCTAACCGCCTCCTGAACGCGCCGCGAGCAATTCCTTCGGGATCTCCACCACCCTCGACCGCAGATACTCCCCGAGCCCCTTCGCCTGCGGATCCGGCCGCGTCGACGCCGCGACACCGTCCCCCAGCAACCCGTGCACGACGAAGTTCAGCGCGAGCAAGTTCGGCAACGGATGCCGCTCGATCGCCAGATCGCGCGCCTCCGGCAACAGCGCGCGCAAACGTTCCACCGTCAGGAACGACTGCAACCACTCGAAGGAACGCGCATCCCGCGTCCAGAACCCCACGTTCGCGTTCCCACCCTTGTCGCCCGAACGCGCTCCAGCCAAGACACCGAGCGGCCGCTTCTCGACCTCGCCGACGAAAGTCGAACCGATCGGGGAAGAAGCCTCCGCCGCTGCCTTCACCCCGCTCCCGCCCGCGGCCCCGCCCGCGGCCACCTCCTCCCGCCTCCCATCGTGATGCACCACCACCTCCGGCACGAGCCTCGCCGGCACGAGAGCCGGCCAGTACACCCCGTACGGCGTCTCGTTCGTCGGCGGCGTCGTGCACGAAAACCCGGGGTAGCTCGCGAGCGCCATCTCGATCACCGCGTTCGCGAAGCTCCGTCCCACCTTCGCGGGATCCGGATCCTTCACCGTCACGCGCAAGAGCGCCGTCGCCTCCTCGTTGCTCGCCGCGTCGGGCTTGTCGGAGCGGATCAGGCGCACGTCGACCTCGGCGAAGCGGCTCTCGCCGCCCAGCGCCGCGAAGAGCGTACGGCGCGCGAGGGCCGCCTTCTCCTCGACGTCGAGACCCGTCAGGATGAAGGTCATCGAGTTGCGGAAGCCACCGAGGAAGTTGAGACACACCTTCGTCTCGCCCGGCGCCGGCTCGCCGCGGACGCCGGAGAGCCGCACGCGGTCCGGCCCCTCCTGCGCGAGCTCGATCGTGTCGAAGCGCGCGACGACGTCCGGGTTCGCGTAGCGCGCCGCGCCGATCTCGTAGAGGAGCTGCGCCGTGACCGTCCCGACCGAGACGAGTCCACCCGTTCCCGGGTGCTTCGTGATCACGATCGAGCCGTCCTCGTACACCTCCGCAATCGGAAAGCCGGGATGCTCGAGCCCCGGCACCTCGGCGAAGAAGCTGTAGTTCCCGCCGGTCGCCTGGGGACCGCACTCGATCACGTGTCCCGCCGCGACGGCTCCGGCGAGACGATCCCAGTCGTCCCGCTTCCAGCCGAAGTGCCACACCGCGGGACCGACGACGAGCGAAGCGTCCGTGACGCGCCCGCACACGACGACATCCGCGCCCTCCGCGAGAGCGCGCGCGATGCCGAAGCCGCCGAGGTACGCGTTCGCCGTCACCGGCGCGGAAGGCGCCTCGTCGAGCGTTCGACCGGTGTCCGCGTTCCGCAGCACGACACCCGCCTCCGCGAGCTCGTCGAGACGCGGCAGCAGGTCGTCTCCCTCGACGTGCGCGATGCGAACGCGGATGCCGAGCTTGTCCGCGAGCGCGCGCAGGCGCTCCGCGAGACCCGCCGGGTTCAGACCGCCCGCGTTCGCGACGACGCGGATCTTGCGATCGACGCAGATGCCCAGCACCTCCTCCATCTGCCGGAGGAATGTCGAGGCGTAGCCCGCGCCCGGATCCTTCGCGCGCGCCTTCCACAGGATCAGCATCGTGAGCTCGGCGAGGTAGTCGCCGGTCAGGACGTCGATCGGGCCACCTTCCACCATCTCGCGCGCGGCGTCGAGGCGGTCGCCGAGGAACCCGCTACAGTTCGCGATGCGGAGCGGCCGCGCCATCGTCAGCGCCCCTGCCAGCGCGGCGCTCGCTTCTCCCGGAACGCGCGCGGTCCCTCCTGCGCGTCGGCGCTTCGGTAGACCGTCTCGAAGAGACGGTCGCCCTCGTCGTACGCCGCTTGCAGACCGCGCTCCGCAGCCGCATAGACGAGAGCCTTCGAGGCACGCACGGAGAGCGGCGCGTTAGCGGCGATCGTCTTCGCCATGCGCGCGGCCTCGTCGCGCAGGCTCGCGAGTGGCACGACTCGATTGACGAGACCGATCGCATGCGCGCGCTGCGCATCGATCGGCTCCGCCGTCATCAAGAGCTCGAGCGCGACGCGCGGCGGGATCAGCCACGGCAACGGCGCCGCCCACGGCGCCCCCCTGCCCCAGCGCGCCTCCGTCACTCCGAAGCGCGCGTTCTCCGAAGCGATGCAGAGATCGCACATCTGCGCGAGGCAGAAGCCGCCCGCGTACGCGATCCCGTTCACGGCCGCGATCACGGGCTTGTCGATCTGCAGGTTCCGGCCGAGGAGCGGCGCGAAGTCCGGCGGCGGAACCTCGAGCCCGAGGGCGGCCATCTCCTTCAGGTCGGCCCCGGCGGAGAACGCCTCGTCGCCCGCACCGGTGAGGACGAGGACCTGCAGGTCCGGGTCGAGCGCAAAGTTGCGCAGACCGGTCCAGAGCCCGTCGCGGACGGCCTTGTTCATCGCGTTCCGCGCCTGCGGGCGATTGATGGTCAGCCAGGCGACGCCGTCTTCGGCTTCCCAGAGGATCTCGTCTTCAGCCATCCATCGACCCCTTCGGCGATTCCTTCGGCGCGTCCTTCGGTGATTCCTTCGCCGCGTCCTTCGGTGATTCCTTCGCGGTTCCCGATTCCTCGGCCTCCGGCGGCTCGATCTCGACGAGCACCTGCCCCGCGGCGACCGTGTCCCCCTGCCGAATGCGCACGGCGCGCACGCGGCCGCGATGCGGCGCGGGGATGTGATGCTCCATCTTCATCGCTTCGAGCACCACGAGGTCCGCGCCGGCTTCGACGATCTCGCCCTCGCGCGCGGCGACGCGGACCACCGTCCCCGGCATCGGCGCGCAGAGCGATCCGGAAGCGGACTCCGCGGCGACCTCCGCGAAGCGCGGGACGACCTCGAGCTCGGAGCGCCCGAGCGAGCTCTGCGCGTAGGCATGTGCTCCGTGCCGCTCGACCTCGATCCGCCGGAGCACGCCGTCGACCTCGAGCTCGATCCGGCTCGGCCCGAGGACACGCGCCTCGACGCCTTCGAGCGTCTCGCCGTTCACGCGCGCTTCGAGGCGGCCGCGGACGAATCGGTACTCGACCTCGATCGTCACGCCGTCCGCGCGGAACGACTCCGTCTGGAACACCGAAGGAACGTTGCGCCATCCGGACGGAACGTGCGGGAGGACGTGCGCCTCCGCACGCCTCTCCGACTGGTCGAGGAGCGCCGCCGCGAGCGCATGCAGGCGATCCGTGCCCTCCCCGCCCGTTCGACGCGCGAGCTCCGCGGGTGGATGGCGCTCGAGGAACCGCGTGTCCGTGATGCCGCGGCGAAACTCGTCACTCTCGAGCACCCCCAGGAGGAGATCGCGGTTCGTGCGGAGCCCGTCGACGCGAAGGCCACGCAACGCCGTCGCGAGCCGCGCAGTCGCGACTTCACGCGTCGGTCCGTGTGCGATCACCTTCGCGATCATCGAGTCGTAGTGCGGGCCGACGACCGAGCCGTCGACGACACCCGAGTCGACGCGCACGCCCGGCACGTCCGGCACCGCGAAGCGGTGCACCGTCCCCGTCGTCGGAAGGAGCCCCCCCGCGGGATCCTCCGCGCAGAGCCGCACCTCGATCGCGTGGCCTTCTCGAAGGGGCGTGCGCGCGGCTTCGGGCAGCGGTGCCCCTTCCGCGACCTCGAGCTGCAGGGCGACGAGATCGAGCCCCGTCAGCGCCTCGGTCACGGGATGCTCGACCTGGAGGCGCGCGTTCACCTCGAGGAAGTAGAAGCCGCCCTCACCGTCGAGCAGAAACTCGACGGTTCCGGCACCGACGTATCCAACGGCCCGCGCCACCGCGAGCGCGGCGGCTCCGAGCCGCTCGCGCAGCGCCTCGTCCACCGCGACCGAAGGCGACTCCTCGAGGATCTTCTGATGCCGGCGCTGGATCGAGCACTCGCGCTCGAAGAGGTGCACGACGTCGCCGTGCGCGTCCCCGAAAATTTGCACCTCGACGTGCCGCGGCGCCGCGAGGTAGCGCTCGAGGAAGACCGTATCGTCGCCGAACCCGCGCGCGGCCTCGCGCCGCGCCGTCGCGACCGCGCGCTCGAGCGCCTGCGCCGACTCGACGACGCGCATGCCGCGACCGCCGCCTCCAGCCGAGGCCTTCACGAGGACCGGGAAGCCGATCTCCGCGGCGACGCGATCGTCCGTCGCGGCATCGCCGGTCAGCATTCCGCCCGGAAGGACGGGAACGCCGGCTTCCACCGCGATCCGTTTCGCCTCGATCTTCGAGCCGAGCGAGGCGAGCACCGCCGGCGGCGGGCCGATGAACGCGAGGCCCGCGTCCTCGCAGAGCTTGCCGAACGCCGCGTCCTCGGAAAGGAAGCCGTATCCGGGATGGATCGCATCCGCGCCGGTGCGCCGCGCCGCGGCGACGACGGCTTCGCCGCGAAGGTACGAGCTCGCCGCGGAAGCGCCGCCGATGCGGACCGCCTCGTCCGCCTCGGCGACGAATGGCGCTTCGCGGTCGGCGTCCGAGAACACGGCGACCGAAGCGATCCCGCGCTCGCGGCAGCAGCGCAGGATGCGCCGTGCGATCTCGCCGCGGTTCGCGACGAGGAGCTTCCGGATCGGCCTTCGCGGAACGCTCACGGTCACATCCGGAAGACGCCGTAGCCCGGCGTTCCGCCCACCTCGGCCGAGTGACAAGCGGAGAGCGCGATGCCGAGCACGGTACGGCTGTCGCGCGGATCGATGATGCCGTCGTCGTAGAGAAGTGCCGTGTTGTAGAGCGCGAGCGACTCGCGCTCGATCTGCGCCTCGACGAAGCGGCGCATCTCCGCGTCCTTCTCGTCGTCGTACGGACGCCCCGCCGACTCGGCGGCCTCGCGCGCGACGATCGAGAGCACGCCCGCGAGCTGCTGGGGCCCCATCACGGCGGTCTTGCTGTTCGGCCAGGAGAACAGGAACCGCGGGTCGTACGCGCGGCCGCACATCCCGTAGTTGCCGGCCCCGTAGCTCGAGCCGAGGACCAGCGTCACGTGTGGAACGCGGCTGTTCGCTACGGCGTTGATCATCTTCGCGCCGTCCTTGATCATCCCGCGCTGCTCGTAATCCTTGCCGACCATGTAGCCGGTCGTGTTCTGCAGGAAGACGAGCGGCACCGCGCTCTGGTTCGCGAGCTGGATGAACTGCGCCGCCTTCTCGGCCTCTTCCGAGAAGAGGACGCCGCGATGATTCGCGAGGATCCCGATCGGAAACCCGTGGATCGAAGCCCAGCCGGTCACGAGGCTCGGCCCGTAGAGAGGCTTCCACTCGTCGAAGCGGCTGCCGTCGACGATGCGCGCGATCACCTCGCGCACGTCGATCGGCTGCTTCAGGTCCATCGCGGCGAGGCCGAGGAGCTCCTCCGGATCGTAGAGCGGCTCGTCCGCGGGGAGCGATGGGCCGGGGCCGCGCTTCCGCCAGTTCAGGCGCGCGACGATGTCGCGGCCGAGTCGGAGCGCGTCCTCCTCGTCACGCGCGAGGAAGTCCGCGACCCCCGACACCCGCGAGTGCATCTCCGCTCCGCCGAGCTCCTCGTCGTCCGCGACCTCTCCCGTCGCCATCTTCACGAGCGGCGGGCCACCGAGAAACACCTTCGCGCGTCCCTGCACGAACACGGCGTAGTCGCAGAGACCGGGGAGATAGGCGCCGCCCGCGGTTGCGTTACCGAACACGAGAGCGATCGTCGGGATCCCCATCGCGGAGAGCTGGGTCAGGTTCCGGAACGTCGCTCCGCCCGGCACGAAGATCTCGGCCTGCCGGGGAAGGTCCGCGCCGCCCGACTCGACGAGCTGGATCATCGGGAGGCGGTTCTGGCGCGCGATGTCCATCGCGCGCATGCCCTTCTTCAGGGAGTAGGGATTCGTCGCACCGCCGCGCACCGTCGGGTCGTGCGCGACGATCACGCACTCGACGTCGCGGACGACGCCGACGCCGGTCACGACGCTCGCGCCGACGACGTACTCGGTGCCGTTCGCCGCGAGGGGCGAGAGCTCGAGGAAGGGAGAATCGCGGTCGAGCAGCCGCTCGATGCGCTCGCGCGCGAGGAGCTTGCCGCGGGCCCGGTGACGCGCGACGTAGCGCTCGCCGCCGCCGGCGCGCGCCTGCTCCAGAAAGGCGTCGATCTGCGCCAGCGCCTCGCGCATCCGGCATGCGTTCTCCCGGAAGCCTTCGGCGCTCGGATCGAGCCGACTGGTCAGGACCGCCATCGCGGCAGGAGACTACAAAGCCTCCTCTGCCTTGACCAGTCCGCCGCAACCCGCTCCGCGCGCATCGCGCGCGGCCGAAAGCGAGCGGGGAGAGGAGGCGCAGCTTAGGCTTGGCCGCGTGGAGAGGGGCAGCGCGCCTCTCTAGGAGTGAATCTGCTGCGAGAGGTAGATCTTGTCGCCGAGCTGCCGGACGAGCTCGAGCTGCGCCTCGAGCCACTCGACGTGCTCCTCTTCCGACGTGAGCATGTCCTCGAGGAGCTCGACCGTCCCGTTGTCGCCGGCGTCGCGCGCGAGCTTGATCGAGTCGTTGAGACGCTTCACCGCGTCGATCTCGAGCGCCAAGTCGAGGCGGAGCTGCTCGACGGGAGTCTCACCGACGGAGACCTTCCAGAGGCGCTGCATGTTCGGGATGCCCTCGAGCAGGAGGATCCGCTCGATCAGGTCGTCCGCGTGCTTCATCTCGCTGATCGACTCGTCGTAGCTCTTCTTTGCGAGCCGCTCGTAGCCCCAGTTCCGGCACATCCGGGAGTGCACGAAGTACTGATTCACCCCGGTGAGCTCACCGGTGAGGATCTCGTTCAGCGCGTCGATGACCTTCTTGTTCCCCTTCATGCCCTCACCCTCCGATCGACTGCGTCGACGCTAGCACGGCGTGCCGCCAGCGTAAAGACCAAGTTTAAAATGAAAATGAAAGTCGATTTCAGACTAGCGCACCGCCGTCGAGATAGCGTCAAGCAGATTGCCGTTCATCGGCGTCCCTCGCAAGGAACGCCGACGAAGGAATATCTGGCATATTTCGAGAAGGTGTGACGCCGCGAGGGGCGTCGAGGGGCCGCAAGATGCTGACGCTATCTCGACGGCGGTGCACTAGATCGCGTTCGGTCGGATGAGCGCGTCGGAGCCCCCGTCGGCGAAGAGGATCGTGCCGCAGCAGAAGGTCGACTCGGGACCGAGGAGGAAGACGATCGCGCTCGCGATCTGCTCGGGACTGCCGACGCCGCCGAGAGGAATCGGCAGCCCGCGAATCGCCGGACCGAGCTTCTCGTCGTCGAGACCACCCTGGAGGAGCGGCGTCAGCGTCGCCCCCGGAGCGACAGCGTTCAATCGGATTCCCGCTCCGGCCCACGGCGCGGCGACCGCGTTGCGCCGGACCCAGCGCGCGAGCGCGAGCTTCGAAGACGAGTATGCCGCGACCCCGTTGCCGCTCGCGGCGGCCGTCGCGGCGGCTTCGTCGCCTTCGAGGCACGCCGCCGCGATCGGGCCGTCCGCGCCGGGCGAGATCGAAGCCGAGTTCGAGGACACCGCGACCGCGGCCGGGTCGCTTCCGCCGGCGAGGATCTCGCGGAGCCCGTCGAAGAGCGCCACCGCGCCGAAGTAGTTCACGGAGACGATGCTCTCGGCGGGCTTGAACTGGGGACCGAGCCCGGCGCAGCAGACGAGCCCATCGAGCGCGCCGCGACATGCGTCCCGGACGGCGGCGATCGCGGTACTTCGTCCCGCAGGCGTTGCGAGATCCGCCTCGACCTCCTGTCCGCGAAGGTCGACGCCGATCACACGCGCGTTTCCTCCTTCGAGCTGCCGGCGCACCTCGGCGCCGATCCCGGAAGCCGATCCCGTCACCGCAATGGTGCGCCGCCCCGTTCCGCTCGCCATCGCGGCACCGCTTATCCGATCCCCTCGGTCCTTCCAAGCACGAACCTCCGCGCGCAGCGCGCGGCCGAGCGCGAGCGAGCGGGGAGAGGAGGCGCAGCTCAGGCTTCGGCGCGTGGAGGAGAGGGGCGGCGCCCCTCCCGGCGATCGTTTGACATTCGGGATCTCCCTCGCCATCGCTGAACAGTGACATGCAGAAAAGCATCCAGGAGATCACGGACTCCGTCCGCCAGGCCGGCAGCTGGGTCGATCCGCTCCGGCGCGAGATTGCACGCACCATCGTCGGTCAGTCGTCGCTGATCGACCGTCTGCTCGTCGCCCTTCTGGCGAACGGGCACGTCCTCCTCGAAGGCGTCCCCGGCCTCGCCAAGACGCTCTCGCTGAAGACGCTCGCAGCGGCGATCCGCGGGCAGTTCCACCGCCTGCAGTTCACGCCGGACATGCTTCCCGCAGACATCGTCGGCACTCTCATCTACAACCCGCGCGACGGCGGCTTCGTCACGAAGCACGGGCCGATCTTCGCGAACCTCGTCCTCGCGGACGAGGTGAACCGCGCCCCGGCCAAGGTGCAGAGCGCCCTCCTCGAGGCGATGCAGGAGCGCCAGGTGACGATCGGCGAGGAGACCTTCCCCCTCCCCGACCCCTTCCTCGTGCTCGCGACGCAGAACCCGATCGAGCAGGAGGGCACGTATCCGCTCCCCGAAGCACAGGTCGACCGCTTCATGCTGAAGGTCGTCGTCTCGTACCCGAGCCGCGCGGAGGAGCGCGAAATCCTCGAGCGCATGGCGCACTCGGGCCCGCTTCCGGAGGTACAGCCGATCCTCGACCCGGCCCATCTCGTCGCCGCGCGGCGCGTCGTCGACGACATCTACGTCGACGACAAGGTGAAGGAATACGTCGTCGACCTCGTGCACGCGACGCGCGAGCCGCGCGCTCTCGGCGTCCAGCTCGAGGGCCTCGTCCAGATGGGCGCCTCGCCTCGCGCGACGATCTATCTGACCCTCGCCGCGAAGGCGCACGCGTTCCTCGAGGGACGCGGCTACGTCACGCCGCAGGACGTCAAGACCATCGGACTCGACGTGCTACGTCACCGCCTCGTGCCGAGCTACGAAGCCGAAGCCGAGGGCCTCACGAGCGAGGCGATGGTCGGCCGCATCTTCGACACGATCCCCGTTCCCTGACGCATGACCTCGGCCGAGACGCGCGAGATCTTCGAGAAGGTGCGGCAGGTCGAGATCCGCACGAACCGGCTCGCCCGCGACACGTTCGCGGGACAGTACCACTCCGTGTTCAAGGGACGGGGGATGGACTTCGACGAGGTGCGCGAATACGTCCCGGGCGACGAGATCCGCTCGATCGACTGGAACGTCACGGCGCGTACCGGCCGGCCGTTCGTCAAGAAGTACCGCGAGGAGCGCGAGCTCACGATCCTCCTGCTCGTCGATCTCTCCGCCTCAGGGCACTTCGGCTCGACAGCGCAGAGCAAGCGCGAGCGCGCCGCCGAGGTCGCGAGCGTCCTCGCGTTCTCGGCGATCCGCAACAACGACAAGGTCGGCCTGATCCTCTTCACGGACGAGATCGAGCAGTACCTTCCTCCGAAGAAGGGCCGGCGACACGTGCTGCGCGTCGTCCGCGAGATCCTGTTCTTCACACCGCGCCGACGCGGCACGGACCTCGTGCAGGCGTTGCGCTTCGCGCACCGCGTCGTGCGCCGGCACGCGATCGCGTTCCTCCTCTCGGACTTCCTCGTTCCCGGCGAAGCGCTGGGGCGCGGAGAGGAGCTCCGGCGCGCCCTGCAGCTCGTGCACCGGCGTCACGACCTCGTCGCGCTCAGAGTCGGGGACCGGCGCGAGAGCGAGCTACCGCGGATCGGACGAGTCACGCTCGAGGACGCGGAGACGGGCGAGCAGCTCGAGATCGACACCGGCGACGAGAATGTCCGCCAGCGCTTCGCGGAGCAAGCCGACGCGCGCCGCCGCGCGCTGCGGCAGCTCTTCGGCGCGACCGGCATCGACGCGCTCGACATCGACACGCAGGATCCCTACCTCGCGCCGCTCCGGCGCTTCTTCCGGACGCGCGCGGCGCGCCGCGGATGAGCGAGCCGGCTCCCACCACGGCCCTCGCGTCGCCCGACGGCGCCGAGGACATCCGCGACATCCGCGGACTCGTCGAGATCGGCTCGCCGTGGACGCTCGTCCTCTGGTGCCTCGCCGCTCTCGTGTTGCTTGCGGCGCTCGCTCTCCTCGTGCGACGGCTGCGGCGCCCGGCCGCACCACCGCCTCGTCCTCCCGCCGACGCGGTCGCCCTCGCGCGTCTCGAGCGCGCTCGGGCGCTCATGGTTCCCGATCGCGTGCGCGCATTCGGCGGCGAGGTCTCGGACGCGGTCCGCGAGTACATCGAGGCCCGCTTCGCGGCGCACGCGCCGCGCCGGACGACGGACGAGTTTCTCCGGGAGGTCGTCCGCTCTCCCGCGCCGGGGCTCGAGAGCCATCTCCCGACACTCGAGACGTTCCTCCGCGAGACGGACCTCGCGAAGTTCGCACGCCACCCGCTCACCGTGCCGGAGATGGAATCGCTTCTCGGCACGGCCTTCCGCTTCGTCGAGCAGACGCGCCCGACGGACGGCGAGGAGAAGCGCGCGTGAGGTTCGCGAGCCCGGAGCTTCTCTGGCTCCTCGCCGGCCTTCCGGCTCTCTTCCTGGCGCGGAGCCGCGTCGGACCAGCCGCTGCCCTCCTCTATCCGTCCGCGGAGCTCGTGCGCGGCCTCGGGCGCGTCCGGAGAGCGCGAGCCGGGGGCCTCCGGCTCGCGCTCCGCGCGCTCGTCGCCGGCCTCTTCGTCGTCGCCCTCGCCCGGCCGCAGCAGGGGCTCGGAGCCGGCGAGGTCGAGACGAGCGGCATCGACATCCTGCTCGCGATCGACGTCTCCGGCTCGATGAAGGCGCTCGACTTCGAGCTCGAAGGGAAGCCGGCGAACCGGCTCGACGTCGCGCGCGTCGTCGTCGAGGAGTTCATCGACGCGCGCCCCGGCGACCGCATCGGGCTGGTCGCCTTCGCGGGACGACCCTACCTCGTGAGCCCGCTCACGCTCGATCACGACTGGCTGCGGAAGAACCTCGAGCGGATGGAGATCGGCCTCGTCGAGGACGGCACCGCGATCGGCTCCGCGATCGCCGCTTCGACGAATCGCCTGCGCGACCGCGAGGCGAAGTCGCGCGTCGTGATCCTCCTGACGGACGGCGTGAACAACGCGGGCAAGGTCAGCCCGCTCACCGCGGCGGAGGCGGCGCGCGCGCTCGGCCTTCGCGTGCACACGATCCTCGCAGGCAAGGGCGGCGAGGTGCCGATCCCGGTGACCGACCGCTTCGGACGCGAGCGCATCGTCACGGCCGAGGTCGAGGCCGATCCCGAAACGCTGCAGAAGGTCGCAGACCGCACCGGCGGCACCTTCTTCCGCGCAACGGACACCGACTCGCTCGCGCGGATCTACGCGCAGATCGACGAGATGGAGAAGACGACCGCGACGCTGAAGCAGTTCGAGCGCTATCGCGATCTGTACCTCGCGCCGCTCCTCGCGGGCCTCCTCTTCCTCGCGCTCGAGCTGCTCCTCTCCGAGACGCGCTTGCGGAGGCTGCCGTGAGCTTCGCAGCGCCTCTCTGGCTCGTCGGCGGCGCGGTCGTGATCGCGGTGCTCGCGCTGGCCCTGCGCGCCGCCGACGCGCGCCGGCGTCTCGACCTCGAGCGCTTCGCGGCGCGACAGCTCCTCGGCGACCTGACCGCGACCGCCTCGCCGGCGCGGCGAATCGTCAAGCGTGTCCTCGTCCTCACGGCGGTCGGGCTCGCCTTCCTTGCCCTCGCCGGGCCCGAGGTCGGATTTCGCTGGGAGGAGACGCGTCGTCGCGGCGTCGACGTGCTGATCGCCGTCGACGTCTCGCGGAGCATGCTCGCGGAGGACGTGCAGCCGAACCGCTTGCGGCGAGCGAAGCTCGCCGTCGACGACCTGGTCGCACGTCTCGGCGGCGACCGAGTCGGTCTCATCGCCTTCGCGGGCACTGCTTTCCTGCAGTGCCCGCTCACCCTCGACCAGAATGCGTTCCACGACTCACTCGAGGCGCTCGAGCCGGGGATCATCCCCGCTCCCGGGAGCGACATCGGGAGCGCGATCGCCGTCGCCGAGAAGGCGCTCGAGAGCGAGGGCAAGAACGTCAAGCTGCTCGTGCTGCTGAGCGACGGAGAGGATCTCCGCGGAGACGCCGTCGCCACCGCGGAGCAGGCCGCGAAGGCGGGCGTCAAGATCTTCACCGTCGGCGTCGGCACACCCGCAGGAGAGCTGATCCCCGTCCCTGGCGAGGACGGCGCGAGCACCTTCGTGAAGGACGCGGAGGGACGCATCGTCAAGTCACGCCTCGACGAGAAGACGCTTCGCCGGATCGCCGAGGTGACCGGCGGCTTCTACGTTCCGCTCGGACGGCGCGGCGAGGGGATCCAGGAGATCGCCCTGCGCGCGATCGAGCCGATCCCGCGCGCGGACCTCGCCTCCCGGCTTCGGCGCGTGCCGGAGAACCGCTACCAGTGGCCGCTCGCCGCGGCGCTTCTCCTGCTCGTGATCGAGCCATTCGTCGGCGAGCGCCGGCGAGAGCTGCGCGTACGGCGCGCCGTGTCCACGGAGGCGGCGGCCGCGGGACTCGCGACGATCGCCCTGCTCGGATGGCTCGCCTTCGCGCGCGTCGCGCGTGCGGAATCTCCGGACGAGGCGGCTCGTCTCTACGACGAGAAGAGCTACGCGGAAGCGGCCGTGGCCTTCCGCGAAGCCGCCGAGAGCGCGGACGACCCGCGGCTCGAATACAACCAAGGCGCCGCGGCGTATCGCGCAGGCGCGTTCGCCGACGCGGCCGGAGCGTTCGCGAAGGCGCTCCGCGCCGAGGACGAGATCCTGCGCGAGCGCGCCTTCTACGACCTCGGCAACGCGCAGTTCCGCGCGGGCGAGCAGACGGTCGAGACGAGCCCCGATCAGACGATCGCCGCCTGGAAGCAGGCGATCGACTCGTACGACTCCGCGCTCCGTCTCGACGAGAAGGACGCCGACGCGAAGTACAACAAGGAGCTCGTGACGCGCCGGCTCGAGGAGCTGCAGAAGCAGCAACAGCAACAGCAGAACCAGGAGCAGAACCAGCAGGATCAGAACGAGCAGAACCAGGATCAGGAGCAGGACCAGGAGCAGAAGCAGGACCAGGAGCAGAAGCAGGACCAGCAGCAATCCGGGCAAGACGACGAGAAGAAGAAGGAGCAGCAGCCGCAGGACGGCCAGTCCGATCAGAACGAGTCGAAGGAGCAGCAGAAGGGCGACCAGCCGAAGCCCGAGCCCTCGCCGCCGAAGCCCGACGATTCGAACCAGCAAGGGCAGCCGAAGGAGAAGCCGCAGGACGAGAAGAAGCCGCCCGAGCAGCAAGACGCCTCCGGAAAGCCGCAGGAGAAGCCCGGACAGGAGCCCGAGCCGAACGAGCCGAACGAGCCGTCGCAGGAGGCGAAGGTGCCCGGCCGGATGAGCCCCGCCGAAGCGCGCGAGCTCCTCGACTCGCTCCGCGGCGACGAAGAAGCGATACCGCTTCCGATGGCGAAGTCGCAGCAGGCCGACGAGGCCGAGGATCCGCGGAACTGGTGAAGCCGGTGAGACTCCTCCGCTTCTCCGCCTCCGCCCTGCTCTTCGTGGCCCTCCTCGCCTCGCCCGGTCTCGCTCGCGGCCAGGCGACGCCGAGCCTCGACGCTCGTCTCGAGCCGCCGGAGATCGCGGTCGGACAGGAGGCGCGCCTCGTCGTCACGATCACGGGCGTGCAATCGGCACCGGTGCCACAGATCCCGGCCGTCGACGGGCTCGGGATTCGGCACCTCGGGCAGACGATGAGCATGCAGTTCGTGAACGGCGCGATGAGCAGCGAGGTCATCCACAACTTCTCGGTCCGTCCGGAGCGCACCGGCCAGCTCACGATCCCCGCCGTCCGCATGCACGTCGCAGGGCAATCGCTCTCGAGCGCGCCGATCCATCTGAGCGTGTACCAGCCGGGCCGCGTGCCGCCGGCGCCACGCGCGACGGCGCCGCGCGGCAAGAGCGGCCCAGAGCCCGCGCCCGCAGCACCGGCGGCGCCGGACGAAGCGCAGGTGGCCCTGCTCGAGATCTCGGGGCTCCCCGCGCGCGAGCTCTTCATCGGCGAGGTCGTGCCGATCGAGCTTCGCCTCTTCGTGCGCGAGGGCACCCAGGTGACGCAAGCGAGCCCGCCCGAGCTCGTTGGCGACGGCTTCACGCTCTCGCGTCCCGCGAACCAGGAGCCGAAGCAGACGATCGTGCGCCGCGGCGGCGTCCGCTACACGGAGGTGTCGTTCCCCGCGGCGCTCTCCCCGATCACCACGGGCGACATCCCGCTCCTCGCCTCGATCGAGATCACCGCGCGCGTTCCGAAACGCCTGCCGCGCCAGCGCGGCCGCTTCGGCGATCCCTTCTTCGATTCGTTCTTCGACTCGTTCTCGTACCACGCCGTCGAAGAGAAGATCCCGATCCGCTCCGACAGGAAGAGCCTCCACGTCGCCGCACTTCCCGAGAACGGCCGGCCGGCGAGCTTCTCGGGCGGCATCGGGCGATTCACGATCTCCGCGTCCGCGGAGCCGCACGATGTCTTCGTCGGCGATCCGGTGACGTTCACGGCGGCGATCTCCGGCGAGGGGAACTTCGATCGGCTCGAATGGGTGCCGCTCGACGGCAGCGCGTCCTGGAAGACGTACGACGCGAGCGCGCGCTTCGAGAAGAAGGACGACCTCGGCATCCGCGGCGTCAAGACGTTCGAGCAAGCGGTGATGCCGCTTCGCGCCGATCTCGAAGGCATCCCCGCACGCGAGCTCTCGTACTTCGACCCGAAGGCTCGCCGGTACGTGACGCTCCGGACGGAGCCGATCGGATTGCAGATCTCCGCGACGCCGGGCGGGCTTCGGCACGCGGGCGTCCCAGCCGGCGCAGCGAGCGCGGGCTCCGGTGTCGACGTCGACGGGTACGAGATCGCGCCGAACAAGATCGATCTCGGCAGGATCCGCTCCGGCTTCGGCCCCGTTGCACTGCAGCCGTGGTTCCTCGCGCTGCAGGCGCTGCCGCTCTTCGGGCTCGCGGCGACGCTCTGGTGGACCCGGCGACGGAGGCTCCTCGCGGGCGACGAGGCGCACGTGCGCGACCGCGCGGCGCAGCGTGAGCTGAGGGTCCAGCTCGGACGGATGGACGAGGCGATCCGCGCGCGCGACGTCGGTGCGTTCTTCGACGCGGCCCGTCGCGCGATCCAGGAGCGCGTGGCGGCACAGAGCGGCGGCGTCGCCTCGAGCCTGACACGCCCCGAGATCGAGCAGCGCTTGACGGATCGACCGGAGGCGCAGGCCGCCGTTCGCGCGATCTTCGAGGCGGCGGATGCGATCGCCTACGGCGGGCAGGCGGACGCGGCAGGCCAGCTCGGCGAGTGGAAGAGGAAGGTGGAGAGCGTCCTCGCCGAGATCGCGAGCCGGAGGCAGCGATGAGGATCTCGCGGAGAACGAGGCGGTGGGGCGTCGCGGGCGCGATCTCGCTCGCCGTCGCGGGTGTCCTCGCTCGACCAGCGACGGCTCTCGCCGCCGACGCTCCGCAGGCGGCGCCCGCCCCGCTGGAAAGCGAGCCGCCGTCCGCGCTCGATCCTCGAGCCGCCTTCGACGCGGCGAACGCGGCTTTCGCGGAGGGTCGCTACGACGACGCCGCACGCGGCTTCCGTGCGATCCTCGACCAGAGCGGCGCGTCCGCACCGCTCCTCTACGATCTCGCGAACGCCGAGCTTCGCGCCGGACGCGTCGGCGAGGCCGTCCTCGGGTACGAGCGCGCCCTCGCGCTCTCGCCGCGTGATCCCGACGTCGCGGCGAACCTCCGTCAGACGCGACGCGCGGCCGATCTACCGGAGCCGCAGCCCGGCGCGTGGGACCGCGCCTCCGCGTGGCTCGGCGTCGACGAGTGGGCGTGGCTCGCG